>JADLBP010000167.1 GCA_020847695.1 Planctomycetota bacterium
GACGTGGGTCGCGCGCGTGCATCCGGCCGGCCGCGACGTCGCGCCGCGGCTGCGCGCAGCGCTGCGGGTCGGCGGGGTCGTGCGCGCCGCGACCGAGGGCGAGGCGCGCGCGGTCGGGCTCGGACCCGGCGGTGGCGCGGTCGTCGTCGGGCTGACGCGCGAGAGCCCATGGCGCGCGCTCGGCGTGCGCTACGGCGACCTGATCCGCGCGGTCGACGGCGCGCCGATCGGGCACCCCGAGGCGCTGCTCGACGCGATCCGTTCGGCGCCCGACGACGCAGAGCTCGAGCTCGAGCTCGTGCGCGCGGGCAAGGCGCTCTCGCTCGAAGCGCCGCTCTCGCGCCGCGAGCACGAGGTGCGGCGCGTCGCCGTGCCGATCCTCTTCGACTACGAGCGCGACCGCGGCGAGAGCACGACGTCGGTGCTGCTCGGCCTCGTGCGCTGGCGCAGCACCGACGCGGCGTGGGACCTTCGGATCCTGTGGCTCCTGCGCTTCGGCGGCGGCGACGCCGATCGGCTCGAAGAGGTCGACGCGTGAGCGTCGCGAAGAATCGTCGCGTGAGCGTCGCGAATCGTCGACGCGTGAGCGCCAGGGATGATCGCCGCGTGAGGGTCGCGTGAGCCTCGCGGCCTGGCTGCTCGCCTGTCAGGTGGGCGCGGCGCCCGGACCGGTGCAGACGGTGACGGTGCCGCTGCCCGCGGGATTGCGCGCGAGCGCCGCGACCTGGGGCGACATCGACGGCGACGGCGTCGCCGACCTCGTGCTCGCGCGCTTCGACCCGAAGCGCCGCTTCGCGCGCTCGATCGCGGTGCACTTCGGACGCGGCGCGCGCGCGGCCGTCTCGGCGAAGCCCGACCTCGAGTTCGACGCGACCGCCGACACCAGCGCGTTCGCGGTCGGCGACGTGCACGCGGACCCGGGCGAGGAGATCGTGCTCTTCTCCGCCGGCGGCGCGTACTGCTGGCGGCCGAAGGCGAGCGAGGACCAGCGTTTCGTGCGGCTCTTCGCGGCGGACTTCCTCTGGCAGCTCGCCGATCCCGAGCGCATCCATCCGTGGAGCGACGGGCTGCGCGACCTCGACGGCGATCGCAAGCTCGACGTGGTCGTGCCCGAGCCCGGCGGTTGGCGCCTCGCGTTCCAACGCCGCGGCGCGGACGGCGCGGCGAGCTTCGCCGAGAGCGTCGTGCTGACGTCGCCGCCGGAGCCGCTCGACGATTCGGCGTACATGTCGCTCGAGAACGGCTCGCCGGAGTTCCGCGGGAGCCGGCGCGCGGACACGCTGCGCGTCAGCTTCAGCCTCGATTCGCGGACCACCGACGAGCTCGACTTCTACGATCCGCTGCTCGACGTCGTCGAGCGCGTGCCGTCGCCGCACTTCTTCGACTTCGACGGCGACGGCGACCTCGACTTGGTCGCGCAGACGACGCGGCGGTTGTGGACGTACTTGCAGACCGGACGCGGCAAGTTCGCGACCACGGCGACGCAGAGCGCGCCGTTGCCGGTGCTCGCCGATCGCGATCGCAGGCTCGACGCTTCGTACGCGGCGCGCGCGATCGATCTCGACCTCGACGGGCGCGTCGACTGCGCGATCTTCGCCGGCGACAAGCGGTCCGAGGACGTGCGCACGCAGGCGCTCTTCTTCGTGCAGGGCCAGGGCCGCGGCGACGCGGCGCAGACCGCCGAGGCGCCGCTGTTCGGCGCGCGCGGCGTGCCGTCGCAGTTGCTGGTGATCGCGGGCTTCGTCGCGGCGGCGAGCTTCGAGCGCGTCGACGCCGACCCGTATCCCGACCTGGTCGTCCGGTGCGTGCGGCCGGACCTGATCGACCAACTGCGCAGCATCTCGTCGGAGACGCTCGATGCCGACCTCTACGTCTACCTGAACAAGAAGGGCGTGCTGTCGAAGAAGCCCGACGTCTCGTGGCGCTTCCCGGTGCGCTTGCGCGGCTTCGATCCCAATGCGCGCTTCGTCGGCGACCAGAACGGCGACGGCTGGTCGGAGCTCTTCGTGCGCGCCGAGCCCGAGCACGTGCGCCTCTTCGCGCTGCGCGTCGGACGCGAGGGCGCGAGCGTGTTCGAGAAGCCGCTCTGGGAGCAGACGATCGCCCCCGAGGCCGAGATCGACTTCCCCGAGCGCGACGGCGGTCCGCGCGGCGTGATCGTGCGCGAGCGGAGCCAGGTGCTCGAGGTGCGGTGGCGATGAGCGCGCCGTTCGTGCTCGTCCCGTTGGCGTTCGCCTCGGCGCAAGCGCCGGCGCCGCCGCAGACCCCGCCGCAGACAGCGGGCGCGGTCTTGGAGCTCGTGCGCACGCTCGAGCCCGCGCTCGACGTCGCGGAGTACGCGTTCGTCGACCTCGACGGCGATCGCGAGCGCGAGTTGGTGCTGATCGGCGCTGGAGGCGAGCTCGTCGTGCACGCGAGCGTCCCCGATGAGGCGGCGCCGCTCGGCGGCAAGCCGAAGACCGGCACGCGGCTCGCCGATCCCGCGCACACGCTGGTGACGTTCGCGAACCTCGACGGCGAGGCCGGGGAGGAGCTCGTCGTGCTGTCGCCGGACGGCGCGCTCGCCTACGCGTTCGACGCGGAGCGCGGGCTCGCGCCGGTCGAGCGGCTGACGCGGCGCGCGCGCTTCGTGCTGCGCGTCGGCAAGCCGACGCTCGCGGACTTCGCGCGCGACGTCAACGCGGACGGGCGGCCCGATCTCGTGCTGCCCGCGGGCGAGAAGCTCGAGGTCTGGATCCAGGGCGGCGCGAAGACGGTCGAGAACGGCACGCCCGCGCGTTACGCGGCGTTCCAGCGCACCGCGGTGGTCGCGACGCAGGTCTCGCGTTGGGGCGCGCGGTCGACCAACGAGCTCTCCGACGTGCTCGAGAGCTCCTTCTCGATCCCGAACCTCTCCGTGCGCGACGTCAACGGCGACCAACGTCCCGATCTGTACGTCGTCGACGGTTCGCTGCGTGCGTGGCACCTGCAGCGCCAGGACGGCTCGTTCGGCGAGACGCCGGACGCGAGCGTCGACGTCTCGCTCTTCCGCGACACGATCGAGGAAGCGAAGGTCCGGCCCGGGCACACGCTCGCGATCAGCGACGATCCGGACCTCGATTCGCGCGACCTCGACGGCGACGGCATCCCCGACTACGTGATCGCGCACCGCCGCAAGGTCTGGGTGTTCGCGGCGTCGGCCAAGGGACCTCAGTTCAGCCAACCCTCGACGATCCTGAAGACCGCGGACGACATCACGGCGCTGCAGCTCGTCGACCTCGACGACGATCAACGGCCCGACTTGCTGTTGGTCAAGGTGCAGGTCCCGACCGTCGCCGAGCTCGTGCGCGGCGTGTTCGGCGAGTGGGAGGTCACGATCGGCGCGACCGGTTACGAGAACGTCGACGGGCGCTCGTTCTCGAGCACGCCGAAGTGGAAGAACGAGCTCGCGGTGCGCTTGCCGGCGATCCTGAAGCTCTTCAAGAACCCCGAGCAGTTCATCCAACGCTTCGAGGAGACCGCGCGGCGCTTCCGCGGCGGCACCATCGGCGATTTCGACGGCGACGGCCGCGCCGACGTCGCGTTGGTCAGCTCCGATCGCTCCGAGCTCGAGCTCTGGCGCGGCCGCGAGGTGCCCGGCGGACCGTTGAAGGGCTCCGCGCTCGATCGGGGCATCGCACGCGTGCTGTTCGAGGATCCGAACACGACGTGGGACCTCGAACGGATCGCCGGCGCGTTCGCCGGGCTCGCGGAGCGGCGCGCGAAGGAGCTGACAGGCTCGCGTCCGCGCGAGGCGGCGCGCACGTTGCGCGCGCGCGAGGAGTTCAAGCTGGTCGCACTGCGCAACGTCGACCTCGACGGCGACGGCAAGGAGGAGATCCTCGCCGTCTACCGCACGCGGGCGTCCGCCGGCAGGCTCTCGGTCGACGTCTACCGCGCGCGCTGAGCGAGGTCGAGCACGTACACGCGTCCCCCGAGCGCGTGCCGCGAGCCGTGCTCCGGCGCGCCGACCGCGAGCGCGGGGCCGCCGCACGTCGCGACTCCGGCGAGCGCGGCGCCGAAGCGCTCGAACGGCCGCTCGCCGCGCAGCATGAACAGCGTCGCGCCGGTGCGACCCGAGACGATCCGCACCTCGCCGGCGCCGCGGCCGGACTGCGGAGCGCCGATCGCGAGCTCGCGCGCGCCGTCGCCGTCGAGGTCCGCGACCGCGGCGAGCGCGGCGCCGAATTGAGCGCCCGGCGCGTCGCCATCGAGCCTCCAGCGCACCTTTCCGTCGGCGATCGAGATCATCTGGACCTGGCCGGCGCCCGGGAAGTCGGTCGACGCGAGGTACGCGCCGACCGCGAGCTCGCCGCCGGGATCGACGCCCGGCGCGTCGACGTCGCCGACGCTCGCGAGCGCGGTGCCGAACGCGTCGCCGGGTTCCTTGCCGCCGTAGCGGCCGATCAACAGGCCGTCGATGCCGGAGTAGACGCGCACGTAGCCGGGCCGCGGACCGAGCACCTGCAACGCCGCGATCGCGACGTCGCCATGACCGTCGCGATCGACGTCGCCGAGCCCGGCGACGACGCTCCCGAAGCGATCCTCGCCGGACTCGCCGCCCCAGAGCCGCAGGATCTCGAACGTCTTGCCGGAGTAGATCGCCGCGCGGCCGATCGCGTAGCCCTTGCGCGACACGCCGGGCGCGCCGACCAGGAAATCGGGCGTGCCGTCGCGATCGACGTCGTCCGCGCCGGCGACCGAGGCGCCGAACTCGTCGGTCGGGGCCTCGCCGGCGAACTCGCGCAGCAGCGCGCCGTCGCGGCCCGAGTGCAAGCGCACCGACCCGGACGCGGCGCCGTTGGGCTCGGCTCCCGGCGCGCCGACGAGGAGCTCGGGCACGCCGTCGCCGTCGAGGTCGCCGACGCGAGCGAGCGCGAGCCCCGCGAGCTCGCCGGCGGCGCGCCCGGCGAAGCACGCGAGCGGCGCGTCGTCGCGCGCGCGCACGACCTGCACGCGGCCGCGCGCTCGTTCGGCGCCGAACGCGCCGAGCGCGAGCTCGTCACAGCCGTCTCCGTCGACGTCGCCGAGGTTCGCGAGCGCCGAGCCGAGGAAGCCGCCGGGCTCGGTCGACTCGAAGACGAAGCGGTCGGCAGGCGACGCTATGCTCTGCGGAGCGAGCGTGGAGAGCCAGGAGAGCGCGAGAGCGAGCGACGGCGACATGCGCTGCGCCCCAAGCTAACGCAACTGGATCCCCCTCGGAAGGACGGGAACGAGAGTGACGCTCGATCGAGACGGCGCGTGGCGGCATCTGTGCGAGTGGACCGAGACCGACGCGCTGCGCAAGCACGCTCGCGCGGTCGAGCTGGTGATGCGCGCCGCCGCGCTCCGCTACGGCGCCGGCGAGGCCGACGTCGAGCGTTTCGGGCTCGCGGGGATGCTCCACGACGCCGATTACGAGAAGTGGCCCGAAGAGCACCCGAAGCGGATCGTCGCCTGGCTCGAGGAGCGCGGTGAGCGCGAGCTCGCGCACGCGATCGCCGCGCACTACACGCGTTGGGGCGTCGCCTACGAGAGCCCGCTCGACAAGGCGTTGCTCGCGTGCGACGAGCTGACCGGTTTCGTCGGCGCGTGCGCGCGCGTGCGACCGGACGGGCTCGCGTCGCTCGGCGCCGACAGCGTGCTGAAGAAGTTCAAGGACAAGGGCTTCGCCGCCAAGGTCGAGCGCAGCGAGGTGCTCGCGGGCGTCGAGCTGCTCGGCGTCGATCTCGCGGCGCACGTCGGGTTCGTGATCGAGGCGCTCCGGCCGCACGCGGCGGAGCTCGGGCTCGCGGGGAGGGGCGCGTGATGCTCGCGCTCTGCTGTGCGCTCGCGGGCGAGCTCCCGTTGGTCGTCGTCGACCGCGACGACTTCGTGATCGATCGCAGCTGCCGCGTCGCGATCGCGGCGACGCCGCTGATCGATGCCGCGGGCGACGGCGTCGTGCGCATCGTCGCCGACGGCGTCACGGTCGACTTCGCCGGCGCGCGCTTGCACGGAGCCGCCAACGGCGCGGCGTTCGACGAGTACGACGGCATCGGCGTGCGCATCACGGCGAAGCACGTGACGCTCGAGCGCGCGGTGATCTCCGGTTACCGGGCCGCGATCTGGGCGAGCGGCGCCGACGGGCTGGTGCTCGAGGATTGCGACGTCTCCGGCAACCGGCGCCAGCGCCTGCGCTCGACCGAGCAGTCCGAGGACGGCGGCGATTGGCTCTGGCCGCACGAGAACGACGCGAATCAGTGGCTCGTGAACTACGGCGCCGGGATCTACGTCGAGGATGCGCGCGGAATCACCGTGCGCGGCTGCCGCGCGCGGCGCGGCCAGAACGGGCTCTTGCTGCGGCGCGTCGACGACTCGCGCGTGATCGACAACGACTTCTCGTTCCTGTCGGGGTGGGGGCTCGGGCTGTTCCGTTGCGAGCGCAACGTCGTGCAGCACAACGCGCTCGACTTCTGCGTGCGCGGCTACTCGCACGGCGTCTACTCGCGCGGCCAGGACTCCGCCGGGATCCTCTTCTTCGAGCAGAACCGCGACAACCTGATCGCGATGAACAGCGCGACGCACTCCGGCGACGGCTTCTTCGGCTTCGCGGGCAAGGCGGCGCTCGAAGGCGCGGAGGTCGGCGCGGGCGTCGGCTGCACCGGCAACGTGCTCTGGCGGAACGACTTCTCGTGGGCGCCGGCGATCGGCATCGAGATGACGTTCTCCTTCGACAACGAGTACGTCGGCAACGCGCTCGTCGGGTCGAACTACGGCATCTGGGGCGGGTACTCGAGCCGCACCCGCGTCGTCGCGAACGAGATCGCGGAGAACACGCTCGCGGGGATCGCGGTCGAGCACGGCTCGGACTGGACGATCGAGCGCAACGCGTTCCGGGCGAACCGCCGAGGCATCGAGCTGTGGTGGGACGAGGACGCGGACCTGCTCGCCAAGCCGTGGGCGCAGGTCAACCCGACCGCTTCGCGCGGCCACCGCATCGTCGACTGCACGTTCGAGCGCGATCAGGTCGGCGTCGAGCTCCGCGGCGGGACCCAAGACGTCGTGCTCGAGAACGCGAGCTTCGCCGACGTCGCCGCGCCGCAGGCGGTCGGCCCGGACTGCGGGCTCGCGAGCGTCGCGCGCGCGGCGCCGCCTTCGACCGCCGGGCCGCGCGACGGGCTCGCCGACCTGTCGGAGCACGGGCGGCGCCTCGCGGCGAAGCTGGTGGCCGCTCGGACGTCGCCGGTCGGCGCGCGCAAGGCGCTCGACGGCCGCGACAAGATCCTGATGACCGAGTGGGGGCCGTACGACTGGGAGTCGCCGCGCTTGCAGCGCCTCGCCGATCGCGGCACGGCGCACGCGTACCGCGTGCTCGGCTCGACCGAGGCGTTCACGCCACGGCTCGAGGGCGAGGTGCGGCTCGGCGCGCGCACGGACGATGCGTCGGTCTTCGTCGTCCAGCCCGCGCGGCCCGGCGCGCTCGCGCCGTACCGCGCGACGGTCGAGTGCTCGGGCGGCGTGCTCGAGACGCGCGGCGTGCTGGTCGACGCGGCGTGGCGCGTGCGCGTGTTCCCGTGGACCGTCGATCCGCGCGAGGACCTCGAGGGCTGGCGCGCGCAAGCGTCGCAGGCGGTCGAGTTCGAGCTCGGCGCGCTCGCGCTCCCGTACCAAGGCGGCGGCGCGAGCGACGTCGCGGGTGTGCCCGACGCGGTGCGCGCGGCGCGCCTCCCGAGCGATCACTTCGGCACGCTCGCGGCGACCGAGCTCGAGCTCCCGGCCGGCAAGTGGCGCCTGCGGGTCGTGTCCGACGACGGCGTGCGCGTGCGGCTCGACGACGCGGTCGCGATCGAGCGTTGGAATTGGCATGCGCCGACCGTCGACGTCCACGACTTCGAGCTCGCCGCGCCGCGCCGCGTCCGCGTCGAGGTCGAGCACTTCGAGATCGACGGCTGGGCGCTGCTCTCGCTCGCGTTCGAAGCGCGCGAAGCCGAGTAGGCGACTCTTGCGGCGGGCGGCTACGCGCCCGGGTACCGCCGGAAGTTCGTCAGCCAACCGCCGCGTTCGCCGACGGTGTCCGCGACGCCGACGTCGTCCTCGGCGCAGAGCGCGAACGCCTTGCCCTCGAGCCCGTACTCGCGGCGCGACCCGTTCGTGAACTCGAGCGTGACGAAGTAGCGGGTCGGCGTCTGCTCGCCGTCCGACGACTCCGTGCGTTTGCCGATGATCGCAGCGCATCGGCGCGTCGGCGGCGCTGCGCGTTGCGCGCGCTTGCGCTTGCGCGAGCGCACGAGCGCGATCACGAGCACGGTCCCGAGGCCGATCGGCAACACGCCGACGCCGTGCCCGTCGAGCGACGCGGAACGGGAGAGCACCATGCCGAGCAGCGCGAGCGCCGCGACGCCGAAGAGCAGGCCTCGGAGCGGAAACCCCGACTCGACGGGCCTCGGCAGCGGGCGCTCGAGGTACTGGCGGACTTTGGGCTCGGCTTCGAGCCGCGCGAGGCGCTGTGGCATCGTCAGCGGCGCGGGCGATGCCGCGGCCGCGCGCTCGGCGAACGCGGCGCCGCAGTAGGCGCAAGTCGACGCGTGCGCGTCCGCACGCAGCGCGGAGCAATGCGGACACTTCAAGACTTCGGTGGACATGCGCGAGCGGCGTCGACGTTAGCAGACCGGACGATCGGCGGTCGAGCTACGCCGGTCGACGCGGTTCCATTCGCGCCGAGCGCGCGCAAACTCGGCGGCGAGCTCGGTCGCGCGCCGTGCTGTGGCCGTGGCGGGTCGGGCCGCGGTTCGCTCGGTCAGCGCAAGTCGAAGCGCCGCAAGCGCACGAGCTCCGGGCCTTGCAGGTATGCGATGCCGAGATCGCCTTCGGCGAACAGGCCGTACATCGCGCCGTCGACCGCGTGCTCGTCGCGTTCGCCGTCGGCGTACTCGAGCGTCAGGAAGTACGCGGTGTAAGTCGGACTCGCGCCGGAGAGCTCGGTGCGCTTGCCGACCACCGCGGCGACGAAGCGCTCGATCGGCGTCCTCGGCGCATCTCGCCGGCGCGAGAGCGCGCGCACCACGCGCCCGACCACCAACGCCGCGATCCCGAGCGGCAGCAGCGCGAGCACCTGGCGATCGAGCGCGAGTCGCACGGTGACGAACAGCAAGAAGGCGACGATCACCCCGCCCAGGGCGACGGTCCAGCCGCGGCGCGAGCGCGCGGGCTCGACCACGAGCTCGCTCTCGAGCACCTCACGGACGTCCGCCTGCGCCGCGAGCCGAGCCAGGCGCTCGCCGGTGCTCTCGGCGGTGGCCGCTCCGCCCGCGCGCGGCTCCGGGGCCCCCGTCGGCGCGACCGGTCGCGCGAACGTCGCTCCGCAGTACGGGCAGCCCGCGAGATCGGCGGCGGAGAGCAGCGCGGCGCAGTGCGGGCACTTCAGCAGTTCGGGAGGCATCGGCTCGGACCTGCGCGAGCCTAGCAGACGGCGCGAAATTCATTCGCGTCGCGCGAACCCCAAGTCGGTTCCATTTCGGTCCTCGGGAGTGCCGATGAGTGCGCCTCGACGACGCACGGCTGCGAGCCCCGCGAACGTCGAACCGCCCGCATGGGAAAGCACGAAGCCCAACACCTGCTCGGTGACCGACTGACCTTGCCCTCGCTGCCCGAGGTGGTCACCAAGCTCAACGCGATGATCAACGACCCGAAGGTCGGTCTCCACGAGATCGGCGCGGTCGTCGCTCACGACGCTGCGATCACCGCCAAGGTGCTGCGCATCGCGAACAGCTCGTACTACGGCTTGAAGGAGCCCGTGCTCTCTGCGGAACAGGCCGCGACCGTCGTCGGCGCGCGCTCGCTGCGCAACATCGCGCTGCAGGCGAGCGTGTTCGCGCGCTACGAGCACCTCGCCGCGCTGCCCGATTTCGACCTGGAAGCCGTTTGGCGCCACGCGATCTACGTCGCGCAACTCGCCCAGACGCTCGCGCGCGAATCGCGGCGGCCGCTCGGGCTCGGAGCGGAAGAGTTCTACACGTGCGGCCTGCTGCACGACATCGGCAAGGTCGTGATGCTCGAGAGCCTCGGACCGCAGTACGTCGCGGTCGTCCAGGAAGCGAAGCGCGCGCAGCAAGCGGTGCACCTCGTCGAGGCGCGGATGCTCGGCTTCACGCACGTCGACGTCGGCGCGCTGGTCGCGTCGCGGTGGAAGCTGCCCGAGGTCGTCGCGCGGTCGATCGAGTTCCACCACGGACCTCAGTACGAGGTGCTCGCGACCCCGGCGGTCGCGGTGGTCGCGGTCGCGGACCAGATCGCGTATCGGGCCGAGCTGCCGGCGGCGACCGCGTCGCTCGGCAAGCTCGCCGAATTCGCCCACAAGGCGCTCGGAGTCGAAGCCCCGGCGTTCGAGCACCTGCTCGCGTACGCCCGCGAGATCGAGGCGCTGATCGAGGTCTGAGCGGCCGCCGAGCCCCAAGTCGGCTCAAGAGCGGCGCTTCCGGCGGTCGACAGCAGGGATCCCGCGACCTCTCGGGGCGCGCGTGACCCGGCGGGAGCCCGTCGGTATCGTGTGCGGCCCGCGCGCTCGCAACTTCGCCCCAACTCACGCGCGTGTCCCTTCTCCGTTCGATGCCCGACTTCAGCCGAGCCCCGATGCAAGGAAGCGGCCCGGGACTTTTCTCGGAGGCCGAGATCCAGCGGCTGATGCGCATCGAGTTCGAGCGCTCGCAGCGGTACAAGGTCCAGCTCGTCTGCCTGGTGATCGCGGTCGACCGGATGGATCGCATGCAGGATCTGTACGGCCAGGAGTTCAAGAACGACCTGCTGCGCGGCGTGCAATCGCTGCTGCGCCAGACGGTGCGCGAGAGCGACCTGACCGGCACGGTCGTCGACGACAAGGTGATCGTGCTCGTCACGCACACTCCGCCGGAAGGCGCGCGCGTCCTCGCGAATCGGCTGTTGGAGGGCGCGCGCAAGCTGACGTTCCGCGCCGGGCCGCGGACGATCCGCGTCACGCTGTCGATCGGCGGCGCGCACAACCAGCACGGCTCGAACCTGTTCTTCGACACGCTGGTCGAGGTCGCCGAGGGCGGGCTCTCCGTCGCGCAGGGCGCCGGCGGCGATCGCTACGTGCACAGCGAGCTCTACGAGTTCTTCCAGGCGAAGCACGAGCGCGAGCGCCGCGAGCGCGGCGACGTCGCGCCGGAGTTCGTGCCCGAGCTCGCGCCGGAGCCCGCCGCGGCGGTGCCGGCCGTGCCCGAGCCGGCGGCGGCGCCCGAGGCGCTCGAGCCGTCGATGGCCGAGATGCAGCGCGACGTGCTGCGCGGGTTGGTCGCGGAGGAGGGCACCAAGGCGCTCCAGTCCGCCCGCCGCGCGCAGGAAGCGCTGGTCCACGCGATCGAGGACATGCAGGCGAAGGGCGGGGATCCCAACCTTGCGACCGAGCTCGACTCCTACCGACGCCAGATCGACCTGCTCGAACGCCGCATCGCGAAGCTGACCCAGCTGCTCGCGATGACCGAGGACGAGCTTCGCCGTCTCATCGATGCAAAGTCGATCGACCCGGGCGTGTCGTCCGTCTACCGATCCGTTCAGGGTTTGGACGATGCCGTCGCCAACGCGAAGGCGAAGAAAGAGCTCATGAAGCGCATCTTCCAAGCCAACTTGGAGTTGAAACAGCAGTTGAGTTCGGGAAACTGACGGGTCGATATCCTTCCGTCGTGTCCGGATCGCGCGCCCCAGGGCGAGCACCGACCGACAGGCACGTGCTCAGAGGAACACCCGCACCATGTCCGCAAAACCCGAAGACACCACCGACAAGGACCACGGCGTCCTCTACATGGGCATCGACCTGGGGTCATCGCGCACCTCGGTCTCCGCCTCGAACGGCGTCCGCGAAACGGTCGCGTCCTACGTCGGTTATCCGAAGGACGTGGTCGCGCGCAAGCTGCTGAAGAAGGACGTGCTGTTCGGCGACGAAGCGCTCGAGAAGCGCCTCTCGCTCGATTTCCACCGCCCGCTCGCGCACGGCAAGCTCAAGTTCGCCACGTCGTCCGGCAAGGAGAACGAGGACTCGGTCCGCGCGACCAAGGACCTGCTCGCCGAGATCATCCGCCGCGCGCGTCCGCGCAAGGACGAGCTGATCTACGCGGTGATCGGCGTGCCGGCGCAAGCCTCGATCAAGAACAAGGAAGCGATCCTGAACGCGGCCAAGGAGTCGGTGGACTCCGTGATGCTGTGCTCGGAGCCCTTCGCGGTCGCGTACGGCCTCGACATGCTCGACGACGTGCTCGTGATCGACATCGGCGCGGGCACGACCGACCTGTGCCGGATGCACGGCACGATGCCGGAAGAGTCCGACCAGCTGACGATCAACTACGCCGGCGACTTCATCGACGACGAGCTGATGAAGGCGTTCGCGAAGTCGTGCAAGGGCGCGGCGTTCAGCATCCAGATGGTCAAGTCGGTGAAGGAGAAGTACGCGTCCGTCTCCGACGAGATGGAGCGCGCGCTGGTCACCTTCCCGGTCAACGGCAAGCCGACGCAGTTCGACGTCACCAACGACACGCGCGAGTGCTGCCGTTCGATCATCAAGCCGATCGTCGACGGGCTGCAGAAGCTGATCGAGACGTTCGACCCCGAGTTCCAGGAGAAGCTGCGCAGCCGCGTGCTGCTCGCCGGCGGCGGCAGCCTGATCCGCGGGCTCGACTACGCGATCGAGAGCTACATGCACGAACGCCTCGGCGGCGGCAAGGTGATCCGCATCGAGGAGCCGGTCTACGGCGGCGCGAACGGCGCGCTGAAGATCGCGCACGACATGCCGGCGGAGTACTGGGAGAAGCTGCGCTGAGCCGCGGCTCGACCGACTGAGCCCGGCGCGCCCGACCGTGCGCGCCGAATCGCCCCGGGGAGCTACGAGCTCCCCGGCTGCGTTTCCGCGGCGCCTCGAAGTGCACGAAGGCTCTCGCGATCCCGCCGCGCGCCCTGCGCGGACGCACCCCGACCGTGGCGGCCGATCCGAAGGCCGCTAGAGTTCGAGCGCGATGACCGGAGATCTCGGGCCCGCGCGCTCCGAAGGCGCCCTCGCGCGCGGGCTGCGCGCCGTCGAGCGGCTCGGCAATCGGCTGCCCGATCCCGCGATCCTGTTCGTGCTGTTCTGGTTCGGCACGGTGCTGGTGTCCGGCCTGCTCGCGAGCGTCGAGTTCACCGCGGTCGATCCGCGCACGCAGCAGCCGCTGCGCGTCAAGGACCTGACCACCGGCGCGGAGCTCGTCGGCATGTTGAGCAGCCTGGTGAAGAACTTCACCGGCTTCCAGCCGCTCGGCATCGTGCTGGTCGCGCTGCTCGGCGTCGGCGTCGCCGAGCACGCCGGCTACCTCGACGCGGTGCTGAAGCGCCTGCTCGAGTTCACGCCGCGGCGCTTCCTGACGCCGATGGTGATCCTGGTCGCGTTGGTGTCGCACACCGCGGGCGACGCGGGCTTCGTGCTGGTGATCCCGCTCGGCGCGGTGATCTACCACGCCGCCGGCCGCCATCCGATCGCGGGGATCGCGGCGACGTTCGCGGGCGTGTCGGGCGGCTTCAGCGCCAACTTCGTGCCGTCGGGCATCGATCCCTTGCTGCAGGGCTTCACCGAGCAGGCGGCGAAGCTCGTCGATCCCGCGCGGACGGTCAATCCGCTCTGCAATTGGTTCTTCATGTCGGCGTCGTGCGTGATGGTGGTCGCGCTCGGTTGGTGGATCACCGATCGTCTGCTCGAGCCGCGGCTCGGACACGTCGCGGTCGACGGCGATCCGGCGGAGATCCCGAAGTTCCACGCGCTCGATCCGCGCGAGCGGCGCGCGCTCTTGTGGGCGAACCTCTCGCTCGGCGCGTGCTTGGTCGGATTGGTCGCGGCGGTGTTGCCGGCGAGCTCGCCACTGCGCGCGCCCGACGGCGGATTGACGTCGCTCAGCGCGCCGCTGATGCAGTCGATCGTGCCGCTGATCTTCGTCGTGTTCCTGGTGCCGGGCGTGGTGTTCGGCGTGCTCTCGGGCAAGGTCCGCTCGCACCGCGACGTGATCGCCGGCATGACCAAGACGATGGGGACGATGAGCTACTACCTGGTGCTCGCGTTCTTCGCCGCGCAGTTCATCGCCGCGTTCGGCTCGTCGAACCTCGGTGCGTTGCTCGCGCTCCAGGGCGCGGAGCTGCTGAAGGCGCTCGCGTTGCCGGGCGCGGTGACGATCCTCGGCGTGATCCTGCTCTCCGGATTCGTCGACCTGTTCATCGGCTCGTCGTCGGCGAAGTGGGCGCTGATGAGCCCGATCCTCGTGCCGATGCTGATGCAGGTCGGGCTCTCGCCCGAGCTCGTCCAAGCGAGCTATCGCATCGGCGACTCGGTCGCGAACATCGTCACGCCGTTGATGCAGTACTTCCCGCTGGTCGTCGTCTACTGCCGGCGTTGGTCGCGCGGGACCGGGGTCGGCAACCTGGTCGCGTGGATGCTGCCGTACAGCGTCGTCTTCCTGATCGCGTGGAGCGCGCTGTTGCTCGGCTTCTGGGCGCTCGGCGTGCCGCTCGGTCTGCAGTCCGTCTACCACTACCCCTGACATGCACGAGCTCTCGCGCATCCTCGCCGTCGCCTTCCTCGC
>JADLBP010000168.1 GCA_020847695.1 Planctomycetota bacterium
GCGAGCCTCAGCATCCGGCCGAACACCTGCACACCGCCCGGCGGCAGCGGCAGCAGATCGACGCGCGCGTCGGCGACCGGCGCGCCGGGCGCGCGATCGAGCACCCGCCCGGACAGACTGCCGTTGCCGCGCAAACGCACGCCGACCGGGATCACCATGCCGCTCGGCGTCGCGAGCGCGAGCTCGACCTGCGTGCCCGCGCGCTCGCCCGCGGAGTCGGCGGCCGCGAGCTCGCTGGTCGGCGCGGCGGTGCTGCGAGCTTCATTGCCCGGACCGAGCACGCGCGTCGTCGCGCCGTCGCCCCTGAACGCCCACCATGCGACCCAGGCGGCGAACAGAGCGAGCGCGAGACCGACGACCAGCAGCGCGCGGGAAGCGCCGGCGCGCGCACGAGCACGAGGATGCAGCATGGAGGGACCTTCGGGGGGCGGCGCGGAGGATCAAGACTCGTACCAGGCGGCGGGCCGCGCCGGAAGCTCCCACGACGACGAATGCGCGCGCCGCGACGTGGGCCGGATGCGCCCACGCGGCTCGGACCGCTCGCCGCGGGAACGTCCGACGCCGGACGATGTCAGTCGAGCCGGCCCTCCGCGCGAGCCCACTCGATCGTCCGCGCGAGCACGCGCTCGAAGGGCTCCGGCGTCCAGCCGAGCTCGCGCCTCGCTCGACCCGCGTCGTACACGAAGTGCAGCCCGAGCATCCGAACCGCTTGCGGCGTCAGGAGCTCGAGCGGCCGCGCGCGATCGACCAGCCCGGCTCCGGCGCGCACCGCGGACCACAGCCACGCCGGCGCGCGCGCGCGCACCGGCGCGACGCCGAGCTCGCGAGCGGCGATCCGGAAGCACTCGACCAGCGGCTGCGCGGACTCGACGAGCAGGTAGCGGCGCCCCGAGCGCCCTCGCTCCAGCGCGAGCCGCGCGCCGAGCACGACGTCCTCGACCGCGACCGGCGCGATGCTGCCGGGAGGCGCGAGCAACGTGAACTTGCCGTGCGCGACCTGGCGCAGGAAGCGCAGCGTGTTCGCGCCCGCGCCGCCGGGACCGAAGATCGCGCCCGGGTTGACCGCGACCGCGTCGAGTCCGGAGGCGAACACGAGCTCCTCCGCCGCGCGCTTCGTCGTCACGTAGTCGACGCCGAGCTCCGCGCCGTTGAACTCGGCGTCCTCGTCGAGCAGCTCGCCCGCCGCGCGCGAGTAGCCGACCGCGACCACCGAGCTGACGTGCAGCAGTCGGCCGACCGGTGCGCGTCGGCACGCGTCGAGCACGTGGCGCGTGCCCTCGACGTTGACCTCGCGCTGCAACTCGGCGTCGCGCGTGCGGTAGCTGATCACAGCGGCGCAATGGACGATCGCCGGCCGCTTCTCGTCGCTCGCGACGCGCGCGATGCTCGCAGCGACCGCCCGCGCGTCGCGCAGGTCGCCGCGGTGCAGCCGGACGCCGAGCGCCTCGAGCGTCGCGACGTCCGAGCCCTCGCGCGCGAGCGCGTGCACGCGCCAGCCGTCGCGCACGAAGCTCGCGGCGAGGTGCCCGCCGACGAAACCGGTCGCGCCGGTCAGGAACACCGCTCGCGTCAAGCCGAAGCTCCGACGTGGCGCGCGAGCGAGATCCGCGCGAGCGTGCCCGGCGGCGGCTCGGCGTCGACGAGCTCGATCGTGCCCCCCATTTCCTCGATCACGCGCTTCGCGATCGCGAGCCCGAGGCCGGTGCCGGCCGAGCGAGTCGTGAAATACGGCTCGAACAGGTGTTGCTTCGCCTCGGCGGAGAGCCCCGGGCCGCTGTCGCGGACCTCGACGACGATGCGCTCGCCGCGCGGCTCGACGGTGACCACCAGCGAGCCGCCGTCGGGCATCGCCTGCAGCGCGTTCGACACCAGGTTCTGGAAGACGCGGCGCAGCAGCGCGGGATCGACGCGCACCAGACCGCCTTCGCCGCGCCGCTCGATGCCGACGCTTTCTTCGTGCGCCCACGCGGCGTGCAGCTCGAGCACCTCGCCCATCAGCTTCCACGCGTCGAACACGGTCGGCTTCGCGTGCTCGGCGCCGGTGAGCGCGTGGAAGTCGGCGGCGATGTCGCGCAGGTGCGTGACCTGGCGCGAGATCGTGTCCGTGGTGCGCTGGAAGATCGCGTCGAAATCCGAGCGGCCTTCCGCCTTCGCTCGCCGTGCGAGGTCGAGCGAGAGCTGGATCGGCGTCAACGGATTCTTGATGTCGTGCGCGACCTGGCGGGCCATCTCGCGCCACGCCGCATCCTTCTCGGCGCGCACCAGGCGTTTGCGGTTCTCCGCGAGCTCGGCGGTCATCGTGTTGAACGCGCCGGCGAGCTCGCCGAGCTCGTCGGTCGAGCGCACTTCGACGCGCGCGCCGAGATCGCCGGACGCGACGCGTTCGGTGTGCGCCTTGAGCTCGAGGATCGGCGCGGTCGTGCGCCGCGCGATCACCATCGTCAGCAGCACCGCGACCAGCACGACGATCCCGGTCGCCTCGAAAAGCGTGGTGCGCAGCTCGTTCGCGGCCGCGTAGATGTCGTCGTTGTCGATGCCGACGCCGACGACCCAGCGGAAGCCGAAACGCTCCGGTCCGGCGCAACGCTTCCACGCCGCGTTCTTGGCCTTGTCGTTGAACGTGTACTCCGGATAGAAGCCGGAATCGCCCTCCTGCACCGCCGCGACCATCTGCGGCAGCCCGAGATCGCGCGCGAGGCTCTGGCCGTACAACGCGACGTTCTGGTGCGCGAAGATCGCGTCGCCGTCGGCGCGCCAGACCCACGCGTACGCCGAGGGCTTGCCGTCGGGGCCGACCAGGCCTTGGAAGTAGTTCTTGAGCACCGTCGGCTCGATCTGGTTCTGCACGTGCGTCCAATTGACCAGCCCGAGCAGCACGCCGATCACCGGCTCGCCGGCCGCGTCCGGACCGTTCGCGTCGCCGTTCGCGCCGTCGCCGCCTTCGAGCTCGGGCTTCTCGTACACCGGCACCGCCCAACCGATCTCGAAGTGCTCCGGCAGGTGCGCGTCCTTCGCGGCGAGGTCGGAGAGATAGCTCGCGGGCCGCCAATCGAGCCCGACGACCTTGCCGGACGACGCGTCGGCGAACCACGGCTCGGCGTCCCACTTGCGCGAGCGCAACGAGCTCCACTGCTCGTCGCTGAGCACCTCGCCGCGCGCATCGAGGTTGGTCGAGACGACGAAACGCCCGCGCCGATCGATCAGGACCAGCAGGTCCCATTCGGGCCACGCAAGCTTCGCTTCGTCGAAGCGCTCGCCGAGCAGCAACCGGAACGTGGTCTTCGACTCCAGGATCTCGAGGTCGCGCGCGGATTCCTCGATCGCGTACTGGCAAATGCGGTCGCGCGACCAGTGCTCGACCTGGCGCGCGTGGTCCTCGAGGTCGCGATCGAGCTGCGAGCCGAGGTCGATCGCGAGGCCGCGCAGCGAGTCGAGCACGACCTCGCGCGACAGGCGCTCCTCCATCTCCCAGTTGACGAACGCCGCGAAGCCCAAGAAGGGCACGACCACCGCCGCGATCACCGCGAGGAGGAGCTTGGTCGAGATGCGGCGTATCATGCGCGGCCGTTTGGGCACCCATGAGCGTATCGTCCTCGTGCGCCTGTCGCATCTCGGCGACGTGTTGCACGCGTTGCCGGTCTTCCATGCGCTCGCCGCGCATCGACCGAGCGCGCGCCTCGCGTGGGTGATCCAGCGCGAGTACGCCGAGCTCGTCCGCCCGCTCGCGCGACTCGAACGCGCGATCGAATTCGACCGCCGCGGCGGCGCTCGCGCGTGGCTCGCGCTGCGCGAGGAGCTCGCGAGCTTCGCGCCGACGCGCGTGATCGACGCGCAAGGGAACCTGAAGAGCGCAGCCGCCGCGCTGGTCGCCGGCTCGGGCGAACGTCTCGGGCTCGCGTGGAGCGATTGGCGCGAGCGGCTCGGCGCGTTCGCGATGCACGCGCGCGCGGAGCCCGCGAACGGCGAGCACGCGGTCGATCGGATGCTCGCGCTCGCCCGCAGCGCCGTCGGCGGCGAGGTCAAAGCGAGCTTCGAGCTCGAGCTCTCCGCGGACGAGCGCGCGCGCGGCCGTGAGCTCGCGGCGGCGTTCTTCGGCGAGGCTCGCGAGCCGGTCGTGCTCGCGCTCGCGGCGCCCGACGACGTCCGCGCGTGGCCCGAGGCGCACGCGATCTCGCTCGCGCGCGCGCTCGCGGCCGCGGGGCGGCGCGTGCTCGCGCTGTCGGGGCCGGCGGAGCGCGACACCGGCGCGCGCGTCGAGCGCGAGCTCGCCGGCGTCGACCGCGTGCGCCATTGGGTCGGCCAGCGCGGCCTACGCGAGCTCGCGGGCCTGTTCGCGGCGGTCGCGGAGCGCCGTGGGAGCTTCGTCGGCTGCGATTCGGGGCCGTTGCACCTCGCGTGGACCTCGGGTCTGGCGGTGACGTGCCTCGCCGGTCCGCAGGATGCGCGGCGCACCGGCCCGTGGCCGCTCGGCGACCGCTCGCCGCACCGCGCGGTCGTCGCGCGCGAACGGCCGAGCTGCGCGCCGTGCCTGTCGAGACGCTGCGACCACCCGCAAGGCAACGTGTGCATGCGCGCGCTCGCGGTCGAGGACGTGCTCGCGGCGTTGGCGCGCGAGCGTTAGCCGCCGCGCGCGCCTCGACTCGACGGCGCGGCGAGAGTTCAGTCGCGAGGAAGAGGTTCGCCGTTCGGACGTCCGAATCGACGAACGCGTCGACTGGAACGTGCGCGAGCGGCGTTCGACGCTCGTGGCCGGCGCGGGTTCCCCCGAACCTCGCGCCGGCCCGAGACGTACAGACTCTGCAAGGCCCCCTCTCGGACCCAACCGCGTTCTACTTTATGCCGTAGAGTGCTTTCGATGCAAGCTCCGAGCGCGTTTTCCTGCCTGCCCGAGCTCTGCGGCGACGCCGGCCCGTTCGCCGCGCGCCGCGACGGCCGCGGGCAGCTTCGCACGCGCGACGCGGTGCTCTGGCTGGTCGCGGGCTCCGCGGCGTACGGCGCGGCGATGGGCGCGTGGAGCTCGTACGAGCTCGCGCTCTACGCCGCGATCAAGCTGCCGCTGCTGCTCTTCGCGACCGCCGGCGTCAACGCGCTCGCCAACGGCGTCGTCGCGCGCGCCGCGGGCTACCGGCTCTCGCTCGGCGCCGCGCTGCGGGTCGTGATCGCTTCGTTCTCGCTGGTCGGCATCGTGCTCGGCTCGCTCGCGCCGGTGGTGCTGCTCTTCGACCGCACGGTGCCGGGCCCGTGGTCGCCGGCTGCGTGGCGCTCGCACGACTTGCTCGGAGCGCTGCACGTCGCCGCGATCGCGATCGCCGGCACCGCCGCCGTCGTGCGCCAACGCCGCTGGCTCGCCGACTTCGCTCCGCGCGGCGAGCCCGGCGCGCTCGCGTTCGCGTGGCTCGCGCTCAATCTCTTCGTCGGCGCGCAGCTCGCATGGAACCTGCGGCCGTGGTTCGGCTCGCCGGGCTTGACCAGCGAGTTCCTCCGCGAGCATCCGTTCGACGGCACGTTCTACGAGTCGGTGTTCCGACTCGTCGCGCAGTCGACCTTCGACCCCAAGTGACTCCGATGACCCAAGATCCCCAGGCCTCGCCCGCCGCCGAACCCAATCCCGAGCCGACGCCGCCGCCCGGCGACGACGCGCCCGGTCCTGAGTCGCTCGGCGATTCGCATGCATCCGAGGCCGAATCGCTCGGCGAGTTGCATGCGATCGACGCCCTGCTGCGTCGGCCGCAACAGACGATCGCGAAGCTCGCCGCCGCCGACGCGCCGCGCACGCTGGCGACGCTGGTCGCGCTCGCGCTCGCCGGGCTGGCGACCTATGGGCTCGTGATCGGCAGCTTCTCCGGCGGCGTGCAGTGGTGGGCTGCGCCTCTCAAGGTGCTCGCGGCGGCCGGACTCTGCGGCGCGATCTGCTTCCCGAGCCTCTACGTCTTCGTCACGCTCGCCGGGGCGCGCGTGCGAGCGAGCGAAGTGCTCGGTGTCGTCGCCGCGATGCTCGCGTTGGTCGCGATCTTCCTCGCGAGCTTCGCGCCGATCGCGTGGGTGTTCACGCAGTCCTCGACACTGGTGACCTTCGTCGGCGCACTGCACCTCGTCGTCTGGATCGCGTGCGCGATCGCGAGCCGCCGCGTCTTGAACGCCGCGCTGAAGCAGTGGCGCGCGCGGCCGACCGGACTGACCAGCGCCTGGATCCTGATCCTGATCGTCACGTCGCTCCAGATGACGACCACGCTGCGTCCGATCGTCGGCAGCGCGCCCGAGTTGCTCGACGGCGAGCGCAAGTTCTTCCTCGCGCACTGGGCGGAGAGCTTCGCGAGCGATGCGCGCTCGGGCCCCGCGGGCGACGCGGGCGCCGGCTATTGACCCGCCGCGAGCGCGGGAGCCCGGACGGCGCCCGCGCTCGCGACGCGCGCTCACCGCTCGGAGTACGCGACCGTCGACCCGATGCCTTCGCGCGGCGCTTCGGGCTTGGTCTCGGTCGTCGTCGCGCGTCCGGGGCCGTCGTTCGAGCCGCTCGCGGCGAAGCGGACGCTCTTCTCGCCCTTCGCGTCGGAAAGCGCGAGGTACGCGCCGTCCGAGTCGGTCGCGAGCGTCGCGATGGCGCGGCCCTTCTTGTCGAAGAACGTGAACTGCGGCGCGCCGCCGGTTTCGTACGCGGTCAGCACCGCGCGTTGCTTGCCCTGCGGGTCGACGAGCACGAAGCGCTCCGCGCTGACGGTGTCGCAGACGGCGCGCATGCTCGTCAGGCCGGCGCCGGCGGCGATCAGCGCCGCGCACGCGAGCCAGCGCCGCGAGCGGCGGTTCTTCAGCTCGAGCTCCTCGATGCGACGGACGAGTTCGTTGGTGCGGTCCTGCATGGCGATCTCCGATTCAAGGGTTTGGAAGGGAAGCGAGTCAGAACGCTCCCGGCGCAGACGGCGCGCGGGAGACGGGGACGGAAGCGACGACGGGCACGAGCTCGCGACGCGCACGCTCAACGCACCTGGAGCAACGGCAAGTAGTAGCGGTAGTAGACCTCGAGGCTGAGCACGCACATCGCGGTCGAGTAGCTGCGATCGTCGTCGTCGTCGCGGGCGTAGTTCGCGTAGACGTCGATCGGCACCCACGAGCCGTCGGCTCGCTGGCCGCGCACCAGCGCGTCCTTCATCGACGCGTTCCAGCGCTTCCACGCGTCGCCGCCGGTGCGGAACATCGCGAGCGTGCCGTAGTACCAGAAGTAGAGGTTCCCCTGGCCGCGCAGGACGAAGTCGTCGTCGCTGCCGCGGCGGTACTCGCGCGGCGCGCGCTCGAGCACGAAACGCCGCGGCGCCTCGTACTTCGGCGCGGCGAGGTCCTCGCCGAACAGCGCGAGCGCGAACAGCGCCGCCGGCGTCGACGCCGGCAGCGTCGGCCAACCGGAGTTCAGCCGCGCGGGATCGTGGTTGTACCGATACCAGTCGGCTTCAGGATCGCGCGCGTTCTCGAGGAACGTCCGCGCGTCGTCGAAGACCTTGCGCGGGACCTCGAGGCCGGCGAGGCGCGCGGATTCGAGCGCCATCACCTGCCACACGGTGATCGCGGTGCGCGGCCAACGATCGAAGACGTGTCCGTCGGCGTAGTAGTAGCTCCAGCCGCCGAAGAGCCGCGCGTCGCGACGTTGGTTCTGATTCGCGAGGATGTGTCGGACCGCGCGCTCCAACGGCTCGCGCAGCTGCGCCTCGCCGGTCAGCGCGAAGCACTCCGACAACGCGTACGTCGCGATCCCGTGCCCGTACGCGTCGGAGTCGCCGAAGTGACCGCTCTCGGGATCCTGCGCATCGAGGAGGAACGCGAGCGCTCGACCGACGACGTCGGAGTGCTCGGTGCGCGACGACTGCGTGTGGCCCGCGCCGAGGAACGCGAGCAGCGCGAGCCCGGTCTTGCCGATCGCGACCTGGCCGTACTTGTCGTCGTGCACGGCGACCTCGCCCCATTCACCGTTCGGACGCTGGATGCGCGCGAGGTACGCGAGCCCCTTCGCGACTGCGGCTTCGGTCTCGCGGTTGCCGCCGTAGAGCTCGAGCGCGCGCGTCTTCTCCGCACCGCTGCGGTTCTTGAACGGAGTCTCGTCGAGGCTCTTCGCCGGCCGCGGCAGCTCGTCGGTCGCGCGCGGCGGCGGCGCTTCGAGCGCGACGAGCCCGCGCGGTGCCGGAGTCGCCGGCGCGTCGTCGGTCGTCACCGCGAAACGCTCGGGCTCGCCCGCGGCCGGCTGGCTCGCGCGCCCGTCGAGCGCCGGGTCGCCGGCCGAGCCCGGACCGGTGAGCCCGCCGAGTAGGTCGGCGCTCGCCTCCGAGACGACGCGCACCGGCCGGCGCTCGATCGGCGGCTCCGCGCGCAGCGCGACCGGCGCGTCGGTGCGGGTCGGCGCGTCGAGCGCGACCTGCGTGCGCGCGACCGACGGCTCGAGCGCGCGCGGGCCGACCGAGAGCTCGGCGGCGACGCCCGGCGACGCGGCAGCCTCGCCGCGAGCGACGGTCACCTCGCCGCGCTCGGGCGCGCCAGGCGACGAGTCTCGCTCCGCGAGCGACTCCGGGTCGCCACCGAGCGCGTCGAGCGCGAGCTCGCGCGCCTCGCCCGCGCGCTTCGCGACCGAGTCGGCGGGCGCTGCGAGCGCGACGCCGGCTTCGCTCGCGACCGCCTCGCGCTCCGCGGGCGCGAGTTCCGCGCGCTCGGGCCTCGCGAGCTCGGCGCGCCGCGGGCCGTCGATCCGCGCGCGCGTCGCGGGCGCATTCGGCGCCGCGTCGGCGACCTGCGCACGACCGCGTTCCGGAGTTCCCGTCGCGCCGAGAGCGTCCGAGGAGCGCTCGACTTCGCCTGCGTTCGCCGCGAGCGCGAGCTCGCGCGCCTCACCGCGGCGGCGCGTCGGCGCGTCGCTCGGAGCGGCGAGCTCGGTGCTCGGCGCGACGCTGGGTGCGCGCGCGACCTCGGCGTCGCCCCGTTGCGGCCTGGACAGCGATTCGGCGACCGGCGCGGCGATGTCCGCGGGCTGCGGGCGCGCGCCGGAATCGTCGAGCGCCGGCGCGTCGAGCTCGCGGCGCGCGAGCTCGACCTCGGGCGTCGCCGCGCGCTCGGTGCGCTCGAGCTCGCCCGCGTGCTCGCGCGACCTCGCGCTCGGCGTCCGCGGCGCCGCTTCGAGGCGGACGTGGAAGCCCTCGCGCGCGCCGCTCCGGCGATGCACCGAGGGATCGACGAAGAGCCCCTGGAAGAACCACAGCAGGATCAAGTGCGCGATCAGCGAGACCAAGTAGCACTTGTAGAGCGTCTCGAGCTTCGGCCAGCGCTTCGCGAGCCACGCCAGCAACGCGGCGAGCAACAGCAGCGCGAGCGCGAGCAGCTCCTTCCAACCGACCGGCTCGGCGGAGCGACGGAAGAGCTCGATCGACCGCGCCCGCGCGAGGTCGAGGCCGCGCTCCGGCGTCTCGCGCGCGAAGTAGAGCGAGAAGTCGTCGAACGCGGCGAGCGGCGCGCGTTCGGCGAGCGGCGTGTTGAGCCCGGCGAGCGAAGCGGGCTCGCTCCAGCCGTCGTCGAGCCGCGTCGAACGGTACAAGTCGAAACCGCCGGCGCCGCCCGCGCGATCGGACGCGAAGAAGAGCGTGCGGCCGTCGGACGTGAACGACGGCTCGCGTTCGTCGGCCGGCGTGTTCAGCGCGGCGAGCGCTCGCGCTTGCCACGAGCCTTCCTGATCGACCGCGCCCTCGTACAGCTCGAAACCGACGCCCGCGCGGTCGGTCGCGAAGACCAGCACGTCGCTCCCAGGCCGCGGCGCCGGATCGGTGTCGTCGGCGGAGGAGTTGATCGCGCCGAGCAAGCGTTCGGGCTCGCTCGCGCGTCCGTCGGAGAAGCGCGCGCGATAGAGATCGAGCCCGCCCGCGCCGCCTTCGCGGTCGGAGGCGAAGTAGAGCTCGTCGCCGCGGAACGCCGGCGCGCACTCGTCGCGCGGTCCGTCGAGCGCGTCGAGCCGGCGCGCGTCGCGAGGCACGCCGTCGACGAGCTCCGCGACGTAGAGCTCGGTGTTGAGCCCGCGCTCGCCCGATTCGAACACCAACCAGCGCCCATCGGAGGACAGAGCCGGTCGCGACTCGCGCGAGCTCTGGTTGACGCTGCCCGGCAGGAACGCCGGCGCGTCCCAGACCGCGTAGCGCACGCTCTCGACGTCCTCGGGGTCGAACGTGGTGACGCCGTCGGTGTACTCGCCGGCGTTGGCCAGGTAAGGCCGGAAACGCAGCCACGCGGCGAAGAAGCCCGCCGCGAGCAGCGCCGTCGCGATCACCACGTTCTTGCCGAGGTGCTTCATGGGAACTCAGCCGTCGAGCGTGCCGACCGTCAGGTTCGTGAGGCCCGCGAGCCCGCACGCGTCCATCACCGCGACCACGTCCTCGTGGTGGACCAACCGATCGCCTCGGATCGTCACCGGGACGTCGACGCGCGCATGCGCGGCCTCGGTGAGCGCGGCGGCGAGCGCATCGCGCGGCACGTCGCGGCCGAGCACCGAGATGCGCCCGTCGCGGAACACGTTGACGACGATCTCGTCGGGCAACGCCTCGGGCGTGCGCGCGCTCGCGGCGTTCGGCAGCTCGATCCCGAGCTCCTTCTCCTGCTTCGAGTAGGTCGTCGAGACCATGAAGAAGATCAGCAGCTGGAACACGATGTCGATCAGCGGCGCCATGCTGAACTCGGGCTCCGCGAGCTCGTCGTCACGGATTCGCATGGAGCACCGCCGGCATCGAGAGGTTGCGGTCGAGCTCGATGTAGAGCGACTCGGTGCGGCGCGCGAACGAGTCGACGCGTCCCTTCAGGTAGTAGTAGGCGATCACCGTCGGAATCGCGACCGTCAAGCCCGCCGCGGTCGTCACCAGGGCTTGGTACACGCCCGACGCGAGCAACTCCGGCTTGCCGAGCCCCTGCTTCATCGCGATCGTCGCGAACGCTTCGATCAAGCCCCACACGGTTCCGAGCAACCCGAGCAACGGAGCGACGACGTACACGACCAACAACGGCCGCAGGTTCGCGCCGAGCTTGCGCACCTCGTCGGTGGCGACGTCCTCGACTCGCTTCTCGCGTTCCTGCGGCGCCGCCGACGCGTGGTCGAGCGCCACCGAGAGGATGCGCGCGAGCGGCGTCGCCTGGCGCTTGCAGACTTCGAGCCCCTGGTTCGGGCCCGAGCTCCGGACCGCGTCGACGACGTCCCGACCGAAGCGCTCGGGCCCGAGCTTCGCGTGCGAGAGCGCGAGCCAACGCTCGACCGCGTACGCCAACGCGACGACCGACGTCGCGCCGATCGGCCACATCAGCGGACCTCCGCTCTTCACGAGCTCCCACAACGACGGCATTCCGCTCGCGTCTTGCACGAGCGCGTTCACGACAGCCAACATCTCGAATCTCCCGGCATGGCGCGGCGTCAGACGCCGCGCGTTCCTTGCGAATCCACGGCGCGCAGGCGCTCGCGCGCCTCGCCCGCCGACTTCGTGGCGGCGAACTTCTCGACCACCTCGCGGTACTGCTCCGCCGCGCGCCGCGCGTCGCCCTGGGCTTCCAAGGTCCGACCGGCGGCGACCAGCGCCTCGGCGTTCTCCTCGGGCGCGTCGTAGAGCACGGCGACCTTGAGGAACTCCGACAGCGCGGCTTCGTGCTCGCCCGCGGCGGCGGCGAGGCGGCCGAGCTCCAGGTGCGCGCGCGCCGAGAACAGGCCTTGGTCGAGCGCGAGCGTGCGCTCCAACGCCGCGCGCGCGTCGCGGCTCTTGCCGAGCTTCGCCAGCGCGCGGCCGCGCGCGAGCTCCGCCTCGGCGGCGTTCTCGAACGCAGGCGCTCGCTTCGCGAGGTCGGCGAGCGCGTCGGCGGCGCCCTGCCAATCGCCGGTCTCGCAGCGCGCGAGCCCGAGCCGGAACAGAGCCTTCGGCGCGACCTCGTGCTTCGGCGCGGCGCGCAGCAGCTCCTCGAACGCTCGGATCGCGTCGGGGAAGCGCCGCAGCCGGAACCGCGCCTCGCCGAGCAGGAACCACGATTCCGCGGCGAGCGAGCTCTTCGGCTGCGTCTCGACCAGCTTGGCGAACGCGACCTCGGCGCCGGCGGCATCGCCCGCCTTCAGGCGCGCGAAGCCCGCCTTGTAGAGCGCGCGGTCGAGCGCCGGATTCGCCGCGTTGCGCGCGGCGCGGTCGTAGTGCGCGAGCGCCTGCTCGGTCGCGCCGGCGGCCCAACGAGCCTCGCCGACGAAGAACGCGGCCTCCGCGACCGCGGGGTCGTCCGGGAGCTTCGCGCTCGCCGCCGCGAGCGCGCGCTCGGCCCGCTCGACGTCCTTGGCGTCGAGGTGGAAGTACACGCGCTCGACCGCGAGCGTCGCGAGCGCCGCCGGGTCGCGTACGGTGCGTTCGAGCTCACCGAGGAGCTGCTCCGCGGCATCCGCGCGGCCCGCGCGCCGCAGCGCGTCGAGCGCGGTGCGTCCGACCGACGCGCGGCGCGCGTCGTCGAGCTTCGCCGCGGAGAACACCCGCCACGCCGCGAGCAGCGCATCGACCTGCTGCGCCTTCGCCGCGCACCAGACCGCGAGCTCGGCCGCCGACGCGCGCAGGTCGGCGTCGACCTCCTGCGCCGCGAGCAGCGGAGCGAGGAGCTCGCCCGCCCCGGCGACGTCGCCGCGAGCTTGAAGACACCAAGCAAGCCCGTAACGCGCCGCCGGAGCGAGCGATGCACTCTGCGTGGAATCGAGCAAGGCGCGGTAGTGCTTCGCGGCCTCGTCGTGTCGTCCGGCGCGCGACAGGCGCTCCGCGAGCTCGAAGCGCGCGCGCGCCGCGGTCTCCGAGTCGCCGCCCAAGGCCAGGCGCTCCAGCCGCGGCAACGCCTGCTCGCTCGGATCGAGCAGCGCGGCGCGCAGCGTCGCCTCGTCTCGCTTCGCGCCGCGCGGACGCTCGCCGAGGTAGCCCTCGTACGCGACGCGCGCGGCCTGTGCGTCGCCCGCGGCCTCCAAGCAGCGCGCGGCCATGAACGCGGCCTCGTCGAGCTCGGCGGCATCGCCCGCTTCCGCGGCGAGCGCCGCGAACAGGGACGCCGCCGCGCGCGCATCGCCGCCGAGGTACTTGCACCACGCGCGGCGCGACAGCGCGTGCGCGCGCCGCGCCGGATCGGTCGCGCCCTCGGCGGCGGCGACGAACGCGCGCTCGGCCTCGGCGTAGCGGCGATTCGCGAGCTCGGCCTCTCCGAGCACCAAGCGCGCATCCGCGGCGTGCGCGGACTTCGGGAAGCGCTCGAGCAGCTTGCGCGCGACGTCGGCGGCTTCCGTGTAGCGCTTCTCGTTCAGGTGCGCGACCGCCGCCGCCTGCAGCGCGTAGTCGTCGCCCGCGCGCTGGTACTCGGCGAGCGCTTCGTCCTTGCGTCCGAGCGCGGCGAGCTCGTCGGCGCGCGCGCTCGCGAGCCGCGTGCGAGTCGCGTCGTCCTTGGCGAGCCCGAGCGCGCGTTCGAGCGTCGCCAGCGCGGCTGCGTGGTCGCCGTGCTGCGCCTCGGCGCGCGCGCGCCACGTCAGGACGTCGAGCGACTCCCCCGCCGCGGCGGAGGAGAGCGCGCGGCGCGCTTCCGCGGGCCGTTTGGCCGCGAGCCACTCGATCCCGGCCTGCAGCGCGCATTCGGCGGCGTGGCGGCTCTCCGGGAAGCTCTCGACGACGCGCTCGAAGCACTGCGCGGCGCGGTTGTGGTCGCCGAGCGCGGCTTGTGCGAAACCGGCGCCGCGCAAGGCGCCGTCGGCGAGCTCGCCGTCGCGCACCGAAGCGAACTGCTCGAGCGCCTCCTTCGGCCGCGCGAGCTCGAGCAGCGCTTCGCCGCGCAAGTACCGCATCTCGGCGGCGCGCTCGCCCTTCGCGAACTCGGTGCCGTAGCGCAGCGCGAGCTTCTCGACCTCGTCGAAGCGCTTCGTCTTGTACGCACACCACGTCGCGCCGGCGAGCGCGTCGTCGGCGTACTCGCCGGTCGGCGCGGCCGCGAGCACCGCGCGGTACTCGGCGTCGGCGCGCGCGACGTCGTCGCACGCGAGCCGCGCCTCGCCGAGCAACCAGCGAGCGGGCACCTTCAGATAGTCACGCGCGACCTCGACCGCGCGCTCGAGCGAGCGGGTCGCGGTGGCGCAGTCGCCTTCGTCCAACGCGCACTGGCCGAGCCGGAACGCGACCTCGCCCTCGAACTCGAAGCCGCGGCGATCGGCGAGCGCCGCGAAGTCGGCGCGCGCGGCCTTCGTCTGGCGCAGCTCGAAGCGCGCGGACGCGAGCCGGTAGCGCACGAGGTCGGCCTTCTCGTGGCGCGGGAAGCTCGCGAGGAAGCGCTCGGCCTCGCTGACGACCTGCGCGTGGAGGTTCTTCTCCGAGAGGCCCGCGATGAAGGAGTATTGCTCGTCCGCGTTGCCCTGCGACAGGGCGAGCGAAGCGAGCAGCGAGGCGACGAACACGCGCAACATGGCGACCTCCTCCGAACCGGGACGGGAACAGCTCGGAACGGAAGGACGCTCGCGTCCCCCGCGCTCCAACTACCGCGGTAGTATACTGTCAACGACCTCGGTCGTTGGAGAAACCATGTATGACTTCTACAAGCGACCGCGCGCTCGCTCGCCGACTTCGATCGGGCGAGCGAGCGCGCGGAGGTTTCGAGGAGTCGAGCGTCGACTCAGGGCTTGGGGGCGCCGAGCGCCTTCAACCGCTCGCGCACGTCCTTGTAGTCGGGCCAGTAGAGCTCGATGCCGCGCAGCAGGCGGATCTGCTCGTCGGTCGACGGCGACGCGAGCGCCTTCTCGTAAGTCTCCGCGGCGCGTTGGATGTAGCCCTCGACGTTCTCCTTGCGCGTCAGCGCGTCCTTGTAGAACTGCACGCGCCCGAGCAACTTGCCGAACGCCTCGACCGCTTCCGGATAGCGCCCGTCGGACTCGAACGTCAGCGCGTCCTGGTACATCGACTCGAGTTCGGCTTCCTCGATCGCGGCGAGCGCGGCGTCGAAGCGCTCGGTTTGGATGTCGGTGCTGCCGCGTTGGGTCTCGAGCAGCGCGCGGGCCTCCGAGAAACGGCGCTTGAGCGTCAGGCGATCGGCTTCGTCGAGCACCTTGGCGACCGCGGCTTCGCGGCCGGTGCGCTCGCGGCCGGCGATCGCGGGTTCGAGCGTCGGCTCGATCAACAGCGCGATCCGGTACTCGTTCTCGGCGGCGGCGTAGAGCCCGCGCGCCTCGAGATCGGCCGCGATCGCGGCGCGGTCCTCGGCGATCATCGTGGAGACCTCGCCCTTGCGGTCGGACGCGCGCGCGTTCTTCGGCGTGTACTTCATCGTGTAGGTGAAGAGCGACCGAGCTTCGTGCAGGAAGTAGGTCGTCATCGCCTGCGTGCCCTCGCGGTAGTAGGCCTCCCCCATCCCCGCGCGGAAGTTGATCTGGAGCAGCGCCTGGGCGACGCCGTTCTTGGCGCGCCGATCGTTCGGGTCGTAGCGCAGCGCCTCCTCGTACTTCTCCTTCGCGAGCTCGAGGTTGTCGCTGGCGTGGGCCTCGATCGCCTGCGCACGGGAGCGATCGGCGAGCTTGAAGAGCATCTTCTGGTGCCAGCCCTCGACCACGCGATCGCCGGGCGCGAGCTCGCGCGCCTGGAGCGCGAACGCGAGCGCCTCCTCGTCGCGGTCCTCGAAGCAAGCGCGACGGCAGCGCTCCAGCAGCACGGCGACCGACGCCAGCTTGTAGTCGGCCTGGGCGGACGCGTCGTCCGGGAGCTCGCGCGCGCGCTGCTCGGCGAGCCGCAGCGCCTCGCCATGCTGCCCGTGGGCGACCAGGTCGCGCACCGAGCTCCGTTGCTCACCCCCTCCGGTGGCGCAGGCGGCGAGCAGGAGCAGGGTGGAGGCGGAAGAGGAACGCAAGAGCTGGGGTCGGCGCATGGAAGTCTCGGATGTACCCGAGGACGCTTCGAGCGTCCAATCCTTCCCGGCCACCGGGAGCTCCCGCGCGGATCGCGTGGCCCGCGGCCGACCGGCGGCGTCGACCGGCGGCGCGGACCAGCGCGCTCCGCCGGGCGACCCGTGCGGCAAGCCGGCAAGCGACAAGCGCTTGCGCGCGCGGCGCGCCGGGTCGTCGGCCGCCGGTGACCGACCGCGACGACCGTGCGCGTCGGATCGCGCTCGGAGCCGAGCGGGCGACGGGGAAGCGCGCTCCGGCCGCGCGCCGACCGGCGGACGCTCACCGGGAGCTCCGCCGCGGCGCGACCGCTCGGTGAGCGCCTTCAGGTCCGCATCGAGTCGTAGAGCGCGAGCCCGAGGCTGCCGAACAACAGGATCGGGAGCCAGCTCGCGAGCAACGGCGAGAGCACGCCCTCGATCCCGAGCTCGCGCGCCAGGAACTCGGCGCAGAAGTAGAAGACGCAGCACAACAGGCCGAGCATCACGCCCTCGATCGCCTTGCCGCGCTCTCGGCCGAGCAGGAACGGCAGCGCGACCAGGAGCAACACGACGTTCGCGAGCGGGAACGTCAGGTGGTACTGGAGCAGCGTCTGGTACGCGGCGTTGTCCGGGTCGCGCGCGAGCAGCGCGTTGACCTCGCTGAACGAGAGCTCGAGCGCGTGCTGGCGGCCCTTGATCCAGAGCGAGATGTCCTCGGGCGGCAGCGAGATGTCGTCGAGCCACTGCACGCCGTGGCGCGAGGCCTCGCGCTCTACGATCTCGCGCTCGCCGTGGACCAACAACCAGCCCCAACGGCCGCCCTGCTGCTGCCACAGCGCCCGATCCGCGGTGATCCGGGTCCACGCGCCGCCGGCTTTCATCACCACGCGCAGCCCGCGGATCTCCGCCGTGCCGAACTCGGCCGAGTGCGGTCGAAACTCCTCGATGCGGACGTGGTTGCCGGCCTGGTCGCGCACCCAGAAGTCCTCGAACACCGGCTCGAAGCGCTGGTTCTCGAGGTAGTCGCGCAGCGCGTCTCGCCGTTCGCCGAGGTTGGCCGTCGCGTACTCGCGCAGCGCGAACATGCCGGCGGCCGCGAGCACCGCGCCGCCGAGCACCGGGAACAACGTGCGGTGGGCGCTGACCCCGGCGGCGAGGCTCGCGGTGAACTCGCTGTGCTTCAGTAGGCGCGAGACGGTGAAGAGCCCCGCGGTCAGCGTCACGTACGGCGCGACCTGGAGGAACACGAACGGCGTGTTGAGCAGGTAGTAGTGCGCGACCGCCCACGCGCCGGGCTCGGTGCCGTCGTCCCACCGCTCGAAATAGGAGAGGTGCGCCGTCAGGTCGAAGATCACAGCGAGCCCGACGACGAGCAGGAGCGCGGTCGCGTACGACGCGACGAACAATCGCCCGATGTAGCGATCGAGGTGCCCGGCGAAGGTCGCGTGGAAAACCCTCATTGCCGGAACGCCTTCCTGCAGAGCCACGCGCCGAAGATCGCGACCAGCGCGGGCACCGCCCACGCCGCGAAGTACTCGTGCACCGCGCCTTCCTGCGCGAGCGACTTCGAGAGGCGCATCGAGAGGATGTAGTAGACGAGCGCGTAGACCACCGCGACCGCGAGCGCGGCGAGCTGCGTGCTGCTCTTCATCAGCAAGCCGGTCGACATCCCGAGCAGCAGGAAGAGCACCGGCGTCAGCGCGAGCGCCCAGCGCGACTGGATCTCGTAGCGCGCGTACGCGACGTCCTTCTCGGGTACGCCGCCCCGTTCGAGCAGCGCGAGCAACTCGGGCGTCGGCAGGAACCGCCACGAGCCCTTGACCTTCTTGTCGACCTGGAGGAGCTCGTCGAGATCGAGCACGAACGTCGGCGCACCGATCGTCGTGTCCTGCGTGCCGTAGACCGTGCGCGCGTTGGTCATCCGGATCGTCACGCGCGAGCCGGCGACCGAGATGTTGACGGTGTCGGCGAGGATCGTGCGGTCCGGCCGATCGCCGCCCGCGGGCACGTGGATCAACGCCTCGTGGAACGTGTTGCTGTCGGGATCGCGGAACGGCGCGTTCAAGTAGAACTGGCCGATCGAGAGCTCGGTCTGGCCGGGCGCGAGGTCCTTGAACGTCTCGACGACCGACGCCTTGAGGTACTCGCGCTTCTTGTACGAGAGCTCGGGCGAGACGTAGTGCTGCAGGTACGCGAGCGACGCGCTGCAGACGAGCGCGACGCAGAACGCCGGCGCGACCGAGCGCCAAGGATGCGTGCCGGCCATCCGGATCGCGGTCCATTCGCTGTCGGCGGCGAGCCGACCGTACGTCGACGTCACCGCGAGCAGGAATCCGATCGGCAGCAGGTACGGAACGAGGTCGAGCAGCACGATCGGCATGTACCCGATCAGCAGCCCGAGCCCGGACCCGCCGAGCTTGTGCAACGCCCCGACCGCGACGCCCGGGATCGCGATGAAGAACATGCCGCACACCGCGAGCACGACGCCGAACGCGAGCTGGCGGAGGATGTAGACGAAGAGCGTCAAGGCCGGCCGGATTCTAGAGGTCGACCGGCGCGCGGCGAACAGCGGCGTGCGCGGTCGCGGGCTTTCCGTCGGGTTTCCGCGCACGTCGGGTGCGGCTCGGCGTCGCTCGGGCGAGGTCCGGCGACGCTTCGAGTCGGAGCGCCGTCGCGCCGGCGCTCGCTACCATGGCGCGGTGCCTCGAACCGTCCTCAAGGCGAGCCGCGCGCGCGAGGTGCGCGTCGAAACCGACGCCGACGGGCGAGCGCGCGTCGTCAAGCGCTTCGCGAGCCCGGGCCGCATCTCGGCGCTGTTCGATCGCCGCCGCGCCGAGCGCGAGCTCGAGCTCTTGACCTTGCTGCACGCCGCCGGCGTGCCGGTGCCGCGCCCGCTCGGCCTCGAGCGCCGCGCGGGCGGCTTCGAGGTCGCGACCGAGCACCTCGCCGACCGCCGCGACCTCGCGGGGTTGCTCGCCGAGGGCCGCGTGCCGCCGCCTGCGGCGTTCCGGGAGCTCGGCCGCGCACTCGCGCGCCTCGCGGAGCTTTGGATCGACCATCCCGACCTCCATCCGGGCAACGTGCTGGTCGGCGCGCGCGGCGAGATCGCGCTGATCGACTTCCACGCGGCGCGCCGGCGCCGCGGGCCGAGCCGCGCGAGGCTCGTGCGCGACGTGATCTCGCTCGAGGCCGCGCTGCGCGAGCGCAC
>JADLBP010000169.1 GCA_020847695.1 Planctomycetota bacterium
CTGCTTTCGTCGACGGCTACCGTCGAATGCTCTCGCCAACCGCTTCCGTCGACGGCCGACGCTCGCCCGCGCGCTGTCACGCCGTCGCGGGCCGCAGCGGTGCAACCGCGGAACCCCGCGCACTCCTTTCCGGTTCGCGCCGCAAGCAGGGCATCGCGACGAGCCGCTCCGTCGAGCCTCGACCTCGCGTCGCGAAGCGGCTCCATGTCTGGCGGGTTCCGACCGCAGCGGGCAGAATCGATCGCACGCTCGGTTCTCGCGTCGCAGCTCTCCAGTCGAGGAAGGTCCATGAAGCTCGGATTCGCGTCGTGGTGTGCGTTGGTCGCTCTCGCTCCGTTGTCACTCGGCCAGACGTTGAAACGCGTCGGGATCGAGTCGCCGGCCGCCGCCGCACTTGCCGAACGCTTCATCGAGCAAGGCTATGACGTGCTCGAAGGCTCGGTGAAGTCGGGCTCGCTCGAGCTCGTCGTCAGCGACGCGAGCCTGGTGATGCTCGAGCGCGAGGGCTTCGCGCCGCGCGTGCTCGAGGTCGGCCGTCCGTACAAGGACATCCAGGCCGAGCAGACCGCCCAATCGACCGGGGACGCGGTGCCCTCGGGCTACCCCAACGGCACGCAGATCCTCGCGTCGATGACCGCGTCGGCGAACGCGTTCCCGGCGATCTGCCAGGTCGTCGACCTGACCGCGACGCTCGGCGTGCCCGCGACGGTCCAGGGTCGGCACATGTACGCGTGCAAGATCTCCGACAACGTCGCGAGCGACGAGGACGAGCCGACGATGCTCGTGCTCTGCGGTTCGCACTGTCGCGAGCTCGCCGTCCAGGTGATCGGCCTCGACACGATCACCAAGCTCACGACGTTGTACGGCTCCAACCCGCAGGTCACCGCCGCGGTCGACAACTACGAGATCTGGGTGCTCCCGAACGCCAACCCGGACGGCTACGAGCACGTCTTCAACGTCGACAACCTCTGGCGCAAGAACCGCCACGTCTTCGGCGGCGGCACCGGCGTCGACCTCAACCGCAATTACACGTTCGGGTGGAGCTCCGCCTGCGCCGGCAGCACGTTCGTCCCCGACGAGACGTACAAGGGCCCGAGCCCGGCGTCGGAAGCCGAAGTGCAGACCGTCAAGGCGCTCCAGAACCGCGAGCGCTTCGCGAAGATCCTCGACTATCACTCCTACGGCAGCGAGACGCTCTGGGGCTACCTGTGCTGGGGCCATCCGTGGGGCGGGATGATGCAGCTCGAAGCGATCCAGATCTCGCTCGCGACCGGCTACGGCGGCGCCGAGCGTCCGCCGAGCGCGCAGGGCGAGCAGTGGCACGACCCGCTCGCGTACCACGGTACGGCGGGTTTCCTCACCGAAGTCGGAGTGCAATTCCAGCCGTCGTACGCGAGCGCGCTCGCGAACGAGGTCGCCGACGCGTGGGGCGGCACGCTCTACTTCCTGAACCGTCCGATCACGCTGCGCGGTCACGTGCTCGACGCCGTGAGCGGCGCGCCGATCGCCGCCGCGATCACGTATCCCGGCGCGACGTTCTCGAACGGCGAGACCAACTCGTCGGAGGCGGCGTTCGGTCGCTACCACGCGTGGCTCCCCGCCGGCACGACGCAGGTCAAGTTCACCGCGCCGGGCTACGCGAGCCAGCAGACGCCGATCGTCGCGACGTCGACGAGCACGCAGACGCTCGACATCCTGCTCGCGAAGGACACCAACGCGACGTTCTACTGCACGGCGAAGGTCAACTCGCTCGGCTGCACGCCGTCCATGGACGCCGACGGCTTCGCGAGCGCGAGCGCGGGCTCCGGTTTCGTGCTGAGCGCGCAGAAGGTGCTCAACAAGAAGCCCGGTCTGCTCTTCTACTCGTCGCTTGCCGCGCACGGCTCCGCGTTCCAAGGCGGACACCTCTGCGCGAAGCCGCCGATCGTGCGCACGCCCGTCCAGAACTCCGGCGGTTCGGCGACCGGCAACGACTGCACCGGGACGTTCGTGTTCGACTTCAACGCCTACCTCGCGGCGGGCGGCGATCCGAGCTTGAGCGCCGGCTCGAACGTCTGGGCGCAGTACTGGAGCCGCGACCCCGGCTTCGTCGCTCCGAACAACACCAGCCTCACCAACGGTACGACCTTCACGCTACTTCCCTGAGATTCCCCCCATGCACAGCCTCACCCGTCTCGCGCTCGCTTGCGCGGCTCTCGCGCCGCTCTCGTCCGCGCAGAGCTTCAACATCGACGTCGGCGACAACCTGATCATCTTCCCGGTGCCGGCGAACTCGTACGTCGCCGCCGCCGGCCAGAGCGGCGTCTGGAACTCGTCGAAGTTCCCGTACAGCACCTCGTTGGTGAACCTCGACGGCTCGCCGAGCTCGGCGACCACCTCGAGCAACCAGTCTTCCTCGTACAACCACTTCCCGAGCACGCTGTCGGGCGACGACTACAACTTCATGGTCGACATCCAGGACGTGCCGGTGATCGGCGGGCCCTGGTCGTGGACGTTCGCGGGGCTCTCGAACGGTGACTACGTGCTCTACACGTACGCCTGGGCGCCGGAGAACAACGGCAACAAGACGCGCGTCGATGTCGTCGGCTCGCCCGACGGCGCGCAGGACGTCGGTGGCATCTGGGCGGGCGGCGCGTTCGTCGCCGGCGTGACGCACGCGGTGCACCACGTCACGGTGACCAACGGCCAGATCGACGTCACGGTCGAGGGTCTCAACTCGAATGGCTCGGTCAACGGGTTCCAGCTCGTGTCGCTCTCCAACACGTTCACGACGTACTGCACCGCGAAGACCGCGGGCATCGGCTGCGTGCCGACGATCGCCGGCGCGGGCGTGCCGAGCGCGAGCGCGGGCTCGGGCTTCACGATCAGCGCCTCGAACGTGATCAACAACAAGAACGGCCTGCTCTTCTACAGCACCAACGGCGCGCAAGCGGTGCCGTTCCAAGGCGGCACGCTCTGCGTCAAGGCGCCGATCAAGCGCACGTCGGTGCAGAACTCCGGCGGCAACCCGCCGCCGAACGACTGCTCGGGCTCGCTGTCGATCGACTTCAACACCTACATCGCGGGCGGCACCGACCCGAACCTGGTCGCCGGCCAACTGGTCGACGCGCAGTACTGGTTCCGCGACCCGGGCTTCTCGCCGCCGAACAACACCGGCCTCTCGGACGCGATCGAATTCGTGATCCAGTGACCGCGCGCGAGCGCTCGTGATC
>JADLBP010000170.1 GCA_020847695.1 Planctomycetota bacterium
AGTTCCCAATCCAACTCACCCGCAAACCACCACGAAGAGGGCTCCAATCATGAAGATCCAAACCAACGTCAAGGCCGGTGCTCGCAACATGGGCAACCACAACTCGACTCTGCGCGGAGTGCGCGTCCAAAGCTCGGTCAAGGCGGGCAAGCTCGCCGCCAACCACAACTCCACGCTCCGCGGCGTCCGCGTGCAGAGCTCGGTCAAGGCGGGAAGACTGGCCGCCAACCACAACTCCACGCTACGCGGGCGCGCGGTGCGCAGCGCGGTCAAGGCCGGCCGGATCTCCCTCAACCACAACGCGACGTTGCGCGGTGTGCGCGTCCAGAGCTCCGTCAAGGCGGGCAAGCTGTCCGCGAACCACAACTCCACGATGCGCGGGCTCGCGGTGCGCAGCGCGGTCAAGGCCGGCCGCATCGCTCTCAACCACAACTCGACGCTCCGTGGCGTCCGCGTGCAGAGCGCGATCCAGGCGGGCAAGATCGCCACCAATCACAACTCGACGTTGATCGCCGCCGCGTGACCATTGAACGCTCACCGCGACTCCGCGCGCGACCTCGTCCGGGGTTTCGCCGGAGCGCGGTCGAGTCAGCGTCGACCATGAAGCCGCATGTCCACAGGATGAAGTCCGCCACCGCGATCGCTCGACGCGCGATGCAGCTGCGGACGCGCGCAGAGACGTTGTGCTCGAGTGGGCGGTGCGCGGCGGCGCGCGAGCTCGCAAGGCAGGCGCTTGCGCTGGTCGAGAGCGGCTTCGGCCGTGACCACGTGCTCGTCGCGGGACCGCTGGACACGCTCGCGAGCATCGAGGAGACGTCCGGACGTCGCGACCGCGCGAAGCAGCACTACGCGCGCGCGCTGGCGATCGTCGAGCACGCTTCGGCCGAGGACGCCGAGGAGCCGGACGTCGCGCGCGTCCACGTGCAGCTCCTGCGCCACCTCGGTAGCCTGCACACGTCCATCGGCGAGTACGCGGAAGCCGAGTCGCGCCTTCGCGCGGCGTTGGAGCGGGCGCAACGAACGCTCGGTCGCGACGACCTCGAGTGCGCCTCCGCGTGCAACGACCTCGGGGTGCTGTACAAGTTCACCGGCCGCTTCGCGGAGGCGTCGCGGCTCTACCGACGCGCGCTCTCGATCGCGCAGTCGCAGCTCGCCGACGACGATCCGATGCTCGCGGTCCTCAACCACAATCTCGGCGGGCTCGAGCACGCGCGCGGCCGCTTCCGCGAAGGCGAGCCGTTCGCGCGCCGCTCCGTGGCGATCCGTGAACGCACGCTCGGCCCCGAGCATCCGGAAGTCGCGGCGGACGTCGCGGCGCTCGCGGCGATCCTCGACGGGCTCGAGCGCTACGCCGAGTCCGAGCCGCTGCACGAACGCGCGATCGCGATCTTCGAGAAGTCGTTCGGCGCAGAGCACTACGAGGTCGGCATGGCTCTCGGCAACTTGGCCGCGGTCTATCACGCGACCGGTCGAACCGAAGAGGCCGAGCGCACGTACCTGCGCTCGCTCGCGATCAAGCGCAAGGAGCTCGGCGCTCGTCATCCCGATCTCGCGTTCACGCTGAACAACCTGGCGTACCTGCACCAGACCGAAGGACGTCCGCGTCGCGCGGCGGCGCTCTATCGCCGCGCGCTCGCCGTTTTCGACGCGGCGTTCGGTCGCGAGCATCCGAGCACGCGCACCTGCCGCGCGAACCTGGACTCGCTCGCCAAGGACGCACCCGCCGCCCGCGGCCGGAGAGCTTGAGGAGCTGCACATGTCTGCGTTCACTCGCACCACCCGCGCGCTCGGCCGCGAACCCTCCGGTCGCTCGTGGTGGCTGCCGCTCGCGCTGGCGTCGTTGCTCGTCGCGTGGGGCGCGTGGGCGTTCCTCGCGAAGCTCACCGTGTACGCCGTCACCGATACCGCGCGCCTCGAAGTCGACCAAGCGGCGTATCCGATCGAAGCGCCGGTCGACGGTCGCATCGTGGCGACGCACATCGTGCTCGGTTCGGAGGTCGCTGCCGGCGAGCCGCTGCTCGAGCTCGATTCCGAGCCGTTCCGGCTCGAACGCGCCGAGCTCGTCGCGAAGCGCGAGGGGTACCTGGCCGAGCTGAAGCCGCTGCAAGCCCAGATCCGCGCGCAGGAACAGCAGGTCGAGAGCCTGCGCGGCGCGCGCAGCACCAGCGGAGACGAGCTCGCGGCGGAACTCCAGCAGCAGGAAGCCGCGTTGCGACTCGCGGAGACGGTGATGCGCCGCGCCGAGTCGCTGCACGCCGAAGGGCTGACCGCCGAGATCGACCTCGAGAAGGCGCAGACCGACCTCGCGCAGCGCCGCGCGAACGTCGAGCGCTGTCGCGCAGCGATCGAACGCCAGGACTGGGATCGACGCGCGCAGGCGAGCGAGCTCGACGCGACGCTGGAGGAAACCCGCCACGACGAAGCGCTCGCGCTGCGCGAGATCTCGGTCGCCGACGCGGCGATCCGGCGGCTCGACAACGAGATCGATCGCCGCACGATCCGCGCGGCGATCGCGGGACGCCTCGGAGAGACGTCGAACGCGCGCGTCGGGCAGTACGTCGCGCAGGGCACGCGCCTCGGCGCGGTCGTGCCGTCGGGCGAGCTGCGGATCGTCGCCGAGTTCCGGCCCGAAGAGGCGCTCGGCCGCGTGCGCACCGGCCAGAACGCGCGTTTCCGCCTGCGCGGCTTCCCGTGGATCGAGTACGGCTCGATCCCGGCGCGCGTCACCGGTTTGGCGAGCGAGGCGCTCTCCGGCAACGCGCGCGTCGAGCTCTCGGTCGCGCACGACGTCGCGTTCCCGATCGCGCTGCAGCACGGCCTTCCAGGCAGCCTCGAGATCGCGATCGAGCGCGTCTCGCCGGCGACGCTCGTGCTGCGGGCTTCGGGTGCGTGGCTCGCCGGCTCGAAGCCCGACGTGGACGATCCGTGACCTCCTCGGAGCGAGTTGCTCGCCGGCGGCGGCGCTTCTTCGCGCCGGAGGTCGTGCAGACCTCCGCGATGGACTGCGGTCCTGCCTGTCTCAAGTCGCTGCTCGACGGGCACGGCATTCCGGCGAGCTACGGCCGCTTGCGCGAGGCGTGCCACACGGACATCGACGGCACCTCGATCGACGCGCTCGAGCAGGTCGCCTGCGATCTCGGGCTCGATGCTCGCCAGGTGATGGTGCCGCTCGATCACTTGCTGTTGGCGGAGTCCGCGTTGTTGCCCGCTCTCGTGGTCGTCCGACAGCCGAGCGGCACGACGCACTTCGTCGTCGCGTGGAGCGTGCGCGCCGGCGTCGTGCAGGTCATGGATCCCGCGACCGGTCGGCATTACTCGACTCGCCGCGAGTTCCAAGACCAAGTCCACGTGCACGAGATGTCGATTCCGCTCTCGGCGTGGTGCGAGTGGTCCGCATCCGACGACTTCCTCGCCGCGCTGCGGCGCCGCATCGCGAGCTTGGGCATCTCGCGGAGCCGGGCCGACCTCTGGATCGGCGCGCCGGCACCGACGGATCCTTGGAGACGCTTGGCGGCGCTCGACGCGGCGACACGTTTGGTCGCGACCGTCGTGCGTGGCGGCGGCCTGCGCGCCGGACGCGAGGCCGAGCGCGCGCTCGACGCGTTCTTCGAGCGAGCTCGCGACGAGTCGGTCGAGCCGACGTCGGTGCTGCCGAAGGAATGTTGGACCGTGCGCCCCGCGAGCCCCGACGCCACGGAGTTGACGTTGCGCGGCGCGATCCTGCTCTCGGTCGCCGGCGTGCGTGCGCAGCCCGACGAGAGCGCGCCGGGCGCCGAGTCGGCGACGACTCTCGCGCCCGACCTCGCACTCGCGCTCGCCGAGAAGCCCGCTCGGCCGGGGCGCGCGCTGCTCGCGATGCTCCGGGAGGACGGGCTGCTCGCGCCCGCGATGCTCACAGGTTTGCTCGCGCTCTCGACGCTCGCCGTGCTCGTCGAGGCGTTGCTCTTCCGCTCGCTGTTCGGCGTCGGCCGCTCGATTGCCGTGCCGGAGCAGCGCCTCGGGGCCATCGTCGCGCTCGCCGCGTTCATCGCACTGCTCGCCGCGCTCGAGCTACCGATCGCACGCTCCGCGCTCGGCCTCGGGCGCCGGCTCGAGCTGCGCATGCGCATGGCGTTGTTGCAGCGGATCGCGCGGCTCGACGATCGCTATTTCAAGAGCCGGCTGGTCTCCGACATGGCCGATCGCGCGCACCGGCTGCACGAGGTCCGCCAGCTGCCCGAGCTCGGCACCGAAGTCGTGCGCTGCGTCTTCGGCCTCGTCGCGACGACCGTCGGCATCGTGTGGCTCGCACCGGGTTCGGCGCCGCTCGCGATCGCGTGCGCCGCGGCGTCGATCCTGGTGCCGTGGCTCGGACAACCCATGCTCGCGGAGGGCGACCTGCGCGTGCGCAACCACTCCGGCGCGTTGCTGCGCTTCCACCTCGACGCACTGCTCGGCGTCGTGCCGCTGCGAGCGCATGCCGCGGCCGGCTCGATGCGCGCCGGACACGACGCGCTGATCGGAGAATGGGCGCGCGCTGGGATGCAGCTGCAGCGCCGAGTCGTCGCGGTGGAGGCGGTGCAGTCGCTCGCGTGCTTCGGGCTGGTCGCGTGGCTCGTCCTCGATCAGACGGCGCGCGCGAGCTCCGCGGGCAATGCGCTGCTGCTCGCGTACTGGGCTCTGAGCCTGCCCGTCTACGGCCAACAGCTCGGACTCTGCGCACGGCAATACCCGACGCAGCGCAGCACGACGCTGCGCTTCTTGGAGATGCTCGGTGCGCCGATCGACGCGGAACGAGCCGGTGAAGCCGACACCCGCGGCGCCGCGGCGGCTGCGTCGTCGGGTCCCATCGACAACGGCACACCCCGCGCGCGCGGCGTCGCGATCCGGATGGAAGGCGTGTGCGTCAAGGCCGGCGGGCACA
>JADLBP010000171.1 GCA_020847695.1 Planctomycetota bacterium
CACTTCGACGTCGGCCGGCTGCTCGCGGGCGTCGTCGCGCTCGGCGAAGGCACCGCGCTCGCCGCGCAGGATTCCGACGACACGCTCGGCGTGCTGCGCGCGTTCGGCGCGAAGCCGATGCCGGTGTCGCTCTACTGGGCGGTGACGCCGGGCGCGTGGCGCGCGGGCGCGAGCGTCGGCCGCGACGGCGTCGCGCACTTCGCCGAGTGCGCGCTCGCGGTCCAGCGCGAGACCGAGCGGCGCGAGTCGGTCGAGCGCGACATTTCGGCGATCATGTTCGGCCTGATGCGCTGCGCGGTCGACCACGACGGCGCGTACCCGGCCAAGCTCGCGGAGCTCGAGACGCCGGACGCGAACGGCGAGCCGTACGTCGACGTGTCGCTGATCGATCCGTGGGGCCGCGCGTACGTGTACGAGCTCTCGCCCGACGGCTCGCAGTACATCGTCCGCACGCTCGGCGCCGACGGCAAGCTGGGCGGTCGCGGCGCCGACTCCGACTTCTCGAGCGAGCAGCTCCCGCAGCCCGAGGCCTTCGAGCCCGACTGGAGCGACGACGATGGAATGGACGGCGACGACGAAGGCGACGGCGGCGAGGAATGAGCGAGCCGCGGCGTTCGCCGCGGGTCAGAGGTCGGTAGGCGGCGCGTGAAGCGCGACCTCGGGCTTGCGCTCGGGGGCCGCGTCGAGCACAAAGGCTCGCCATGGCCGCGGGGAGAGAGGAACTCGGTTGGTTCGCGCGCTTCGCGCTGATCCGGCGCGAGGAGCGGGCGGCGTGCGCGTGGGCGGGGCTCTACTTCTTCTTCATCCTGGCGAGCACGTTCGCGTTGCGTCCGGTGCGCGAGCAGACCGGCGTCAAGGAAGGCCTCGACAACCTGCCGTGGCTCTTCACCGGCACGTGCGTCGCGATGGTGCTCGCGCACCCGCTCTACTCGTGGCTGGTCGCGCGTTTCCCGCGGCGCATCTTCCTGCCGCTCTTCTACCAGTTCTTCGGCGCCGGGCTGCTGGTCTTCGCTGCGCTGTTCGAGTGGACGTCGTCGGAGAAGGGCAGCGCGCTCAACTGGGTGTTCTTCGTCTGGTTCAGCGTCTTCAACGTCTTCGCGATCGCGGTGCTGCGCGGCTACCTCGCCGACGTGTTCTCGCCTGCGTCGGCGAAGCGAGTGTTCGGCGTGATCGGCGTCGGCGGCACGCTCGGCGCGATGGCCGGCTCGAAGTTCAACGCCGAGTTCGCGGAGCACATCTCGCGGCCCGGCTTCTTCGTCGTGTCGTTCGTCCTGCTCGAGCTCGCGGTGTTCGCGATGACGCGCGTCGCGCACGCGGCGCGCGGGATCCAGCGCGAGCCCGAGGAGGTGCAGCGCGAGGTCCGCGTCGAAGGTTCGCTCGGCTCGAGCATCCAGCTCGCTTACCGCTCGCCCTACCTCCTCGCGATGTCGGCGGTGATGCTGCTCTCCGCGATGACGTTCACCATGTTCTACGTCGAGCAGGCGGCGATCATGGGGGCGCGTTACTCCGATCCGTCGCTCGCCAAGGACGTGCGCGACGCTCTCCAGCAGGCCGATCTCGCGCGCATCGACTTCTGGACGCAGACGCTGACGCTCGTGCTCGAGCTCTTCCTGACCGGGCGCGTGCTCTCGCGGCTCGGGACGCCGGTCGCGCTGGTCGCGCTCCCGGCGGTCGCGGTGATCGGGTTCAGCTGGCTGGCGATGTCGCCGACGTTCGCGGTGCTCGCGTGCGTGCAGGTCGCGATGCGCGGCACCAACTACGGGCTCGCGTCGCCCGCGCGCGACGTGCTCTACACGCCGCTCTCCCGCGAGGTGAAGTACCGGGTGAAGAGCCTGATCGAGACCTTCGTGTGGCGGCTCGGGGATCTGCTCGGGGTGTGGGTGAAGCCGGTCGTCGGCTCACTGGGCGGCAGCCTCGCGTTCGTCGCGGTCGCGCTCGGCGTGATGTGGGCCGCGCTCGCGCTGTGGCTCGGGCGCACGCACGAGCGGAAGGAACGCGAGCTGGCGGCGAGCGCGGCTCCCGCGCCGCCCGGCGCGTGACGTCGCGCTCCGCGCGGAGCGCGTGTCACGGTGCGCGCCCCACGCGGCGCGTGGGTCGGTTACGCTTCCAGCGGAGGTTCCCGCTCCATGGATCGCTCGCTCTACCTCGTCAACCCGCGCACGCCGGGGCCGACCTACTCGGGCGGCGAAGCGTACGCGTTCTACGGACTGCCGCGTGCGACGCTCTACGCGGAGCTCGCGTTGCCGACGGTCGCCGCGCTCGTGCCGCCCGATTTCGAGGTGCGGCTGTGCGACGAGACGTGCTCGTCGGTCGACTTCGACGCGCCGGAGCGCTTCGTCGGCATCACCGGCAAGGTCAATCAGTTCTCGCGCGCGGTCGAGCTCGCGGATGCGTTCCGCGCACGCGGCAAGATCGTGTTGTTCGGCGGCTCCTTCGCGTCGCTCTCGCCCGCGCGCGTGCGGCCGCACTGCGACATCCTGGTGCGCGGCGAGCTCGAGGTGCTCGCCGACGAGCTCTTCGCGGATCTGCGCGCCGGGACGTGGAAGGCGGAGTACGACGGCGGCCGGCCGGAGCTCGGGCGCACCGTCGTGCCGCGCTGGGATCTCTACCCCAACGACCGTTGCGCGATGGGCGCGGTGCAGACCTCGCGCGGGTGTCCGTTCGAGTGCGAGTTCTGCGACGTGATCGTCTACCTGGGGCGCAAGCAGCGCCACAAGCCCGTCGAGGCGATCCTCGCGGAGCTCGACGCGCTCTACGCGCACGGGTATCGGCGGGTGTTCCTCTCCGACGACAACCTGACGGTGTATCGAGCACGCGCGAGGGAGCTGCTCGCCGCGCTGCGCGACTGGAATCGCGCGCAGGTGCACGGACACGTCGAGTTCTACACGCAGTGCTCGGTCGATCTCGGGCGCGATCCGGAGCTGGTGAACCTGTGCGCCGAAGCCGGGCTCGTGCACATCTTCCTCGGCATCGAGACGTCGAACGAAGCGTCGTTGCGTGAAGCGAAGAAGCGCCAGAACCTGGTCGATCAACGCCAAGTCGTCGAGCTCCTCGTGCAGAACGGCATCGCGGTCGAGTCCGGCGGCATCGTCGGCTTCGACCACGACGGACCGGAGATCTTCGAGCAGCAGCTCGCGTTCTTCCAAACGCTGCCGGTGCCGCAGATCACGTTCGGCAGCCTGGTCGCGCCCGAAGGCACGCCGCTCCACGCGCGCTTGGCCGCCGCCGGCCGGGTGATCGAAGGCGCGGGCGAGGCGGTCGCGACGCCGTGGAACTCGAACATCCTCCCGGCGTCCATGTCGGTCGAGGAGCTCGAACGCGGCGTGCGCTGGCTCGCGAACCAGCTCTACTCGCCGCGCAGCTTCGAGCGCCGCGTGCTGCGCTTCGTCGAGCTGCTCGGCCCGCGCCGCGATCCGCGTCATCTCGCGGGGGCGGTCGCGAGCGAGCCTCGGCGGACGATCGACGAGCACAGTCTCGAGCTGATCACCCGCATCCCGCGGCTCGGCGCCCTGGAAGCGCGCATGTTCGCGAACGTCACGGCCGCCGCGCGGCGCAAGCCGGCGGCGAAGAGCTTCGTCGGCTCGTTCCTGCTCTTCTACATGCACGTGCGTTCGATGTACGCGCAGGCCGCGATCTGGGATCCGACGCTCCACGACGCGCGCGGACCGAGCGCGTCCGCTAGTCTTTCGACATGATCCACGCCGCTCTCCTGCTCGCGCTCTTCGCCGACTTCGACTCGAACTTCACCGGCCGCACGCTGCGCTTCGACTACCACCACGTCGGCACCGCCGGCGAGCAGCACGTCGCGTACTCCGGCCTGCGGCTCGAAGGCGAGTGGGCGGGATCGCGGCGTCAGCTCGTCGATCCCGAGACGCTCGGGCAGTATCGCTTCCGCGTGCTCGACGCCGCGAGCGGCGAGCTCGTGTTCGCGCGCGCCTTCAGCAGCATCTACGGCGAATGGAAGTCGACCGGCGATGCGAAGCAGCGCTGGGGCTCGATCGAGGAATCGCAGCGCTTCCCCGAGCCGAAGCGGCCGGTGGTCCTCGCGTTGGACGAGCGCGGCGACGACGGCGTCTTCAAGGAGTTCTGGCGCCAGGAGATCGACCCCGCGTCGCGGTTCGTCGATCGCTCGCCGCTGGTGAAGCAGGGCGAGGTGCTGACGCTCGCCGAGAACGGCCCCGCGGCGACCAAGGTCGACTTGCTGGTGATCGCCGACGGCTACACGGCCGCGCAGCGCGGCAAGCTCGAGGCGGACGCGAAGCGCTTGACCGGCGCCCTGTTCTCGACCGAGCCCTTCAAGCGCCGCGCGAGGGACTTCAACGTGCGCGTCCTGCACGTGCCGTCGACGTCGAGCGGTATCTCGAATCCGCGCAAGAACGAGTGGCGCACCAGCCTGCTCGGGCTCGCGTTCAATGCGTTCGACAGCGATCGCTACGTGCTGACGTTCTCCGATCGAGCTCTGCGCGAAGCGGCCGCGAGCGTGCCGTACGACGCGCTGATCCTGCTCGCGAACGAGCGCAAGTACGGCGGCGGCGGGATCTACAACCTCTGGGCGACCTGCACCGCGGACACCGAGCCGTCGGCGTACGTGTTCGTGCACGAGTTCGGCCACTCGTTCGCGGGCCTCGCCGACGAGTACTACAGCTCGCAGGTCGCGTACGAGGACCTGACCAAGCCCGGCGTCGAGCCGTGGGAGCCGAACGTCACCGCGTTGCTCGATCCCGCGAAGCTGAAGTGGCGCGACCTGGTCGATTCGGGCACGCCGTTGCCGACGCCGTGGAACCAAGCGCACTACGACGAGGTCGATCTCGCGTACCAGAAGAAGCGCAAGGACGCGATCGACGCGAAGGCGACCGAGGAGACCAACGAAGCGCTGATGCGCGAGATCAAGGCGCTGACCCAGCCGCTGCTCGCCGCGGAGGAACACTACGGCAAGGTGGGGGCGTTCGAGGGCTCGATGTACCTGGCGAAGGGCCTCTACCGGCCGGAAGTCGACTGCATCATGTTCACGCGCACCCCGACGACCTTCTGCAAGGTCTGCGAGCGCGCGCTGGAGCAGACGATCCGACGGTACGTCGATTGAGCTGCACGGTGCCGTCGGCCTGCTTCGCGTCGTTGATGCTCTCGTGCGGCCTCGCCGCGCAGGCGGCCGCGGCGACGCGCGCGCAAGACTCGGTCGCGCAGCCCGAGCTCGCGTACGAAGGGCTCACCGGCTACATCAGCATGGACGTGCCCGCGCCGCCGGCCGAGTTCGGCTACGGAGTCAGCCTCTACGCGACCGCGTGGCCGCTGCTCGAGCGCCCGCTCGCCGACTTCCAGATCGGGCTCGCTCCGATCTGGATCGTGCCGGAGAACCGCGAGATCGAAGAGCCGCTCCTGCCGACGGGCACCGTCGCGCGCGACCACTGGCCGGAACGCGGGCCGAGCTATCGCGACGTCTTCCAGACGATCGAAGGCGGCTTGGGCTTCTGGGCGAGCACGCGCTTCGGCTCGACGACGTCCAAGTTCCGCATGAACGGAACCGCGAACGGCTACAACCACGAGATCTCGTCGCCGGGTTGGGGCTTCGGCAACACCACCGCGCTCGCCGCCGAGGAGATGGGGATCGCGCAGCTGAGCTCGCGCCTGCTCGTGCCGCCCGACGGCCTCACGTTCCGCACGGGCACGAGCGGCGAGCTCTTCGGCTATGCATGGATGGTCCTGCCGTTGATCGAGGCGAAGCAGACGACCGCGGGACTCGCGCTGCCGACCGGCAACCAATCGTGGACGCTCTTCGTCGACGCGCAGAACTTCAAGGGACCGGTCGCGTTCTACACGCCGGTGACGTGGAGTCGGATCTCGCGTCGCCATCCGCCGGCGATCGCGCGCGGACTCGACGCGCGGCCCGGGCTCGTCACCGGCGGCGCGATGGAGGTGAACACGGTGCCGCGCTTCGTCGCCTCCGACGCCCGAGGTCGACGCTTCAGTCGCATCCCGCGCCTCCAGTTCCCCGCCGACCGCGAGGGGCGCACCGTCCTGATCCACCAATTGACGCACTACTCGAAAGGCGCGCTGCACGAGTCGGTCGAGCGCTGGCTCGGCGGCGGAGCCGCGCCCTCCGGCAAGTTCGACGCACGCGCGGCACGCGTGCCGCCGTGCACCGCCGGACCGCTCTCGCTCGCCCAAGCGAAGCTCCCGATCCGCGGCCTCGAGGACTGGGTCGAGACGCGCGCGTTCGACGAGCGGACGTTCGGTCTCCAGTGGAAGCGAGCGAAGCTGGAGGAGTGGGGCGGCGAGACGAGCCGCGGCTCGTTCCCCGAGTTCTTCGAGCAACGCGGCGAAGAGCTCTTCGCGATCCCGCGCGACGCGGTGCCCGACGCGACCGGCCTCCAGCGCGCCGAGTTCGCGACCGCGACGAACACCGAGTCCTACACGTCGCCGCAGACGCCCGACACCGTGTGGACGACGCCCGGACCCAAGGCCGGGCCGTACCAAGTGCAGCTCTCCGACGGCAGCGTCGTCACGTACTCCTGGTACCGCTTCGTCGATCAGCCGACGCTGCAAGCGGCCGACCTGAGCGACGCCGAGAAGCAGCGCTTGCAAGCCGCGGTCGAGAAGCTGCACGCGCACTGGAAGCTCGATCAGACGTACTTGCCGCCGCCGCGCGTCGGGACGCTCGCCGCGCTCGACTCCGCGCTGATCGTCACGCCGCCGAGGGGACTCGAAGTCGGCTACGTGCCGATCGCGACCCGGCAGTCGGCGCGCTGACCGCGAGTTCGACGGCGCCCGGTCGCGAATGTATGCCGAGCGTCGAATGGATCGCGCCGCCGAGTTCCCGTCGCAAGAAGTCTGAAAGGTGGCCGCGCGGCCACTTCCGGCGAGCGGCGGGGCTCGGTAGCGTGCTCCGATGAACTCCAAGCTCCTCGTCGGCGCGTGCATCGCGCTGTTTTCGGTCGCTGCTTCCGCGCAGACCAAGCTGCTGCGCTTCCCGGACGTCCACGGTGACCGCGTCGCGTTCTGCTACGCGGGCGACGTGTGGACCGCGTCGAGCTCCGGCGGCTCCGCCGTGCGCATCACCGCGCACCCGGGCGTCGAGCTCTTCCCGCGCTTCTCGCCGGACGGCAAGTGGCTCGCGTTCACCGGTCAGTACGACGGCGACGAGCAGGTCTACGTCGTGCCGTCGACCGGCGGCGTGCCCAAGCAATTGACGTGGTATCCGGCGCGCGGTCCGCTGCCGGCGCGCTGGGGGTGGGACAATCAGGTCTACGGTTGGTCGAAGGACGGCAAGTCCGTGCTCTTCCGTTCGATGAGCGAAGGCTGGGACCTGACCGACACGCGGCTCTTCCTGGTGCCGATCGACGGCGGCTTGCCGAAGCCGCTGCCGATGACCGTCGCCGGCGGCGGCGATCTGTCGCCCGACGAGAAGCAAGTGGTGTACTCGCCGCTGACGCGCGACTTCCGGACGTGGAAGCGTTACGAGGGCGGTTGGGCGCAGGATCTCTACACGTTCGATCTCGCGAGCCACGAGCTGACGCCGGTCGCGCACTCGATCCGCACCGAGCGCGATCCGATGTGGATCGGCTCGAAGATCTGGTTCGTCTCCGACCGCGACGGGTACCTCAACCTGTTCTCGTTCGACCTCGCGAGCAAGTCGGTCGAGCAAGCGACGCGCTACCAAGGCGAGGACGTGCGCTGGGCGGCCCGCGGTGAAGCCGGCGAGATCGTGTACGAGCTCTCCGGCGAGCTCCACGTCTACGACACGCAGAAGAAGGCCGATCGCAAGCTCTCGATCACCGTTCCGACCGACGGTCTCGCCGCGCGGCCCGCGACGATCCCGGTCGGCGGGCGGATGGAGAACTTCGAGCTCTCGCCGAAGGGCGAGCGCGCGCTGTTCTGCGCCCGCGGCGACGTGTTCACCGCGCCGATCGAGAAGGGCGTGCCGCGCAACCTGACCAGGACGTCGCGTTGGCACGACAAGCGCGCGAGCTGGTCGCCCGACGGCTCGACGATCGCGTTCGTCTCCGACCAGAGCGGCGAGGAAGAGCTCTGGCTGGTCGCGCAGGACGGTTCCGCGCCGGCGACGCGCCTCTCGACCGACGGCTCGACGATGCGCTACGACCCGCGCTGGTCGCCGGACGGCAAGTGGATCGCGAACGCCGACGCGACCGGCCGCTTGCGCGTCTACGACGTCGCCGCGAAGACCGCGAAGGACGTCGCGCGCGATCCCGATGGCAATCTCGGCGACTTCGCGTGGGCGCCGGACTCGCGCTGGCTCGCGTTCTCGATGGGGGACACCAACGGGATGAACTCGCTCTGGATCTGGCGCGCGGACGGCGGCGCGCCGACGCGCGTCACCGACGAGTACTTCAACGAGACCGAGCCCGTCTGGGATCCCGCGGGCAAGTACCTCTACTACCTGGCCGACCGCGAGTTCGCGCCGCAGCTCAATTTGCTCGAGTGGAACTACTCGACCAACCGCACCACCGAGGTGTTCGCGCTCGCGCTGAAGAAGGACACGCCGCACCCGTTCCCGCCGCAGAGCGACGAAGTCACGATCGCGAAGAAGGACGAGCCGAAGGCCGACGCGGAGAAGCAGCCGGAGGGTGCGCCGGCGGCTGCGCCGAAGGAAGGCGAGCAGGCCGGAGGCAAGGACGGCGAGAAGCCTGGAGAGAAGAAGGACGAGCCGGTCACCGTCGCGATCGACTTCGACGGGCTCGCCGGTCGCGTCGTGCGCGTGCCGATGCCCGCGGACAACTACCAGGGTCTGACGGCGAACAAGGGCCACCTCTTCGTCACGCGAAGCGGCGCGCCGTACTACGGCCGCGAGAGCGAGCGCGAGACCGCGTTGCTCGCGTTCTCGTTCGAGGACCGCAAGCCGACGACGCTGGTCGAGTCGATGAACGGCTACGCGCTGTCGGGCGACGGTTCGAAGCTCTTGATCGCGGAAGGCGGCGGCTACGGACTCTACGACGCGTCGTCGAAGGGCAAGGACTCGAAGAAACCGGTGTCGACGAGCGAGCTGACGGTCGACCGCGTGCCCGCCGAGGAGTGGGCCGAGGTCTTCGACGAGGTCTGGCGTCGCTACCGCGACTTCTTCTACGTCGAGAACATGCACGGCTACGACTGGAAGGCGCTGCGCGAACGCTACGCCGCGCTCGTGCCGCACATCGGTCACCGCGCGGACCTCAACTACGTGCTCGGCGAGATGGTCGCCGAGCTCAACGTCGGTCACGCCTACGTCGCCGGCGGCGACTACGAGATCCCGCCGCGTCCGTCGGTCGCGTTGCTCGGCTGCACGTTCGAGCTCGACGCCGCGGTCGGTCGGTACAAGCTCGCGCGCATCCTGCGCGGCCAGAACGACGAGGAACGCTACCGCTCGCCGCTCACCGAGGTCGGCGTCGACGTCAAGGTCGGCGAGTACGTGCTCGCGATCGACGGTGCCGACCTCGCCGCGAACGACAGCCCGTATCGCCTGCTGCGCAACAAGGCCGACCGGCCGATCGAGCTCCTGGTCGGCGCGACCGCCGATCCGGCGCGCGCTCGCAAGGTGAAAGTGAACCCGCGCGACTCGGAGACCGACCTGTTCTACTTCGAATGGGTCGCGAAGAATCGCGAGCGCGTCACCCAGCTCTCCGGCGGCAAGCTCGGCTACGTCCACATCCCCGACATGGGGCCGGACGGCATCCGCGAGTTCATCAAGTGGTACTACGGCCAGGTCCGCAAGGACGGGCTGGTCGTCGACGACCGCAACAACGGCGGCGGCAACGTGTCGCAGATGATCCTCGAGCGCCTGCGCCGCGTGCTGCTCGGGACGTCGTTCACCCGCAACGTCGACATCGTCGGCACGTACCCGCAGGTCGTGTTCAACGGCCCGATGGTGTGCTTGCTGAACGAGAACTCCGCGTCCGACGGCGACATCTTCCCGTGGATGTTCCGCGAGGCGAAGCTCGGCAAGCTCGTCGGCAAGCGCTCGTGGGGCGGCGTCGTCGGCATCAGCGGCCACGGTCCGCTGATCGACGGCGGTCAGGTCAGCGTGCCCGAGTTCGGCAACGCCGACGCGAAGGGCCAGTGGGCGGTCGAAGGTTGGGGCGTCGAGCCCGACATCGTCGTCGAGAACGATCCGAAGTCGATCCTCGAGGGCCGCGATCCGCAGCTCGAGAAGGGCGTCGAGATCCTGATGGGCGAGCTCGCGAAGAAGAGCCCCGCGCTCCCGACGCGCCCCGCGGCTCCCGTCAAGACGCCGCGGCCGATCGAGAAGAAGTAGCGCTCATTTCGAGCTCGTCGCGCAAGCGAGCGCGGCGAGCTCCATCAACACCGACGACGGCGCGCGCTTCCACGTCGCGAAGTCCGAGCTGTTGATCTGCATGCCGTAGGCGAGCTTCGGCTCGACCAGGTAGCCCATCTCGGTCACGTACCCCGGGAAGAAGCCCGAGTGGCCGAGCACGCGGCCGAGCCGTGACTCGCCGACGATCACGCCGAGGCCGTACTCCACGTTGCGACCGAGCCCAGGCGCCTCGACGGCCTCCTGCATGCGCGCGCGCGAGTCCGCGTCGAGCACTTCGCCGTCGTAGAGCGCTCGCGCCCAGCGCGCCAGGTCGCGCGCGGTGGTGACGAACCCTCCGCCGGTCCACTCGAACTGCGGGTTGACCGCGTAGCGACCCTCGTCGAACACGCGGTCGGGGATCCGCAGCGGATCGCGCGCGCCCGCGTAGCCTTGCGCGCATCGGGCGATCTCGCGCCGGATCGCGGGCTCGGTGTCGGCGAGCTCCAGCGGCTCGAGGAACCGCGCGCGGACCTCGTCGTGGAGCGAGTGCTCGCAGAGCTTCTCCAGGATCGCGCCGAGCACGATGTAGTTGGTGTCGCTGTAGTCCCAACCCTTGCCGGCCTCGAACGGCGGCGTCGCGTCGAAGAGGTACTTCAGGCGATCCTCGATCGACCACACCTTGTCGGGGCTCGCCGCGAGGTCGGCGGTGAAGCGCTCGTCGAGCTCGTAGCGCACCAGCCCCGACGTGTGGTTCATCAGCATGCGCACCGTGATCGCTTTCGCGTTCGGCAGGCGGGCGAACCAAGGTTCCGCTTCCAGCCACCGCGAGATCGGCGCGTCGAGCTCGAGCTTCTTCGCGGCGACCAGCTGCAGCGCGAGCGCGGCGAAGAAGGTCTTTCCGGTCGAGCCGGTGAACATGCGGTCGCCCGGCGTGAGCGCGCGTTGCGCCTCGCGGTCGGCGGAGCCGCTCGAGAGCGCGAGCGTCGTCCCGTCCGCCCAGACGAACGCGACGTTGACGCCGGGGAAGTTCGCGGCGAGCACGAGCTCGTCGAGCTTCGCCTGCAGCGCCGCGCGGCGCGCGACCGCGACCGCCTCGTCGGGCTCGCCGGCCTGGACGGCGCGGGCGGCCGGCGCCGCGGGCGGCGTGCCTTGTGCGATCGAGAGCGGCGCGAGCAGCAGCCCCGAAGCGACGAACGACAGCGAGCGCACGATCATGGGAGACTCCGGATGCCACCACCGGCGACGAAAACGACCGCGGACGACGACGCGACGCGCCGTCGTCCGCGTACGAACGAACCGATCAGCCCTTGTGCTCGGCGTGCCACGCTTCGAGCAGCTTCGCCTCGTTCTCGGGCGGCATCTGCGCCCAGAGCTTCTGCTGCGACGCCTCGGGTTCCTTCTTGAACCACTCCAACGCGTCCTTCGCGATCGTCCCGACCGGGCGGAACTTCAGGCCGGCCTTGACCGCGCGCGCGTTGCTCCAGGTGTGGAAGCCCGCGGTCTCGCCGGTCGGCGGCGCCCAGATCGGCAGGCCGGCGCCGTTCTTCATCAGGAACTCGGTGTCGACCCACGTGAAGCGCACGTCGTTCTGCGAGTTCGCCTTGCACGCGTCGAGCACTTCGCCCATCGAGAGCTTCTTCTCCGGTCCACACGCGTTGAAGGTCCCGAACGTGCGTTTCTCCGCGAGCAGCACGAGCCACTCGGCGAGGTCGCGGACGTCGATGATCTGGATCGGATCGTTCGGCGTGCCCGGGGCGAGCATCTCGCCGCCCTTGTCGACGCGCGCCGGCCAGTACGTGAAGCGATGGCTCCAGTCGCCCGGCCCGACGATGTAGCCCGGCCGCACGATCGTCGTCGCGTCGCCGAAGCTCTTCGAAGCTGCTTGCTCGCAAAGCGCCTTGAGCGGTCCGTAGTACTGGAACTGATCGCCCATCGTCTCGAGCGTCGGGTCTTCCATCGTCGCGAGCTTCGCGGTCTCGTCGAGTCCGACCTTGTCGTTCTCGGCGTAGCAGCTGATGCTCGAGATGTAGACGTAATGGCCCGAGCCGTTCTTCTTCAACAGCCCGGCCGACGCGTCGACCATGCGCGGGTAGTAGCCGCAGTCGTCGAAGATCACGTCCCACGCGCGTCCCTCGAGCGCCTTGATGCCCTCGCCTTTCTTCGGATCGCGATCGCCTTGCAGCTTCTCGAGCTCGGGGAAGAGCCCGGGCTTGGTCTTGCCGCGGTTGAAGAGCGTCAACGTGTGTCCGCGCGGCTTCGCGGCTTCGACGATCGCCGGCCCGAGGAAGCCGGTGCCGCCGAGGATCAGGATCTTGAGCGGCGCGGACGGGCGCGCGCTCGCGGCGGCTCGACCGAGGACGAGTCCGCTTGCGCCGAGCGCTCCGGCGGCGGCGGTGTAGCGCAGGACATCGCGACGTGAGGTGTTCATGGAGTCTCCGAACGGGGTGTGAGAGATGCAGCTCTCGCCCAGCATGGGAGTTCGCGCGCGCGGCGCCAGCACGAAACGGTAAGGAACGCGTGCGCGTCCTGTGACGTGCCTCCGGGCGCCGGTATCCTCGCGCGCTCCCCGAAAGGAGCTCGAGCATGGCGAAGAAACAGCCCGGTCCCGTGGTCATCGATCGCTACCGCGACGCGCTCGGCGAGCGCGACCCGATCCGCACGATGGCGTCGTCGCCGGATCGGATCGCGAAGCTCCTGCGCGGGCTCGACGAGGCGACGCTCTCGAAGCGCCCCGCGCCCGGCAAGTGGTCGATCAAGGAGGTGGTCGCGCACCTCGCCGACTGGGAGTTCGTGCTCGGCACGCGCGTGCGGCTGGTCGCGGCGCTCGATCGGCCGGCGCTGCACGGCTACGACCAGGATGCGTTCGTCGAGAACCTCGCGGTCGACCGCGCGACCACCGGCGAGCTCCTGGTCTCGTTCGCCGCGGTGCGCGCCGCGAACGTCGCGCTGTTCGAGCGTCTACCGAAGAGCGCCCACGCGCGCGTCGGCATCCACACGGAGCGCGGCGAGGAGTCGATCGCGAAGATGTTGGTGATCTACGCGGGGCACGACCTGATCCACGAAGCCCAACTCGCGCGCATGGCCGCCGAGAGCGCGCCCAAGAAGGCGTCCCAGCTCGCGTCGAAGAAGGCGCCTAAGAAAGCGGCGAAGCGCCCGAAGCCGCGCTGAACGCTCCGCGTCACGCCGACCCGCGACGCGGCGGCGGCGCGCGCCGTGCTCGGTCGCGCCGAGCGCGCCACGCACCGCGCCACCGGTCGGCGACGGGCGGCGGCGGGCGGCGCCGGAAGCTGCTACTGCTTGCCGCGCAACTCGTCGCAGCGCTTGGCGAGCGCGTCGAGTTCCGACGCGTTGCCCTCTTCGAAGAACGCGAAGACGGGATCCCACTCCGCGCCCTCGCCGAAGCCCTGGTGCGAGCAGCGCACGCGCGTCTTGCCGCCGTCGACGGGCTCGAACGTCAGCACCACCCACGTCGCTTCCGCGAGCGCGAGCGCCGCCGCCGCCTTCGGCACCTCGAAACGCGTCGCCCAGAGGCGCTCGGGCTCGAACGCGAGCACGTGGGTGACGATCGTGCCTTCGTCGGCGAGGTTGGACTGGGGGTCGTAGCTCGTCTTGACCACGCCGCCGACCGCGACCTCGATCGACGCGCGCGCGACCATCCACGATTCCGCGCCCGCGTTGGTCGTGTAGAGCTTCCAGACTTCGGCCGGCGATGCGTCGACGACGCGCTCGCACACCGCAGTGCGCGGCGCCTTCGCCTTGCGTGCCGGCGCGGGCTCGGTCTTCAGCGTCAGCGCGCCGGCGAGCGCCGCCCGCTCCGCCTCGCAGAGCAATGCGAAGAGCTCTGCGTCGTCGCCGGAAGGCTCCTCCGACGGATCGACGACCGCGATCCGAAGATGCGTACGCGTCGGTGAGAGCTCGGAGAAGTAGGTCGCGCGCCACGCGGTCGCGTCGGAGGCGGCGGAGCGCGTCGCGAGCAAGCGCTCGGGCTCGAACGTCAGGATCGTCTCGACGAGCTTCTCGGGCTCGCCATCGCCGTCCGACTTCAGCGTGCGCCGCAGCGTCCCGCCGACGCGCAGATCGACCTCGGCGTCGACGAAACCGCGCGCGCGCAGTCCCTCGGCGGTGGTGTACGCGCGCCAGACCGCCGCGACCGGCGCGTCGACGTCGCCTTCCCAGGCGGTGACGCGAACTTCGCGCGGCGCGAACGAGGTCGTGAGCAAGCAGACGAGGAGAGCGAGGATGGCGGAGTGCATCGGAGGAGTCAGGGGGTTCGGGGGGCTTTCCAATCGCTCGCTTCGGCGAGCAATCGATCGAAGTAGGCTCGGAGCTCGGTGATCGACTGGTCGAACGACGCGAGCGAGCGCTCGGTCTTCGCCTGCATCACCGCGCCTTCCATCACCGTCAGCACGAACGTCGCGAGCCGCGCGGTGTCGGTCTTCGGCGGCAAGCGATCGCGCGCGGCGTCGAGGCAGCCCTTCACCGCGGCTTTCCACTGCTCGAAGTTCGCGGCGACTTTCGCGCGGACCTTCGGATGGGTGTCGGACAACTCGAGCGCGAGGTTGCCGATCGGACAGCCGAGCGCGCATTCGGTCGCGACCAGCATCCGTCGGTAGCCGTCGAGGATGCCGAACACGCGCTCGATCGGATCGGTGACGCGCTCGAACACCGGATCGACGACCATCGGATGCAGCAGGCCGAGGTAGCGCTCGAGCAGCGCGAGCACCAAGTCCTCCTTGGTCGGGAAGAAGTGGAACAAGCTCCCCGGGTTGACGCCCGCGCGTTCGAGGATCGCGGCGATGCCGGTCGCGCTGTAGCCCTGGGCGTGGAAGAGCGCCATCGCGGCGTCGAGCACGCGCTCGCGGGTCGGTCGGGCTTCGCCTTCGGCGTCGATCCCCTGGCGCGCGCGCTCGAGCGGGTCGAGCGTGGGCTTCGCGCGGCCCGCGCCCTTGCGCTTCGCCGCTTGCTTCGCTTTGCGCGCCATGTTGAGCAACTACTCAACTCGCACTCGCGCGCGCCGTCAAGCCCCGCACGCTCGAAGTCGCGGCCTGCTACCAGGCCCGTACGACCGCGGGCACGTGATTCGCACTTCCTCTCGCGAGCTCACGCCTCCGAGGCCACAACCCACGCATCGGCGATCGGATGTGCGCGAGCTCACGCCGCGCGTGCGGGTGCGCACGCGCGGAGCGGAGAGCAGACGAAGGGTCCCCAGCCCCCGAACACCTCCTCGAGCGGAGCCGTCGCGGCTGCGTCGAGGCATCGCCCCCGACTCGCGCGCTCCGTCGCGAAGCGGTGGCGTCGTCGACGCAAAGCGCGCTTCGCGCACTGGCGGCGCTCCGACGGCGGCGCGGACTCCGCGCGTTCGTCGAGCGCCGTTCACGTCGCGTAGCGCGCCGCGCCTCGGCATGCGATTCGCCACGACGGATCATGCACGTGAGCGCACGTCGACGCGCGATGCGGGCGCACGACGCCGCGCGAGCGTGACGTACGAGCCGCGAGGCTCGGCACGGAGCGCGTCGTCCGGATCATGCTGGCCGCTCGACGCTCTCGCGCGCCCGGTTCCACCTTCCCAGGCGACCGGGCGCGCCCTTTGGGGCGTTCGCTCCGACGCGCCGTGCGACGCGAGCACGGCTCGCGAGCGCAGCGGCGCCAGCGCGATCGACCCGCGCGCGTGCCCGGTGCGCTGACACGACCGATGCACGCGCGGGCGTCCGCTCGATCAGTGCCCGACGTTCTGTGGCGTCGCCTTCGCGGGCGGACGGAAGAAGACGGCGAGCAACACCGCCGCCCCGAGCGCGAAGCCGCACGGGATCAGGAACAGCGTCCTGAAGTCGGTGACGCCGTTCTCGGTCACCCGGCTCATCAGGTAGGGGCAGATCGAGTTCGCGACCAGCGCTCCGATGCCGAGGATCATCAGGTTGAAGAGCCCCTGGGCACTCGCTCGCGCGTCCTTCGGGAAGAACTCGTCGACGAAGATGTAGACGGTCGCGAAGAAGAACGCGTAGCAGATGCCGTGCAGCACCTGGACGAGCACGATCATCCACGCGTGCTGCGGGAAGAACGCGTAGACCGCGAAGCGCGCCGCGTGGCCGAGGATGCCGACGATCATCGTCGCGCGCCAACCGAGGCGCGTCAGCACGAAGCCGAGCACCGCCATCGTCAGGATCTCCGCGACTTGGCCGATGCTCATCACCGGCATGATCCAGTTGCCCGGGATTCCGACCGCGTCGCTGCCGAGGAACGAGCCCGTCCAGTTGAAGTAGCAGTTGTGGACGAACGCGTCGATCAAGGTGACGAACCACAGCACGAGCACGAACGGGTGCTTCAAGAGCTTCGCGGCTTCGAGCCACGCGAGCTTCTCCGTCCGCCCGTCGGCCTTCTTCGCCGGCGTGTGCGGCAGCGTCAGGCTGAACACCGCGAGCAGGATCGACGCCGCGCCCGCGACGATGAACGTCCAGCGCGTCGCCGCCTTCAGCGCGTCGCCGGTCAGACCGGAGCCGAGGACGTTGCCGAGCCAATCCACGAAGCCCGTGCTCTGCGCGGCGGCGACCTTGTCCCAGTCGACCAGGATGAACGTGAACGGCCAGGCGGCGAGGATCCAACCGATCGTCCCGCCCATGCGCACGGGTCCGAACTGCTTCTGTGGATCGCTCATGTGCGCGAACGCGATCGAGTTCGTGATCGAGATCGTCGGCACGTACAGCAGGCAGTGCACCATCATCAGGCCGAAGAACGGCCAGAACGACTGCGTGTACGCGAGCCCGATCATCGCCGCGCCGCCGATCAGGTGGCTGACTGCGAGGAAGCGCTCCGCGGAGAAGTTGCGGTCGGCGAACTGGTTCGAGAACAGCATCCCGACGATCGCGGCGATCGGGAACGCGTTCAGGATCAACGACTGCTCGGAGAACAGGAACTCGATCGACGCGGGGATCCGGCCCGCGAGCTCCGGGGGAGGCGCCACGCCGGAGAACCCGAGGCTCGGCAGGTACCCGAAGATCAGCGGCAGCCACGCGCCCCAGATGAAGAACTCGAGCAGCATCATCACGAAGAGACGTGCCA
>JADLBP010000172.1 GCA_020847695.1 Planctomycetota bacterium
GCGTCGCGCTGCTCTTCCCGGCGTTCCTCTCGCTCGCGGCCTACGCCCCGATCGCGTGGCGTGCTCACGTCGAGCGCATCCGCGGCCTGCTTCGGGTGCACGCGAGCTTCGTGCTCGGCTACGGCTCGTTGCTCGCGGTTTGGTGCACCGACCCCGGCGGCGTCGTGCGCTGGTGGTTCGACTGAACGCGAGCGCGTCCGGCAGGCGGGAGCGCTCGTTCGCGCGGCGTCGGTCCCCTGCGTCCGACTCCGATCGGTGCACTCCGATCGCCAGGCGCCGCTCGGCAGCTGGCACGCCCGAGTGGACTCGAACCACTGACCGTCGGATTAGAAATCCGAACGCCGAAGGCAACGAAGAACTGGCGCAAGCACCTGCGAAAGCCGAAGTTGTGTGCGTGCGCGGCGATCTCACGACGAAGCGACTTGTCGCGGCGCTTGTCCACCGAATCCGGGAGGATCCAGACCTAGCGCGGATCGCGGCCGCTCGGCCGGGGCTCGACCGACGGACGCGTGCCGCGCTGCGGGCCTTCCTCCAGGCACTCGCGATCGGTTCGTAGCAACCGCACGCGAGGCGGTTTGTGTTCCGCTGACTGTCCGCACCGAGCCCGGCCTGTCGGTGGCAGTCTCTCGATTCGAGCGACGGCGGGGTGCATCATGGGACGCATGGATCGACTCGCACCTGCGCTCAGAGAGTACGGCCAACAGGTCCGCCGACTCGCCAACTCCGAGTCCACGACGGAGCCTAGTTACTACCCCGCGATCCGCGGACTCCTCGCCGAGTTGCTCATCCACATGGTGCTGCCTTTCGAAGCTCGGGCCAGCACAAGTGAATCGCGGCGGGGGGGCGGTTCTGATCAGCCGGACTTCGCGCTCTACGACGGCCCTGGTGGTTACCCCGTCGTGTTGGGGGAAGGCAAGTTGCCGGAGGCCGACCTGAAGGCCTTAGCGTTCTCGACGGAAAGGAATAACCAGATCGGGCGTTACCTGGCGCAGACCCGTGCGGTCTTGCTTTGCAACGTGCGCGCATTTGGCCTCCTGACTGTGAAGCCTGGCTTTGTGGGGAACGAGCCTGTTCCGCCTCAGCATCGCAGCTTGGAGTTGGTCGTTGACCTGTGGCCGTCGATCGAAGCGCTAAGGAATGGCACACCAATCGTGCGGGAACGTGGAGAGGAGCTTGGTCAACTCGTGGAGTGCGCGGCCACGAGGTACGCAAGCATCGCGGAGCCAGAGTCCCTCGCGAGGATCCTCGCGCGATTCGCACGCGATGCCAAGAACGACCTTCCCGCCCAATTCAGCGACGCGGTCCGCGATCTCCTCGACGATTTTGGAAAGGCTCTCGGTATTTCGTTTCAAGGACCGGAAGGAGAGGAGTTCCTGCGCTCGTCGCTGGTGCAGACCGCATTTTACGGACTGTTCGCGGGCTGGTGCATCTGGCGACAGGGTGGAAAACAACAGCCGTTCCGTTGGGAGGACCTGCCTCAGTACCTAAGAATCCCATTCCTCGGGAGCCTGTTCCACGAGTTTCAGCATCCGAAGCGAATCCACGAACTTCGACTTGCGGTACATCTCGCTCGGGCGACGGAGGCACTTGAGCGCGTGGACCAGGATGCATTCTTTGCTCGCTTCCAGCTACCCTCGCTGCGCCAGCCGGCCGGAAACAGGGCGTCGGCGCACACCTCAACTGCGATCACGTATTTCTACGAGCCTTTCCTGGAGGCCTTCGACCCAAATCTCCGAAAAGAGCTCGGAGTTTGGTACACGCCGCCAGAGATTGTTCGCTACCAGGTTCGTCGCGTCGATCAGCTTCTGCGCCAGGAACTTGGTTGTTTGAGAGGGTTTGCGGATGACAGTGTCGTAGTCCTGGATCCCTGCTGCGGAACCGGTGCGTACCTGGTTGAAGTCCTGCGCTGCATTGCAGATCAGTTTGCAGCGGATGGCGACGAGGCCACTCTGGGCACAAAACTTCAGCAGGCGCTAAGCCGTCGTGTGCTGGGCTTCGAGATCCTCACTGCACCTTTTGTGGTCGCGCAATTGCAAGCGTATTTGCTGCTAGCGGAACTCGGCGTTCAGCCGCACGAGAATCACCGGCCTGCGATCTTCCTGACGAATGCGCTAACGGGTTGGGAAGGGCCAGATCAAGTCAAGCTGCACTTTCCGGAATTGCAGGAAGAGCACGACGCTGCTCGGGGAGTGAAGCGTAGCGCCCGAATTATCGTGGTGCTCGGCAACCCCCCCGTACAATCGGTTTGCCAGCGCCCCGATCCGCGACGAAGAGCAACTTGTCGATCATTATAAAGGGCTTCATCGCGACACAGATGGGAAACAGGTTGGGCAGATCGAGTTGTACACTCAGTGGGGGATACGCAAGCACTTGTTAGACGACCTCTATATCCGCTTCTTTCGACTTGCCGAGAAGCGGATTGGGGACGCGGCGGAGTTTGGGATCGTCTCGTATATATCCAACAGTTCTTACTTGACGGGGCGGTCGCATCCGCTCATGCGTGAATCGCTATTGGATAGCTTTCAGGCGATCTGGATTGACAACCTGCACGGCAATAGGATTGCCAGTGAACGCACTCCGACTGGGGAGTCGTGCGAAACCATATTTCATGTTTCCGGAGGCGGCGCTGGAATTAAGGTAGGCACTTGCATCTCCACGCTGCTCAAACAGCGGACGCCCAAGCGCAAGGGAAGCCGGGCGCGCGTCATGGTGCGTGATTTCTGGGGCTCTGCGGACTCCAAGCGCTCGGCATTGCTGGAGGCGATAGGGGAAGGTCCTGGGGGCACGCCGCCCGCCCACTCGGACGATATCGTCGCAGCTGAGCCTCGGCCCTACTCAGAAGTGACCGTGACCAAGGCCAACAGGTGGCGATTCGTGTCCCAGGAGTCCACAGGCGGATTTGAGGATTGGCCGGCGATCGACGAATTGTTCCCGGTTGGGATACAAGGTGTGAACCCAAATCGAGGGCTCAACTGCAGCGTGTTGGATCTAGATCGCGCCGCACTCGTCAGTCGCATGACGGATTACTTCTCGGCGAGTTCCCATGCCAGTTTTGGCAAAGGCCACCCGACTCTTTGGAAAGAGCGAGCTCGATATAAACCCGAAGTTGTGCGAGATTGGTTGCGCGCCAACGCACAATTCGACGCGCAGAACATACGCCCCTACCTTCTTTTCCCGTTCGACCAACGGTGGATTTATTACGAAGATCGCGCGAAACTTCTTAACGAGGCAAGATCGGAATTCGGCGTGAATTTGCCGGGAAATGAGTTTCTCGTCCTGGTACCGCAGCCGCGACGGCCATCCGAGTCGAGGCCGATGTACTGCAGAACACTGGCCGACTTGCACCTGCACGACCGAGGTTCCGTGTGCTTTCCCGTCACATTTCTTACCGCCGCAGACCGACAGTCAGACCGCGCGAAGGGTCAGTCGGTAATAGGGTCACGGCCGATGGCCAACATTTCGGCGCAAGTATGGCGAAAACTGAGTGATGCGTGGGGATTGAGTGGCGAACTCGGTGACCCGTCGGCGGCCACACTCGTCCGAACCCTCTTCCACATGGCGCTCGCCGTGCTCCATTCTCCGTCGTACGAGAGAGACCATCGTGAGAGTCTTGCTCACGATTGGGCTCATCTACCGATTCCACGCGAGCAAAAGGTCGCCGAGCAGATCGCCAGTATTGGCATGACGGTGGCCGAACTGCTTGACGCATCACGAGATGCGCGGACGAGCACGCAGTACATCGTTGGCGAGCAGATGCGTGAACTGGCTGTCGCTGCGAAGTCTCCTGTCGGGGCGGTGGCTGAATCGGACCTTCGTGTCACTTGCTCGTATTTCGGCGGCGCGAAGGGGCGGTGGGAGCCGCGCGACGTGCGTGACCTGGAGCAGTTACCATCGGAGTGGGGCCGCGACACGGGTGACCTCTGGCTGAACGACGCTGTGTTCCTCCGGCACGTTCCACGCGCAGTGTGGGAATACGAGCTTGGTGGATATCCAGTGGTCAAGAAGTGGCTCGGTTATCGTCAGGAGAAGCGGATCGGTGGAAGGGGATTGACGATGCGGGAACTCGATGACCTCCGTGGCATCGTACAGCGCATTGCCGCGGTTCTGCTGCTTCGGCCGAAACTCGATGGAGCGTATGAGGCTGCCTGCGCGAATGCCTTTTCCGCCGAGGAGCTTGGATTGCGTTCGTAGTTGCGCTCCAACATGACGAAGAGTCTCCGCGGACTGATCGACTCAGTGCAGGCAGAGCGTGCGGCGATAATCGCGCGGACAGCGGCTGACCTGGCGGCGGACGAGGCTGCACGGTCGATGGCGGTAAGCGTGGGGCCAGCGAAGCGCGCCGTGCTTGCTTGTGTTCGTTTCTGCGCGACCGGATACACACCGAGCTCCGAGCCCTACGATGGCCGCTGCTACCTGGACGCGAAGCGCGAACCCTACCTTCATCGGCTGGAGCGAGAGGGGATTGAGTTCGACTGGCGAATGACCGGTGACGGCCCGCTGCCGAGCGCAGGCGTCGGATTCTGCGAGCAATTCCGCAACGCGCGCTTCTGCGCGCGGTGGGTGCGGGAGACGTGGGTCCCTTCCGTCCCGTTGGTGCTGGAGACGCTCGGTGTCACACGCGTCGAGTCGTTCGATCCTGGGCACAACGTCCTGCGTGTCGCGAGGCTGCTCTACGTTCGGCTGCTGAAGAGTCACGCGAGCGATCGCGCCGCCGCTGCGGTCATCCGCGACCTCACGAAGGCCCGATCTCATCTGGGAATCGATCGGCATCGGTTGTCACCATACTTCGCACTCCTTGCGGAGCAGTTCGGCGTCACGCTCGTGGATGAGGTCGCCGCGCGTTGGCGTGTGCTCGACCACCGTCCCGGCCCGCCGTGGTGGAAACTCACACCGAGCGGTGTCGACGCGTCGCGGCCTCTCGGAGCTAGCGCGGTTCTGGACATGATCGACGACGGGCCTGAGCGAGTGATTGTTCAGCGCGTTGCTTCGGGCCATCTACTCGACAGCGCAACGATCGCCGGTAGCGCGTGCTGCGCGCTGTTTCGACTCGTGGCCGCTCAGCCTGGGAGGAGCCATTCATGGCGCGACCTCTTGCGCTCAATGTTGGCGCGACAGGAGACGACTAGCACTGAGGTCGAATCGTTGCGACGTGCGGGGAATCGCGTGCGGACGATGCTCGGGGTGATGGGCTGTTACTGGCAGCAGGACGGTCGGTCTGTCCGGTGGGATCCGCCGGTGGGAAACGAGTAGCGACGAAAGTCGCCTCGCGCTGTCCGATCTGCTGTCCGCCGTGTCTGTGTACGGGCACACAACCGACGCCCGTCGCCGGCATGGAAACCAACTACCCGATTTCGACTGGCGAGGCGGCTCGACGCCTCGGGACAAACGAACCTCGGCTCTCTGACGCGCTACGCCGCGGCAGGATCGATCCGCCGCCGCAGATGGTCGGCGGCCGCAGGATCTGGCGGCTCGACGATCTGAGGCGCGCGGCGCGAGCCTTGGGCGTCGAATTCGATCCGGCCGACGCACAACGCGAAGGGGAGGCGCAAGCGACGTGAGCTACCCCGTGCGCAGTCCGCGACGAGCGCGGCGCCGTCGAGCGTCGCCGGTCGCGGTGCTTCCAGTTTCGAACCCGGAACGCGACCCGCGACTCCTCGTGCCCGTCGAGCGCGTCGCCGAGATGCTCGGCGTGTCGCCAGCAACCGTCCGGCGTCTCCGCGTCACCGGGCGGATTCCGCCGGCGATCCGCATCGGTCGCTCCGTCCGGTGGTGCGCCTCCGAGCTGCGACGCTGGATCGACGCCGGCTGTCCGGCAGGCGCACGCCTTGCCGAACTGCGCACGGTTCCCGATGTCCACGGCTAGCTTGAGCGCGAAGCCGCCGACTGCACCGGCCGGGGCGTCTCGCCGAGGCAAGCGCTGCCGGCGGCGTCGCCAGCGAGCGGGACCGCCGTCGCCGCGGCCCGCGCGCGCGGCGGCCAAGCCGAAATCCGTTGTTGCCTGCGAGTGTGGCGCGTGGAGCCTTCACGTCGGCCCGCTCGCCGACCCGCTCGGGCCCGAGGCGAGGCAGCATCGTTTCCGGTGCCGCAGTTGGCGTTGCGAATCGTGCCGCTGGGCGCGGAACCAGGACGACGCGCGACTCGTGCGGGCGATCATCGCCCGAAACGGTCCCGAGTCGCTGCTATTCACCGTGCTCACGTTCGATCCGAGCGCGTACGACGGCGACGCGTCCACGGCCTGGCTCGAACTCAGCCCCGCGTTCAAGCGACTCTGCAAGCGCCTGCGTCGACGCTTCGGCTCGGTCCAGCACATCTCGACCGTCGAACAACACGCGAGCGGATGGCCGCACCTGAACGTGCTGTTCTTCTCGCATGGGATGCGCGCGCGGTGGGAGACGAGCGCAACCGGACTTCGCGACGATCTGCGGCACCACGCCGTCCAGGCCGGGTTCGGCTACATCGTCGAGAGCATCGAACCGCCGCGCGAGCTGGACGGCATCGCGGGCTACATGGTCAAGACTGCGGACCGCAGCACGCGTGGCGGGATCGCGAACGAGGTCGCGAAACTCTCGCAGCTCCCGGTGAATGCGCCGTTCCGCTTTCGACGCCTGCGCATCTCGCGGGGACTTTCGCGCCCCGAGCGGGCGCCGAAGAAGAGCACCGGGCACCTGCTTCGCATGCCGTTGGAACGCGCGGAGGCGAAGTGGCAGGACTGGAGATCGCGACAGCGGCGACGCGCGAGGCGCCACGCGGGCGGAGTGACCGAAGGGCACGATGCTCGCCAAGCGCCGGTTCACGAGCCTTTCGCGAGCAGCGCCCAGGTCGAGCAACTTGCAACCGATCCCGGGCTTCCGAAGGGCTCGCTTGGATCTGCCGCGCGTGGCCCCGACGCCCCACCTGCAAAGGGGCCACGCGCGGTGGATCCAAGCTCTTCCGGAGCCGAGCAACGTGTAGGACCGTCCGCGGGGGCCGGGGCGGAGCCCCGGTCTTGTCAGAAGAAAGGATAAAGGGCCGCTGGAGTGACAACGCGGACCCTCGCTGGCACGTTGTGCCGGGACGATGGCGGCGCGCGGCTGCGCAGGACGACCGATGCGGCGCCTTGGCTCGAACGGAATTGAACCCATGCGCATCTTCCGCCCGAAGTTCTCCACGCGCTCCGGCAAGCTCACCGAAACCAGGAAGTGGTACGTCGAGCTGACGGGCCACCGCGGCGACCGGCTTCGCTTCCCTGGCTACACCGATCGCGCGGCGACTCACGAGCTAGGTTCGAAGCTCGCGAAGCTGATCGCCTGCCGCTCGAATCGCGAGTCTCCGTCGGGCGAGCTTGCTCGCTGGCTGGAGTCGCTGCCGCCGAAGTCGCTCGAACGGTTGCGTACGCACGACCTGCTCGACGCGCGCCGCGTCGCCGCGCTGCGTCCGCTTGCGGAGCACGTTGCCGAGTTCGAGGCCCACCTGCGAGCACGCGGCACGACGCCGAAGCACGTGCTCACGCAGACGCAGCGTGTGCGCACGATCCTCGACGGGAGCGGCGCGATTTTCTGGACCGACCTCACCGCGCAGCGCGTGGAGCTCTGGCTCGAAAAGGAACGCGCGGGCCAGGACGGACTTTCGGTGCAGACGTCGAACCACTATCTCCAGGCGCTGAAGCAATTCTGCGCGTGGATGCTGCGCCAGGGCACCGCGACGGAATCTCCGCTCGGCTCGCTGCGTGCGTTGAACGCAGCTCCTTCGCTGCGCCATCGTCGGCGCGCGATGTCCGCCCAAGAACTCCGGACGTTGCTCGCTACGGTGGCCGCTTCCGCGCCGAGCTACGGCTGCACCGGGCCGGAGCGCGCGCGACTGTATCGCGTCGCGGTCGAGACCGGACTGCGTTCGAACGAGCTTCGAAGCCTGCGCGTCGGTAGCTTCGATCTCGACCCGGCGCACGCGTCGGTAACCGTGCGCGCCGCAGATTCGAAGCGGCGCCGCGAGGACGTGCTTCCGCTCCGGAGCGGATTGGTCGCGGAACTCCGCGAGGTATTCGCCCGGCGGCATCCGACCGCGACCGCGTTCCGCATGCCGTCTTCGAGCAACGTTTCGCGCATGCTGAGGCGCGACCTGGAGCGTGCGGGGATCGCGGTGGAGGACGACACGGGGCGCGTGCTCGATTTCCACGCGCTGCGGCACACGTTCATCACGAACGTCGTGCGCAGCGGTGCGCATCCGAAGGTCGCGCAGAGTCTCGCCCGGCACTCGACGATTGGCCTGACGCTGGACCGCTACACCCACCTGCGCACGGACGACGATCGACGCGCGCTCGAAGCGTTGCCGGAGCTGGCGGGCGACGCACTCGACGCCTGCGCCGCGACCGGGACCGACGGCGCCGCGATGCAATCTCCTGTCTTACCTCCCGGCTTGTCCACCGAGGTGCGCGCGCATGCCGAAACGTGCGACGAGCTGAGCACTGCTGAGCACGACGCGAGCAGCGCGAGTGAGCCGCGCGAGATCGCGGCGCGCGCAGGCGCGCGAGCCGATTCTCGCGCTCCGACGCGTCGCCGACGCACTCGGAAAGCTGGCACGCCCGAGTGGACTCGAACCACTGACCGTCGGATTAGAAATCCGATGCTCTATCCAGCTGAGCTACGGGCGCGTGTGGGCGTCAGGTGGTCGGGGAGATGGGATTTGAACCCACGACTCGCAGCACCCAAAGCTGCGCCTCTACCAGCTGAGGTACTCCCCGTTCCGAACTTCCAGGGTACCGCGCGAGCGAGGCGGCCGCGACAGCGTGGCGTCGGGCGCTCGCGCGGCGTAATCTCCTCGCTCTTCGCGCGGCCCTCGTGCTCGGCCCGGGTCCCAGGCGCGCGAGAGGCTCCTCGTCGGGGAGCGTGCGCGTCGAACGGGCTCTGAGGAACGGATGTCGATGAAGGTCTTGATCGTCGGTGGCGGGGGGCGCGAGCACGCGCTCGCGTGGAAGATCCGCCAATCGCCGCTGGTGAGCGAAATCCTCGTCGCGCCGGGCAACGCGGGCACCGCGAAGCTCGCTCGCAACGTCGCGATCCCGACCAAAGACGTCAAAGGCCTGGTCGAGCTCGCGAAGACCGAGCGCGTCGATCTCGTCGTCGTCGGGCCGGAGGATCCGTTGGTCGCCGGGCTCGCGGACGAGCTGCGCGCCGCCAAGATCGACGTCTTCGGGCCGGGCGCGGCCGGGGCGCGGCTCGAGGGATCCAAGGCCTACGCGAAGGAGTTCCTCGAGGCCCATCGCATCCCGACCGGGTTCTCGAAGAAGTTCGATCGCTCCGGCGCCGCGAAGGCGTACCTCGAAGGCCAGAAGCAGTGGCCGCAGGTGATCAAGGCCGACGGGCTCGCCGCCGGCAAGGGCGTCTTCATCGTGTCGAGCGCGCGCGAAGGCGGCGTCGTCATCGACCAACTGATGGAGGAGAAGAAGCTCGGCGCCGCCGGCGCGCGCATCGTCATCGAGGAGTTCCTCTCCGGCGAGGAGATCAGCGTGCTCGCGATCACCGACGGAGAGACGATCCTGATCCTCGAGCCGGTGATGGACCACAAGCAAGCCGGCGACGGCGACACCGGACCGAACACCGGAGGGATGGGCGTCGTGTCGCCGCACCCCGCGGTCTCGACGCGCTTGATGCGGCAGATCGAGCAGCACGTGTTCGTGCCGACGCTGCACGGACTGCGCTGCGAGGAGGTCGAGTTCCGCGGTGTGATCTTCGCGGGCTTGATGCTCACCGAGTCGGGCCCGAAGGTGCTCGAGTACAACTGTCGCTTCGGCGATCCCGAGACGCAGGCGGTGATGCGACGCATGAAGAGCGACCTCGTGCCGTACCTGCTCGCCGCCGCGCGAGGCAAGCTCAACGAGCTCGAAGGACCCGACTGGGATCGGCGCGCCTGCATCGGCGTCGTCGGCGCGGCCGACGGCTACCCGGGCGACTATCGCCGCGGCGATCCGATCGAGGGGCTCGACTCGGCGGAGACCGTCGACGAGGTCGTCGTCTTCCACGCCGGCACGCGAGAGCAGGGGCGCCAGACCGTGACCGACGGCGGGCGCGTGCTCTGCGTCACCGCGCTCGGCGCCGACGCCGACGAAGCCCGCGAGCGCGCGTACGCGGGCTACGAGCGCGTCCGCTGGACCGGCAAGTTCGCTCGCCGCGACATCGGGCTCAAGCGGCCGATCAAGACGCGCACGGTGCGTTGATCGCGTGGCTCGGCCGACGCTCGGCGTGGCGATCTGCGCGCTCGACGAGCAGCGCGCGCTGCCGCGGTTGCTCGAGCGGCTGAACTGCGGCGACTCCGACGACCGCGCCGACGCGATCGTCGTCGCGGACGGCGGCAGTCGCGACCGCACCGTCGAGCTCGCGCGCGCCGCTGGAGCGCGCGTGATCGCGTGCGAGCGTGGCCGCGGCACCCAGCTCGCCGCCGCCGCGCGCGAGCTCGACACCGACGTCCTGGTCTTCCTGCACGCCGATTGCGTGCCGGCGCCCAGCGCTCTCGCGCTTCTGCGGAGCGCGTTCGAGGAGCGCGAGCTCGCGGTCGCTGCGTTCGCGCAACGCGTCGAGGCCCCGGGGCTCTTCTACCGACTCGTCGAGCGCGCCGCGAACGTCCGCGTGCGCGCCTTCGGGCTGGTGTACGGGGATTCGGGGCTCGCGGTGCGCCGCGAGCTGTATCAACGGGTCGGCGGATTCCGCCCGCTGGTGCTGTTCGAGGACGTCGAGCTCTCGCGCCGGCTGCGGCGCAGCTCTCGGGCGCGGCTGGTCGCAGGCGCGGAGCTCGCGGTCTCCGCGCGGCGTTGGCAGCGCGAGGGCGCCTTGCGCGCGACGCTCCGGAACTGGATGCTGATGGCGGCGTTCCTGGCCGGCGCGGATCCTGCGCGCCTCGTCCGTCGCTACCCTCCGCATTCCGAGCCGTCCCCGTGAGACAAGTCGCCATCCGCAGCGCGTTCGAGGCGTTCCTGAAGAAGCGCTCGCTGAAGCTGACCACGCAGCGGCGACGCATCTTCGATCGCGCGTTCGAGACGCACGAGCACTTCAGCGCCGAGCGGCTCTATCGCTGGATGCTCGAGGAACCCGGTACGCGTGTTTCGCGAGCGACGGTCTATCGCACGCTCGGGCTCCTGGTCGAGGGCGAGTTCATGCGCTCGCTCGACGCGGGGCGCGGCGAGCTGGTCTACGAGCACACGCTCGGCCATCCGCACCACGACCACATGGTCTGCTTGGGTTGCGGCAAGATCGAGGAGTTCTCCGACCCGAAGATCGAGGAGCTCCAGCTCGCGGCGTGCGCGCGCAAGGGCTTCGAGCTCGTCGATCACGACCTGCGCCTGCTCGGCTACTGCCGCGCGTGCAAGCGTTCGCGCCCCGACAAACCCGCGCACCTCGTCGGCGTCGAACGCTCCGGGAACGAAACCGCCCGCGCCGCGACGCGCGAAGCGTCGAGCGCGGGCGAATAGTCCGACTCGCTCAGGGCTGCAGGCGGCGCACGATCTTCTCTTGGACCAGGCGAGCGGTCTCGCCGTCCGGGAAGCCGTACTTGCGCGCCTTGATCAGTAGCGTCGACTTGTCGATGTCGTAGGGCTCGACCGAAACGGTGACCGTCGCGCCGTCGATCTTCGCCTTGGCGACGCGGATCGCGTCGTCGACCTCGAGCAGCTCGAGCGTCGTGTCTTGGAGCACGTTCTTCGCCTCCGGCCAGACCTTCTTCGCATCGATGTTGAGATGCGTGACGTAGGTGGCGGCGTCGGTGAACTCCGTGGTCATGACGATGCCGCCGACGGCGCCGGCGGCCACGGCTGCGCAACCCGCTCCGAGCGGGGCGCACACGAGGGCGATCAGGAAGAGATTCTTCATGGATGGATGAGATGGGTTGAGGATTGGAATCACTTCGCCAGAGCGGATGCGGTCTCCACCATCCGGCGATAGAAGCGCAAGCCCTCGCCTTCCGCGCGCGGGCCCAGACGAGTCCAGCGCGGATGGTTCCAGGGCGTCAAATTGCGTTCGGGGTGAGGCATCAGGCCCAGCACGCGACCGGTCGGGTCGCAGATGCCGGCGATTTCCTCCACCGAACCGTTGGGGCAGTCGGGGTACTCCGCGCGCGAGCCGTCGGGACGGACGTAGCGCAGAGCGATCTGTCGGTTCTGCTTCAGGCGTTGCAGCACACCGGCGTCGCGCACGGTGAAGCGGCCTTCGCCGTGGGCGACCGGCACGGGCAGGAGCTCGCCGGGTTCGAGCCACGCGCATGCGCTCGCTTCCGCTTTCAGCGTGACCCAGCGGCACTCGAAGCGACCCGATGCGTTGACGTCGAGGCCGACGCCGCGTTCGGCGCGCGCGGTGCGGACGCCTTCGAGCAAGCCCGTGTCCGCGAGCACCTGGAAGCCGTTGCACACGCCGAGCACGACGCCGCCCTTGGCGACGAAGCGCGCGAGCGCGTCGGCGAGGTGCGTGCGCAACTGGAAGCCGAGCACGCGGCCCGCTCCCAGGTCATCGCCGTACGAGAAGCCGCCCGGGATGACGAAGATCGAGAACGGATCGAGCAGCGCGGGCTTCTCGCATAGCTCGAGCACGTGCTTGAGCTCCGGCGAAGCGCCGCCGCGTTCGAGCGCGAGGCACGTCTCGCGATCGCAGTTGGTCCCCGCGGTGCGCACGACCAGCGCGCGCACGTTGCGAGTCGCGAGCACGCCGGGCGAGTTCGGGGCTCCGTGTGTCTTGGGGGCGTTCATCCGGCGAACCCTCCTTGGTGCGCGGCGGCGAGCTCCTCGATCGGGAGGTCGACGATCGTCTGGCCCTTGACGCCGCGAATCTTCAGGCGGCCGCTCGCGTCGACGACGCCGACGCGGGCGAAGTCGCGTCCGGCGAGCGCGCGCTCGAACGCTTCCGCGTGACGGTCCTCGACCTCGACCAGGAAGCGCGTGCAGCTCTCCGAGAAGAGCCGCGTCGCGTTCGGATCGTGGTCCGCCGACAGCTCGGCGGTCGGCACCGCGGAGAGCGACAGATCGAGGCCGAGCCGGCCCGCGAACGCCATCTCGGCCGCCGCGACCGCGAGCCCGCCCTCGGAGAGATCGTGGACGCTGCGCACCAGCCCCGCGCGGATCGCGGAATGGAGCGCGGCGAGTTGCTTGGGCGCGAGTGCGAGATCGGGGCGCGGCACGCGGCCGCCTTCGAGCCCGAGCTCGCCGAGATAGTGCGAACCGCCGAGCTCGCCGTGGGTGAGCCCGACGAGGTAGATGCGGTTGCCCGCTGCCTTCGCGTCCATCGTCGTCGTGTGCGCGACGTCGGGCACGTGCGCGAGCGCCGACACTAGCAACGTCGGCGGGATCGCGATCACCTCGTCGCCGACGCGGAACTCGTTGTTCAGGCTGTCCTTGCCGGAGACGAACGGTGTGCCGAAGGCGACCGACGTCGCGTAGCACGCTCGCGCGGCGAGCACCAACGCGCCGAGCTGCTCCGGGTTCGCGCAGTTGCCCCAACTGAAGTTGTCGAGGATCGCGGTGCGCTCGGGATCGCCACCGACGGCGACGACGTTGCGCAGCGCTTCGTCGATCGCGGCGGAGGCCATCGCCCACGGATCGAGCGATCCGTAGCGCGGGTTCGCGCCGCAGCCGATCGCGATCGCGGCGCGCGAGTGCGCGAGCGGTTGCAGCACCGCCGCGTCGCCCGGGCCGTCCTCGCGCTCGCCGACCAACGGCTTGATCGCGGACGTGCCCTGCACCTCGTGGTCGTACTGGCGCACGATCCACTCCTTGCTCGCGATGTTCGGCGAGCGCAGCAGCGCGAGCAGCATCGCGCCGGGATTCGGGCACGGCGGCGCGCCGGGATCGGCGACGACGCGCGGCGTGAAGCGTGCGCTGCGCAACGGCCGCGGCGTGCCTTCGTGCAGGAAGTGGAGGTCGAGCGTGCCGACGCAGCGTTCGCCGTAGAAGAGCTCGAGCTTCTTCGTGTCGGTGAACTCGCCGATCGCGGTCGCGTCGACGTCTTCCGCGGCGAACACCGCGCGGATCTCGTCGAGGTGCTCCGGCGGCACCGCGAGCACCATGCGCTCTTGTGCTTCGCTGATCCAGATCTCGGCGGGGGAGAGGCCGGGGTACTTCAACGGCACACGCTCGAGCTGAACGCGCGCGCCGCACTCCGCGCCCATCTCGCCGATCGCGGACGAGAGCCCGCCGGCGCCGCAGTCGGTCAACGCGCGGTAGAGCCGGCGATCGCGCGCTCGCAGCAGCCCGTCCTGGACGCGTTTCTCGGTGATCGGGTCGCCGATCTGCACCGCGGAGGACGAAACCACCGACGAGCTCTCGTCGAGCTCGATCGAGGAAAACGTCGCGCCGTGGATGCCGTCGCGTCCGGTCCGGCCGCCGACGCAGAGGATCACGTCGCCGGGCTGCACGCTCTTCTCTGCGGCCCAACGCGGCATCAAGCCGACGGTGCCCGCGTACACCAGCGGATTGCCGATGTAGCGCGGATCGACCCAGACGCCGCCGTTGACCGTCGGGATGCCCATGCGATTGCCGTAGTCGCGCACACCGGCGACCACGCCGCGCAGGATGCGCTTGGGATGCATGCAACCCTTCGGCACGCGCGCTTCGTCGAGATCGAGCGGCCCGACGAAGAAGCAGTCGGTGTTCGCGATCGGCTTCGCGCCGAGGCCGACGCCGAGCACGTCACGGATCACGCCGCCGATGCCGGTGCCCGCGCCGCCGTACGGATCGATCGCGCTCGGATGGTTGTGCGTCTCGACCTTGAAGCAGACGTCCCAGTCTCCGTCGAACGCGACGATCCCGGCGTTGTCCTTGAAGACGCTGACGCACCAGTCGCGCGCGAGCTCGCGCGTCGCCCGCTGGATCGTCTCCTTGAACAGGTTCTCGATGCGCTCGCCTTGGAAGTCGATCTTGCCGGCGAACGTCTTGTGCTTGCAGTGCTCGCTCCACGTCTGCGCGATCGTTTCGAGCTCGCAGTCGGTGGGCTCGCGCTCGAGCGCACGGAAGTGATCGCGCACCGCGTGCATCTCGAGCAGCGTCAAGCTCAAGCAGCCTTGGCGCGAGATACGCAGGAGCTCTTCGTCGCTCGCGTCGCGGAGCGGCACCGAGACGCTCGCGCGCACCGCGTGATCGTCGGGCAACGTGAAGTGCACGTCCTCGCGATCGATCCAGACGTCCTCGATCACGTCGTTCGCGAGCGTGCGTTTCGCAGCGTGCTCGAGCGCGCGCGCGTCGATCTCGCCGACGAACTCCCACGCTTGGTAGGTCAGCGCGCGCACGCGCTCGCCGTTCGGCAGCGCCGCGAGCGCCGAGCGCGAGAGCGTGCGCTCGATCGTCTGCGCGACGGAGTCCATCACGCCGGGCTTGCGCATCACGAGCACGCGATGGCGCACTCCGTGGCCGATCTTCGGCGCGGCTTCCGGCGCGGTGATGCGCACGGTATCGAGCACCGGATCGGCGCAGAGCTCGTGCACGACGCGCTCGACACTCGCGCGCGCGAGCGTCGGCGACAACAAGAAGCCGCGGCCGAGGCGCGCGGAAGTGACCGCGCGCACGCCGAGTTCGGCGAACTCACGCAGCACCCGCGCCCCGTCGGGGTCGTCGAGATCGGGGCGTCGGAACACCTCCACGCGCCACGCCTTGGGCAGGCGCTCGCGGGGCTTCGAATCAAGCTCGGCGGTCACTGTGGACATGGGCGGGGGAAAAGGTCCGCGTGCGCGACATTTTGTGGCTTCAGGTCCGCTCGTCCACCAAATCTTGGGGGCGTTGCGATTTCTCTCGCGGACGCACAGGCGCGGAATCCTAGCGAGTTGGAGCGCCGACTCCAGCCCCGGCCGGCGCGCGATCGCCCGCCGGGGAAGACGGTTGCAGGCGGGGGATCGATCGCGCAGGATGCGCCGCGTCGACCGACCCCTCGAGCCAGGAGCCACTCCACACCGTGAGCGACAAGCCGCAGAAGCCGGAGGGCACCCCGATGGGGATGTCCTTCGAACGTCCGATCCAGGAGCTCGAAGCGCGCCTCTCGGAGCTCGAATCGCTCTCGCTCCGCACCGGGCTCGACATCTCCGAGGAGATCGAGGCGCTGAAGAAGAGCGTCCGCTCGCGCACCGAGTCGATCTACAAGAACCTCAACGCCTGGGAGACCGTCAGCGTCGCCCGCAACGTCGACCGGCCGGGCGCGGTGGATTACATCGCGAACATCCTCGAGGACTTCATCGAGCTCCATGGCGACAAGGTTTTCGGGGAAGACCCGGCGATCGTCAGCGGGCTCGCGACCATCCAAAACCGACGTTTCATGCTGATCGCGCACCGCAAGGGACGCACGACCAAGGAGCGGCTCGCCTGCAACTTCGGCTGCGCGCACCCCGAGGGCTATCGCAAGGCGCTGCGCAAGATGAAGCTCGCCGAGCGCTTGAAGTTGCCGATCGTCGCGATGATCAACACGCCCGGCGCCTATCCGGGCATCGGCGCCGAAGAGCGCGGTCAAGCCGCGGCGATCGCCGAGAACATCCTCGGGATGTTCTACCTGCGGGTGCCGATCCTGGTGATCGTGATCGGCGAGGGCGGCTCCGGCGGTGCGCTCGGGATCGGCATCGGCGACCGCGTGCTGATGCTCCAGTACTCCTACTACTCGGTGATCTCGCCGGAAGGCTGCGCCGCGATCCTGTGGAAGGACACCGAGCGCATTCCCGAGGCCGCCGAGGCGCTCAAGCTGACCTCGAGCGACTTGCGCAAGCTCGGCGTGATCGACGGCGTGATCCCGGAGCCCCTCGGCGGGGCGCACCGGGCGCCGACCGTGCTGATGGACGAGGTCAAGCGGACGATCCTGCGGGAGCTCGACGCGCTCGACCGCATCCCGACCGACGAGCTGCTGCGCCGGCGCCGCGACCGCTACCGCCACCTCGGGGCGCTGCCCGGTCGGTTCCCGAGCGTCGAGAGCGCGGTTCCGTAGGCACGGGCCGCCCTGCCGCGCCGCGCGGGCCGGACGGCCACCCGGCGCGGCCGACCCGCGGGACCGGCCAGGTCGCCCGGACCGGCCGCGCGGCCGTGCGAAGCGCTGTCCGCGGCCGATTTCTGCCGCGGACTCCCAACGTAGGGCCGACGCGGCCCGTAAAGCCTGGATCTCTGCCGCCGTCGCGACGACCATGCACCCCCAGATGGCCACGAAGCGCAACCCGAGAGGCGAGACCCCGCCGCGCGAGCCCGCCCCGACCTCGCCGGAGGGGCCGACGTCCGCGCCGCGCGCGACACCCGTTCCGCCGCAGCCGGGCGCCGTTTCGGCCGAGGCGTCCGACCACGAGTTGATCCGCCGCGCGCAGGCCGGCGACGAGCGGGGTTTCGAGCTCCTGGTGCGCCGCTACGAGGAGCGCGCGTGGCGCGTCGCGCGCAACATGGTGCCCAGCGAGGACGACGCGCGCGACCTGGTGCAGGACGCGTTCCTGCGGGTCTTCCGCAGCCTCGATCGCTTCGATTTCGAGCACGAGTTCCCGACTTGGCTCTACCGGATCGTCACGAACCTCGCGATCGACCACCTGCGCAAGCGGCGCACGACGACCAGCACCAACGCGGGCGACGAGGACGGCGAGGGCGAGCTCGATCTCGCCGATCCCAACGCGCCGTCGCCCTCGCACCGTGCGGAGGTCGTCGAGACGGCCGCTCGCGTGCGAGTGTGCCTGGCGAGCCTCGCTCCGCACTTCCGCACCGTGCTCGCGCTGCGCGAGATCGAAGGGCTCGGCTGCCCGGAGATCGCCGACATCGTCGGTGCGACGCACGTCACCGTGCGCTGGCGCCTGCACCGCGGCCGAAAACTCTTCCAAGAGGAGTGGGAGCGCCGCGAGCGCCTCTCCGAGCGCGGCGATCCCAGCGCGTGGAGCGCGCCCCGATCGGTACCGGCGGATGCCGCCAACGCTTCCGAGGACGACGACGTAGAAGACCCCGAGTTCGACGAACCGACGTCATGAACGACTCCCTGAACTGCAACGAGATCCGCGCCCTGCTGGTGCTCTTCGTCGGCGACGACTTGGACGCCGCGGAGAACGCCCGCGTGGCGCGGCACCTCGCCGAGTGCGGCCCGTGCCGCGCCGAGCAGGCGCGTTGGATGGAGAACCGTGCGCGTCTCGCGACGCTGCGCGACGCGACGAAGTTCTCCGGTCCGAGCGTCTGGTCGGACGTGCGTGCGGAGCTGGTGCGTGAAGGGCGCATCGGCTCTCCGCGCGTCGAGCGCACGCAGCCGATCCGTCCCGCGGCGTGGCAGCGCCTCTCCTGGGTGCCGCTCGCCGCGGCGGCGGCGGTGGTCGTCGCCGTCGGGCTCTTCGCCTTGCTCGATCGGTCCGATTCCACGTCGCCGAAGCTGCCGGGCGAGAACGTCGCCGAGCCGACGCCGCACGCGGAGCCGGAGCCGCGCTCGACGCCCGAAGTGCAGCTCGCGAACTCGCCGTTGCGCAAGGCCGGTGTCGGCGACCAGGCGTTGATCTTCAGCGCCGAGTCGATCGACGGCCAGCTCTTGCGCGCCCGACACGGAAGCCAGAACAACCCGGCCTTGAACCTCGCGGGCGACGAACAGCTTCGCTGAGCGCGGGGCCGGGGGAGTCCACCATGAACCACCTCCACGCACTCTTCCTCCTCACGCCGGTCCTCGGGCTCTCGCTGCAGCCGACGTCGCAACAGCCGAACGCCCAGCAGCCCGAACCCCCGGGCTTGATCCGCATCCAACCGCTGCAAGCCGAGCGAGAGCCATTCTCCGCCGACGCGTGGCGCTCGAAGCTCTCCAGCGCCGACCTCGATCGACGGGAGCAGGACTTCGCCGCGCTCGCCCAGCGTTTGCGCCTCGATCCGATCGCGCGCGCGGAGGTCGAGCAGTGGGCCCGCGAGGGCGACGGCGAGCTCGCGTGGACCGCGCGCTTGCTGTTGCGCGAAGCCGAAGGCCGCGGTCGCGGCGGCCTCGGAGGTCCGCACTCGCTGTGGCTCCAGATGCCCGACGGTCTCTCCGGCGGGTTCGGCGGACTCGACAGCGGTTTCGGCGGTCTCGATCTGTGGATGCAAGATCTCGAGCCGTTGCTCGGCCGCGATCCGCTGCTCGGCGTGCCGGGCACGCCGCCTCTCGGTCTCGGCCCAGGCGCGCAGGGCGGCGCGTCGAGCCAGGCGCAATCCTTCCAGCTCCGCTCCGGACCGGACGGCGTGCACGTGACGACCGTCGAGGAGCACGACGGCAACCGCGAGGAGAAGGAGTACACCGCCGAGTCGATGGACGAGCTGCTCGAGCAGCACCCGGAGCTCCGCGACAAGCTCGGCCCCAACGCGCTGCTGGGCTCGCCCGATCGGTCGAGCGCTCCGGGCCTGCAACTGCGGCTCGGAGACCGAGCGGCCGCCGCGCCGACGCTGCGCACCGACGTGCTCGGGGTCACCGTCCGGCCGCTGCCGAAGCACGAAGCGAAAGCGATGGGGCTCGACGAAGGTCTCGGCCTGGTGGTCGAGCGCGTCGAGGCACACAGCCTGGCCGCCGCGCTCGGCATTCAACGCGGTCACGTGTTGGTCGGTATGAACGGGCACGAGCTGCGCGCCGCGCAGGACATCACCGATCAGCTCTGCGCGCGCCAAGCCGACGGCGAGATCCGAGTCGAGCTGATCGATCGCTGGGGCCAGCGTCGCGCGCGGACGTGGAAGCCCGAGGCGGAATCCGCGCCGGCGCCGAAGCCGAGCGTCAGCGAGCCCGGATTGCGCAAGATCTGACGCGCGTCGCGCGCTCGGCGCGCTTCGGTCGACACCGCGGGGTCCGCCGACGGGCGCTCCGCGGTGTTCGCTTTCAGGCGGCGTGACGCCGCGAGCTCACTCTTGCTTCGCCGCCGCGCTGCGCTTGCACGCCGCGAGCATCTCGTACGCGCGTTGGATGTCGGGGTGCTCGAACTCGAGCGTCGAGAGCTTGAGGAAGTTCTCGAGGCTCGCGATCGCCTCCGCGGGTCGGCCGAGCTCGGAGAGCACCTGGCCCCGGCGGCTGTGGATCTCGGGCAGGTCCGGCGCGTAGATCAAGGCTTGATCGAGAGCGGCGAGCTCGTCCTCGGGCCGTCCGAGCGTGCGGTAGAGCGTCGCGGCCTCCTGGGTCGCGGCGAGCACCATCTTCTCGGTCTTCGCGCGCAAGTCGCGCAGGCGGCGTTCCTCTTCCGCGGAGAGATCGGGGCGTTGGAGCTGCGCGCCCCAGATCTTCAGCTCGCTCTCGCATTGCGCCAGCAGTTTGCGATTCCACTGCAGACTCTCGTCCCAGCGCCGTTGGAGCGCCAGCACGCGCCCGAGGCCGTTCAACGCCTGGGATTCGCCGTCCTTCTTCTCGAGCACGCGCCGGTAACTCGCTTCGGACTCCTTCCACGCGTCCGCGGCGAGCTTGCGCAGCTCGACGACGCGTTCCTTCGGATCGTCGGCGTTGGTGACGCGCGAACCGGAGTCGACGCCGTCGGCCGCTTCGTCGTAGAGCATGCCCTTGCGCTCGAGCGCGACGCCGAGGCCGAGCACCGCGCGATAGTCGTCGGAAGTCTCGAGCTCGCGGAAGATCTTCTCCGCCGCGAAGATGTCGCGCGACGTGCCGCGTCGTTGGCAGACCCAACCGAGCAACAGACGCAGCTGCACGTCCTCGGGTTCGAGCTCGAGCCCCTTGACCGCTTGATCCTCGGCGCGATTCAGGTCATCGAGGTCGTAGAAGCGCAACGCGAGCTCGCGGTGCAGCTCGAGCTGCTTTTCCGGATCGACGGCCTTCGGCCCGTCGGAGGCGCAACCGGACGCGAGCGCGAGCAGCAGGACGGCGAGAGACGAATGGAATCGCGGCATGGTGGTGCGGTGGGGGCGGGACGCAGACGATAGCACGCGTCGCGGACTACGCGGCCGGCGGCGGGGTGCGCGCCGTTTCCAGTAACCGCTTGGTGCGTTCCGGTTGCACGCGCAGGTCGAGGATCTTCCCGCCGGAGAGGTGCACGAGCCCGGGCTTCGCGCCGCGCGGCTTGTGGACTTCCTTGCGGCGCGCGACGTGGACACGGACGCGGGCGGCTTGCTCGAGGGGGGAGAAGTGCGCGGCGAGGTGCGCGGCGTCGACGAGCTCTTCGTGGTCGGGCTCGCTCTTGCCCGCGAGCACGAGCACCACGTGGCTGCCCGGCGTGTCCGCGGTGTGCAACCAGACGTCGTTGCCGCGCGCGTAGTGGAACGTGAGGTCGTCGTTGTCGGCCGCGTTGCGTCCGACGCGGATCTCGCTGCCCTTCGAGGCGCGGTACGAGCGGTACGGCTTGCGCGGCTCGGGCTTGTGCTTCTCGCGACGGCGCGCGTCGGGCTCCTGACGTCGGTCGAGCAGGCCCGCTTCGATCGCTTCCGCCTCGAGCTCCCGCGGATCGAGCGCGGCGTCCGCCGAACGCGCGAGCAACGCTTCGAGCGCGGTGCGCTTCGCGCGCGCGCGCTCGAGCTCGTCCGCGACGCTCGCCTTCGCGCGCAACAGCTTGTGATAGCGATCGAAGTACGCCTCGGCGTTCTCGATCCCGCGCTTCTTCGGATCGAGTGCGAGCTTGCGCTTCGCGCACTCGGGATCGAACAGGTCGTCGACTTCGACGTGCGTCGCGCCGCGCGCGATCGCGTGCAAGTTCGCCTTGATCAGCTCGCCGTCCTGACGCACGCGCTCCGCGTCGTCGCCGGCTTTCGCGCGCTCGACGAGGCCGTGCTCGAGCGCCTTCGCGCGTTCGAGCTTGCGTTTCGTGCGCTCGACCAGCTCGCGTGCGAAGCGCTCGCGATCGGATTCGTCGGCGCGGGCGGCGAGCGCGTGCTCGACACGCCACGACAGCGGCGCCTCGGTCGTTCCGCGCGGCGGCGGCGGCGGTTCGGGCAGACTCTCGGCGAGCGCCGGACCCGGCTCCGCGGCGGCGCGCGCGCCGGGCGGCGTCCACGTCAAACCGACCGCTGCGCGCGGATCGGCCTTGTCGGGCGGCGGCGGCACCGCGAGCGCGAGGATGCGGTCGTCGCCGTCGACCAAGTACGCGTTCGAGCGCCTTCCGAAGAGCTCGAC
>JADLBP010000173.1 GCA_020847695.1 Planctomycetota bacterium
GTGCCTTCGTGATCCGGTCCGAGCACGTCGGCGGCGATCGTCGCCGCGCGGCGCAGGTAGGGCTCAGCGTCCGCATTGCGCTCCAGGTCCTGCAAGGTCGCTCCGATGTTGTTGCAGAGACCGAGCAGCGTCAGTCGGGCCGGCTCGGGGGAGCTCTCGACGATCCGCAGCGCCTCTCGCAGTCGCTCGAGCGAGCCTTCGCTGTCGCCTTTCAGGTCGTGCGCTTGCGCGAGGTTGTTGAGCGTGGTCGCGACGAGGAAGTCGTCGGGCCCGAGCAGCCTGCGGCGTCCGGCCAACGCTTCTTCGAGTACGACGATCGCCCGGTCGTTCTGGTCGATCGTCTCCAGCGCGATCCCGAGGTCGTTGAGCGCGGTGTAGAGCACCGGATCGTCCGGCCCGAGCTCCGTCCGAGCGCGCTCGATCAACGGCACGAGCGCGGCTTCGGCTTCGCGCGGTCGCTCTCGGCGTGCGAGCAGGCTCGCGGCGGCGATCTCCGAACGCAGCGTGTCGGCCGATTGGGCTCCGGCGTGCGCGCGCCGGAGCTCGACGGCGCGCGCGAGGTGCCGTTCGGCGTCGTCGAACGCTCCGAGCTCGGCGTACGCCTCGCCGAGCGCGTGGTGCACCGCGGCGGCGATCAGCGGACGGCCGGGAAAGCGCGCGTCGACGTGGCGGCTCGCTCGATCGAGCACCTGTCGCATCGTCGCGCCCTCGCCCTCGCGATCGGGCGACGCCGCGGCGAGCAAGTCGTCGGTCAGGAAGCGATTGATCTCGCGCTGCGCGTCGCCCTGATCGAGCGCCTCGGCGCGTTGGCGTCGTGCTTCGAGCATGCCGACGACCAGGCCGATGACGCCGAGGCCGACCGCCGCGACCGCGACCAGCGCGGCGCCGACCAGCACGCGATTGCGCTCGACGAAGCGAGCGGCGCGATAGCGGGTGCTCGGCGGACGCGCCGCGATCGGCTCGCACGCGAGCAGACGCTTCAGATCGTCGATCAACGCGCCGACCGACGCGTACCGCCGATCGGGGTCCTTCTCCAACGCCTTGCCGAGCACGACATCGAGGTCCGCGACCAGCGCGCGGGGCGCGGGTCCGGGCGCCGCGCGAGGGTCGTTCGCGGCGCGAGTGCGACTGGCGAGCGGCGGCACGACGTCGCGGATGCGAGTGAGGTCGGCGACCGGATCGCCGGTCGCCGCGAGCGGCGGCCGACCGGTCGCGAGCTCGTACAACAGCGCGCCCAGCCCGTAGATGTCCGCGCGCGTGTCGACCGTGCCGAGCCACGTCTGCTCCGGCGCCATGTACGCGGGCGTGCCCATCGGCAGGCCGAGCGTCGGCGGCGATTCGGCCGCGATCGCGCCGCTGACCGGCTTGGCGATGCCGAAGTCGAGCACCTGCGGCACCGAGCGCCCGTCGAGCTCCGCGACCAGGACGTTGGCGGGCTTGATGTCGCGGTGGATCACGCCGCGTTGGTGCGCGTGCTGGATCGCGTCGGCGACGTCGAGCATCAAGCGGACGCGACGCTCGAGCGACAATCCGAGCCTGACGCAGTGATCGGTGATCGGCTCGCCCTCGACGAAGTTGAGCACCAGGTACGGCAGGCCTTCCGCCGTGCGGCCCGCGTCGAGGACGCGCGTGATGTTGGGGTGATCTGTGCTCTCGAGCGCGCGCTGCTCGATCTCGAAGCGCGCGGCGAGCTCGGCGTTGGCTGCCGCCTGCGGCACGACCTTGATCGCGACGCGACGTTGGATCGGACTGTCCTGCTCCGCGAGGAAGACCTGCCCCGAACCGCCTTGGCCGATGCGCGAGAGCACGCGATACGGACCGATCGTCGTCGGCAGCGCCGCCGCGTAGTCGAACGAGCGCGCGGCGGGTGCGAGCGGGAAGTCGAGGTCGTGCGCCAAGAGCGACGCGACCTCGCTCGCGAGGCGGGCGTCGCCCGACGTCGCGGCCGCGAGTGCGGCGGAGCGTTCGGCCTGCGGCAGCTGCCGCAATCGGAGGAAGAGCTCGCTCGCGCGTCCGTGCAGCTCGGCGTCGCTCATTCCGGCCCGCCGGAGAGCTCGCGTCGCAGCCAAGCGCGCGCCACCGTCCAGTCCGCTTCGATCGTGCGCAGCGATGTGCCGACCGCGCCCGCGATCTCGGCCATCGAAAGGCCGCCGAACACCCGCAAGGACACGACTTGCGCTTGGCGCGCGTGCAGCGCGGTGAGACGTTCCAGCGCGCCGTGGATCGCGTCGAAGTCGACGAACGTGCGATCGGCGGCGCGGAGCTCCGGGTCGAGCTCGATCCGCAGTCGCCGATCCCCGCGCTTCTGCGCGCCGCGGCTGCGCGCGTGATCGATCAGGACCTGACGGAGCACGCGCGCCGCGAGCGCCAGCCGGTCCGCGCGCGGCACGTCGGGGAGCGCGGAGCTCGAGAGCAGCCGCATGCACGCCTCGTTGACGACCGCCGTCGGCTGCAGTGTGTGATCGCTGCGCTCGCTCGCGAACAGGCGCTGCGCGATCGCGTGCAGCTCCGCGTAGAAGCGTTGCGTCACGATCGCATCCGACTCCGCGGCCGGCGGGGTTTCGATCGGACGGTCGTCGGCGGGGGTCGCGGACATGGTGGAACGGTTTCGGGGGGCGAGCGGCGGCTGCGACGAACTCCTGCGCCTCCGAGAGCGCACCGCGCGGCTCGATTCTATCGCCCCGCGCGCGCCTCCCGCGGCCGTCGGCACCGGCGCGACGCGAAAGCCGCGGTCGGTCGTCGCCGACTGCGTTTGCGCGCGCGGTGGGGGGCTCCGAGCGGGCGACGAGCCCGAGGACGACGTCGCCGATCGGCGAAACGACCGAGCCGGCGACCCGGAGCGAGTCGGATCGGCGGCGCTCGCGGGAGCGTCGCCCGACGAACTCCGCGCGACCGACCACCGTGCGCAGGCGCTCTGCGCCGCGCACCCCGAGACCTCCGCGCACGCCGCGCCGTTCCCAGCGCTCGAACCACCGCGCGAGAGCACGCGCTCGGCGCTTCGTACGCTCCGCGGCAACTAGTCGGTAGCGCGGCGATCCGTCGCGAGAGCACGGAACTTCCGGGCTAGAGGACTGCGTTTCGGGTCGCGTGTCGAGTCGTCGATCCTCACGGTCCTCGCGGTGGAAGCCGTCCCCGCCACTTGGCTCTGCCCGCGACCTCCGATGCAGAAGGAGGCCTGCGATGAAGCGGTTGATGGCACTTGGGTGCATCCTGCTTCCGTTCGTCGCGGTGAGCTGCGATTCGGGCTCGGGATCCTCGACGACGAAGAAGCTGAAGGTGCACGTGGTCGGAGCGAACGACCTGGGTCTGCACTGGATCGCGAAGGACTATTCGGTCTTCGCGGTCCTTCCCCCGTACAACGTCGTGCGCGCGCAAGTCGTGCGGCAGGCGGGCGCGGGGCTGCCCGAGGTGTTGGACGACTCGAAGGTCGAGCTGCGTTACAGCGCGAGCTCCGCGCTCGGCGCCGCGCCGAACTCGACGAGCCTCGCCAAGACGGACTTCTGGGACCACGCCGAGGACCTGTTCGGCGTGCGGCTCGAGCCCGGCGAAGGACTCGGCGGTTCCTACATGCCCGCGGACGCGCCGAAGCCCGGCCCGCAAGCGATGGAGTTCGACGCAGAGCGCAACGAGTGGGTGATCCGCGGCCTGCCGATCACGCCGATCGACGACGTGGGCGGGCTCGACAGCTATCCGCTGCTGCGCATCACTGCGTTCAGCAAGCAGACGCACAAGGAGCTCGCGCACCTCGACGTCGTCGTGCCGGTGTCCGACGAGAGCGACTGCGGCCGTTGCCACGAGACCGGCGGAGTCGCTGCGCGCGAGCCGTCGACGTTCCCCGGCGTGCCGCCGACCGTCGTCTGGTCGCAGGCGACCGACCGCGACGTGCAGATGAAGGAGAACATCCTGATCCTGCACGACCTGCGCAACGAGACGCACCTCTACACGTCGCAGCCGGTGCTCTGCGCCGATTGCCACTACGTCGCGGCGCTCGACTTCGCGGGCGCGGGGCCGACCGGGATGCAGTGCTACCGCGCGTCGCTCTCGCGAGTGATCCACCAGACCCACGGCTTCGCGCGCGACGAGTTCGGCGAGCTCGTCTTCCCCGAGACCGGCGCGATGGAGGACACGTGCTACTCCTGCCACCCCGGTCATGAGGCGCGAGCCTTGCGCGGCGCGATGCGCAGCGGCGGGCTCGAGTGCATCGATTGTCACGGCAACCTGCTCGCGGTCGGCGGCGCGTTCCGCTTGCGGCCGGGCGGCAGCCTCGACGGCAAGTGGGACGGCTCCGAGCGACGACCGTGGGTCGACATGCCGCGTTGCCAGTCGTGCCACACCGGCGACGCGCTGGTGCGGCTGACCGATCCCGACGCGCTCTACAGCGACGACGGGATGCGCCTGCAGCAGGCGTATCGCATGCGCGACGAATCCGCGTCGACGTTCCTCGCGCCCAATCCGCGCTTCGCCGAGAACCCGAAGACGCGCTATCGCGACAGCCTCGGGCACGGCGGACTCGCGTGCGAGAACTGCCACGGCAGCACGCACACCGAGTGGCCGAACGGCAAGCTGCGCACGAGCGACAACCTCGCTGCCTACGAGCTGCAGAAGCACAGCGGCGTGCTCGTCGAGTGCAAGACGTGTCACCCGGGCGAGTCGCTGCCGGTGAACGTCGCCGGGCCTCACGGTCTGCACAACGTCGGCGATCTGCGCTTCGTTCAGGACCACGGCTCGTTCTTCGCGGCGGACCATGCGCTCTGCAAGGCCTGCCACGGAGTGGAGTTCGAGGGCACGGTGCTCTCCCGCGCTCACGCCGAACGCTCGTTCGCGCTGGCGCCGGGACGCGTCGTGCACCTCGCGAAGGGGCAGACGGTCGACTGCGGCCTCTGCCACGCCAAGCCGCCGAAGGCGACCGGCCTCCAGGCTTGCCTGCCGGCGAACGGGTTGGTGCCGAAGCCGTAGCTCTCGACCCGATCCGTCTGCTCCCTTGCGCACCGCACGCGGCCACGACCGGTGGAGCGTGCGGTGCCTTCGTCGGAGGCGACGGCTCGCCGGCCGGCCGCGAGCGTTTCTGGGAAGCGCGGCGAGCGTCCGAAGGCCGCCCCGCCGACGGCGCGAGACCGGCGGCGACCCGCTGGAACCCCGCCGGACGACCCCGCCGCGGCGTCTCGGCGTCGCGGGAGCGAAAAACCTTCGTGCTAGACTCCCGGGCGATCAGGGTCCGAGCCGCCTCGGTAGCCGCCCGACTCGCACGTCCGCGTCATGGTTTCGCAGGCCCGGTCTGGAGCGAGAGGCCGATGCGTTCCGATCCTGGAAGCCTCGCAGCCCCGAAATCGCCCCTCCATGCGCATCTACCTCGCCGACCTCGGCCACAACCTGCTGACCAAGAGCTCGGACGTCTACCCGCTCGGCGTCGCCAACCTGGTGACGTACGCGGCGGCGCACCTGAAGAGCTCGCCGACCGCCGGCAAGCTCGAGTTCGCGCTCTTCCGCGAGCCGCAGGACCTGAAGGCCGCGATCGACCGCGCGGCGCCGGACGTGCTCGGGCTTTCGAACTACGCGTGGAACGAAGAGCTCTCGCACCACTTCGCGAGCTACGCGAAGAAGAGGCACCCGCGCACGCTGACGGTGATGGGCGGACCGAACTGGCCGTTGGTCGATGCGGTGCAGGAGACGTTCCTGCGATCGCTACCCGACGTCGATTGCTACGTCGACGGACCGACGTACGAAGGCGAGCGCGCGTTCCTCAACTTGCTGCAGCGCTTCGTCGACGTCGGCGCGCGCCGGGAAGGCGTGTTCGAAGCGCCGGTCGCCGGCGTGACGTGGATCGATCCGAAGACGCGCGCGTTCGTCAAGGCCGCGGAGATCGAGCGCATCCAAGACCTCGACGAGATCCCGTCGCCGTACACGTCCGGTTGGATGGACCCGTTCCTCGCGACCGGCTACTTCCCGATGATGCAGATCGCGCGCGGGTGTCCGTTCACCTGCGCGTTCTGCAACTCGGGGGTCAAGTCGAACAGCCGCGTGTTCGCGCACTCGGTCCAGAACGTCAAGGACGACCTGCTCTACCTCGCCGAGCGCATCAAGCCCGAGATCACGCTCTGCTTCGCCGACGACAACTTCGGCATGTACGAGCGCGACGAGGAGATCGCGGACTACATCGGCTGGCTGCAGGACACGTACAACTGGCCGCGCTACATCCGCACGACCACCGGCAAGAACAAGGGTGAGCGGATCATCAAGGTGATGCGCAAGGTGCGCGGCGCGCTGCCGATGACCGCCGCCGTGCAGTCGATGAACCCGGTCGTGCTGAAGAACATCAAGCGCGACAACATCAAGCTCGCGACCTACATGGAGATCCAGGCCGAGCTCGATTCGATGGGGATGCAGAGCTACGGCGAGTTGATCCTCTGCCTGCCCGGCGAGACGCGCCAGAGCTTCATGAAGGCGGTCAACGACCTGCTCGACGCCGGTGCGAAGCGCATCAGCGCGCACCAATTGATGCTGTTGCACGGCGCCGAGCTCGCCAACCCGGACCAGCGCGAGAAGTTCAAGTTCGACACGCGCTTCCGTGTCGTCGCGCGCAACATCGGCGACTTCACCGGCGAGCCGATCATCGAGGTGGAGGAGATGGTCGTGGCGACGCCCGACTTCTCGTTCCAGGACTACCTCGACACGCGGGTGTTCCACCTGCTGCTGA
>JADLBP010000174.1 GCA_020847695.1 Planctomycetota bacterium
CGTCGCCTTGGCGATGCCGAAGTCGATGATCTTCGCGAGCGGCTTGCCGTCCTGCGTGCCGACCAGGATGTTCGACGGCTTCAGGTCGCGGTGGATGATCCCTTTCGAGTGCGCGTGCTGCACCGCGAGGCAGACTTGTTCGAAGAGCGCGAGGCGCTCGTCGATCGTCAGGTGGTGCTTGTCGCAGTACTCGACGATCGGCTCGCCCTTGACGAGCTCCATGACGAAGTAGGGCCGCCCGGTCTCGGTCGCGCCGGCGTCGATCACGCGCGCGATGTTCGGGTGGTCCATCAACGCGAGCGCCTGGCGCTCCTGCTCGAAGCGCGCGACGACCTGCCGCGTGTCCATGCCGAGCTTGATGATCTTCAGCGCGACGCGGCGCGTGACCGGCTTCTCCTGTTCGGCCATGAACACGACGCCGAATCCGCCCTCGCCGATCTGTTGGAGCAGCTTGTACGGCCCGATCCGAGTGCCGGGGCCTTCGTGCAGCGCGGCGACGGCGGTCGCGGGCGCGCCGGTCGGCGCCGCGAGGAAGTGCTCGTCCTCGGCGGCCGCGAGCAGCGCCTCGACGCGCGCCTTCAACTCCGCATCGTCGCGGCACTCGCGCTCGAGGAAGTCCGCTCGCTTCGAGCCGGTGTAGTCGAGCGCGCGATCGAACAGGAAGCGCAGCCGGTCGTGCTTGGAGTCGCTCATGTCGTTCGGTTCCCGTCGTTCGCTTCGGTCCGGCGCGATGCGACGGAGATGCGACCTCGCGGCTCACACGCGCGTTCGCCAGCACGGGGAGGAGCACCAGCACGGCTGCTGCGAGCGCTCATTCGTCTCCTCCCTCTTCGGTCGCCGCGGCCGGGTTCGCCGTGGCGCGGCACTCTGCGGCTTGGACGTCGTGGCCTTGCCCCGGCTCGGCGCGATCCCACGCCTCGTAGAGCTCGGCGAGCGCCTGCACGTCGGCGCGCGCGCCGTTCGCGTATGGGTTGGGCGTCACGTCGAAGAGCGCTCGCGCTTCGAGCAAGTTCGCTTCCGCCGCGGCGAACCCGGCGGTGTCGCGCGCGACACCGGCGCGCGCGTTGCCGAGGTTCATCAGGAGCTGCGCGACCCAGAAGGCGTTCGGACCGGTGAACGCCGCGCGCGTGTCGGCCTCGATCGGTGCGAGCAGCTCGACGGCGTCGGCGTACCGCGCCTGCTGGATCCGCAAGGTGCCGAGGTTGTGGACCGCGTTCAGCGTGTCCGGATGCTGCGGACCGAGCACGCGCCGCAACGTCGTCGACGCTTCGACGAAGTACGGCTCGGCCTCGTCGAGCTTGCCCTGGTACTGCAGCAGCAATCCCAGGCTGTTCGCCGAGCCGAGCGTCCACGGGTGGTCGTCGCCGAGCACGCGACGCCGCTTCTCCAGCGACTCGCGCAAGAACGGCTCGGCTTCGGCGACCTTGCCTTGGGCTTGCAGTAGCCAGCCCATGCTGATCAGCGAGTGCAGCGTCTCCGGATGGTCCTCGCCGAGCACGCGCCGGCGACCTTCGAGCGCCTGCCGCAGGCACACCTCGGCTTCGTGGAATTCGTTTGCGAAGACCAGCATCGTGCCCAGGTTGCCGAGCGCCCGCAGCGTCTGCTCGTGATCTTCTCCGAGCACGCGACGACACGTTTCGAGCGACTCGCGGTAGTAAGGCTCGGCTTCGTCCAACCGGCCTTCGTCCTTCAGCATCGCGCCCCAGTTGTTGAGCACGTTCAGCGTGTCGGGGTGCTCGGAGCCGAGCACGCGCCGCGACTTCTCGAGCGCCTCGCGGTAGTACGGCGCCGCTTCTTCGCGCTTGCCTTGGCGCAGCAGCACCATGCCCATGTTCATGATCGCGTCCAGCGTGTTCGGATCGTCTTCGCCGAGCACGCGCCGACTCTTCTCGAGACCCTCGCGCCGGAACGACTCCGCGTCGACCAACTCGCCTTGTCGCTCGAGCAACGTACCGAGCGCGTCGATCGACAGCAGCGTGTCCGGGTGCTCTTCGCCGAGCACGCGCCGCCGGGTATCCAGCGCACTGCGTTGCAGCGGCAGAGCGGCGTCGTAGAGCCCGAGCTCTTGGTACCGGGATGCCAGGGCCTGCCGCAACCGCGCGTCGACCACCGGCTGATTCGCGAACTGGGCGTCGATCGAACGGATCGCGGGCTTCAGGATCGTCTCGTCGATCAGCCCGCGCGCGACGTCGCTCGCGTTCACGCGTACCCACTCGCGCTCGAACGTCGCGACCCGGGCCTTGCGCTCGGCGTCGGAGAAGTTGGCCTTCGCGAGCGCGGCGTCGAGCTTGGCGATCACGTCCGCGGTCATCGCCCGGCCCGCGCGCGCCGGATCGATCCCATCGAGCATGCTCGTCTGGAAGTCCGCGACCTGCTGGAGCTCGGCCGCGCGCACCCGCGCTTCCGCCTCGGCGTTCACGGCGCGATCGCGTTGCTCGTCGGCGAGCTTGCGTTGCTCCTCGGCGATCCGGCGCTGCTCGGATTCCTTGTTGCCGGCCTCGACCGCGAGATCGCGTTGGCGGTTCGCCGCGCGCGCTTGCCACGCGAATCCGACGACGCCGATCAACAGCGCGGCGGCGACCGCGCTCGCGGCCGACACGACCAGGCGATTGCGGCGGATGAACGTCCGGACGCGGTACGCGGCGCTCGGCGGAGCCGCGGAGACCGCCGCGCCGCTCTGGTAGCGTCGAACGTCGTCCGCGAAGCTGCTCGGCGTGTCGTAACGGCGCGCGCGATCCTTCTCGAGCGCCTTCATCACGATCCAGTCGAGCTCGCCGCGCACGAGCGTGCCCAGGCGCTTGGGTTCGACGCGCCGGCGCGCCGCGATGCTCGCCAGCAATTCCGCCGACTGGTGGAGCCTCGTCGACGGCTTCGGCGGCTCGACCTCGCGGATGATGCGCTGGATCTCGCTGTAGACCGCGTCGCGCAGCGTCGCGGAGTCGAAGGGCGTGCTGCCGGTCAGGAGCTCGTAGAGCACGACGCCGAGCGCGTACACGTCGGTGCGCGTGTCGATGTCGAGCGAGCCGGCCGCTTGCTCGGGGCTCATGTACTGCAGAGTGCCGATCACCTGCTGGTGCTCGGTGAACAGCGTCTTGTCGGTCAGCTTC
>JADLBP010000175.1 GCA_020847695.1 Planctomycetota bacterium
GGCGCGGTCGACGACAACATGAAGTCGGCCGACGCGGTGAAGGAGAAGTACCTCGTCAACGCGCTCGAGTCGGTGCTGAAGGGCGAGAAGGTCGCGAAGGCCGAAGTGCCGGCGGCCGGCTGCGGCATCAAGCACCGCGCCGAGAAGAAGCGTGACGAAGCTCCGGCTCGCACGAACGAAGGCTGAGGCGGCGCAGCCGCCGGACTCACCAGGAAAAGCCGACCACGTCGCACTCCCTCGCACCGAGGGAGTGCGGCGTGGTCTTTGTTCGACGGGTTGACGTCGCGCTCACACGTTCGGCTTCGCTCACCCCTTCGGCTTCGCGAACGCGAGCGCGAGGCACAGCCAGCCGAGCATCAACGCGACACCGCCGATCGGTGTGATCGCGCCCATCCAGCGCAGGTTCGCGAGCACGAGCACGTACAGCGTTCCCGAGAAGATCGCGATGCCGGCGACGAACGCGATCCCGGCGCGATGCAGCCAAGCCGAAGCTTGTTGGCGCTGCGCGAGCGCAACTCCGAACAGCGCCAGCGCGTGCCAGAGTTGGTAGCGCACCGCGGTGTCGAAGATCGCGAGATCTTCGGCCGACACCTTCGACTTCAAACCGTGCGCGCCGAACGCGCCGAGCGCGACGCCGAGCAAACCGAACACGGCGGCGAGACGTCCGAAGTTCATGCGTTCATCCGATCGGAAGTGCGCCGGTGCTGTCGGCGAAACGGTCGAGTTCGACGCCCATGCGGCGCAGCAGCGCGAGATGCAGGTTCGCCAGCGGAGTGTCCGGCGGCGACACGAGGTGCTGGCCGCCTTCGATGCTGCCGCCGCCACCACCCGCGAGCACGAGCGGCAAGTCGTGCGGATCGTGACCGTTGCCGTCGCGGATCCCGCCACCGAACAACACCATCGAATGGTCGAGCACGTCGCATTCGCCCTCGCGGAAGCTCTTCAACCGATCGAGGAAGTACGCGAGCTGCTCGACGTGCCAGCGCGTGATGCGCTCGTACTGCTCGAGCTTCGAGGCGTCGTTGTCGTGGTGCGACGCGTCGTGGTGCGTCGTCGTCACGCCGTCGAGGAACGCGAAGTTGCGGCCGCTGACCTCGTTGCCGAACATCAGGCTCGCGACGCGCGTCGTGTCCGTCGCGAACGCCAAGGCCATGACGTCGAGCATGAGTCGCGTGCGCTCGGCGTGATCGCCGGCGCGATGCGGATCGGCTGCGTGCGCCGCGAGCGTGCTGCCGAGTTCGCTTTGCCGCGCGAGCAAGTCGGCCGGCGCCGACTGCGCGCGCGCGGCGTGCTCGTCCTCGAACGCGAGGCGTGTCTCGATCGAATGCACCGCCTCCTGGAACTCGTCGAGACGCGCGCGATCACCCGCGCCGAGGCGCGAGCGCAGGCGCGACGCATCTTCCGCGACGACGTCGAGCACGCTCTTGCGCCGCGCACGCGCCGCGGCGTCGGCGCTGCCGCGATCGAACAAGCGTTGGAACGCGGCGCGCGGGTCGGTCTCGCGCGGCGCCGGCTGTGTCGGTGATCGCCACGACAAGTACGAGCCGTACAGCCGCGTGTAGCTGACGTTGACGTCGACGCCCGTCGACACGGACTCCATCGACAGCTCCATCGACGGCAACGCAGTGCGTGCACCCACGGCCTTCGCCATGAGTTGGTCGATCGACGTGTTGCCCGCGTTGAGGTCGCGGCCCGTGGTTTGGTGGATCTGCGTGCTCGTGAGGAATCCGCCGAGCTTCACGTAATGGCCGTCGCCGACGTTCGCGCGTGCGTTCCACAGGTTGGTCGGGATCACGACGCGTGCGCGCCAGGGCTCGAGCGGCGCGAGCGTCCTCGACAGCGTGAAGCGGCGACCGACGCCGTCCGGGCGCCACGTGTCGGCGCGCACGCCGTTGGGCACGTAGAACGCGGCGAACCGCAGCGGCGGCGCCACGGCTTCGGCGTGAGCGCGCCTTGGCGCCATCGCTTCGAGCCACGGCAACGCGAGCGCCGCGCCGGCTCCGCGCAACAGCGTGCGTCGCGACAAAGGCGTGCTCATCGATTCGCCTCCAGCGTCGACTGCGTCCGCGCCACGTCGGGCGGGCTGCGATGACGGAACGGAACCGAGGTCGCCACGGCCTCGATCAACGCGCGCGACGAGTAGTCGGTCCACGCGGCGCCCGAGGCGAGATCCCGCACGACGTCGTCGTCCGCGCGCGTGAGCCCGCGATTCAGCGCGTACGCGAGCACCTTGCTCGCGACCTGCGTCGCGAACGCGTCGCGTCGCGCGAGCAGCGCGTCCTTGAGACCGGCGATCCCGTCGACGGTCGTGCCGTCGGGCAGCGTGCCGCGTGCGTCGACCGGCTTGTCCTCCGCGAGCTTCGTGCGCGTGCGTCCGATCGGATCGAAGCCCTCGAGTGCGAACCCGAGCGGATCGATGCGCTCGTGGCAGGAACGACAATCGGCGCGCGCGCGGTGCTGTTCGAGGCGTTCACGCAACGACAAGCCGTCCTTCTGGACTTCCTCCGCTGGAAGCACGCCGGCGTTCGCCGGGGGCGGCGGTGGTGGAGTGCCGAGGATCGTCTCGAGGATCCACTTGCCGCGCAGCACGGGACTCGTGCGCAACGGATGCGACGTCAGCGTCAGGATCGCGGCCATGCCGAGGATGCCGCCGCGCTCGCGCGAATCGAGCTGCACGCGATGCGTGTCGGCGCCGACGGGCGCGGGCAGTCCGTAATGCTCCGCCAACGGCGCGCTGACGATCGTCCAATCGGCGTCGAGGAGTTCGAGCAGCGAGCGGTCCTCGCGCACGATCGCGTCGAACACGTCGGTGACTTCGCGGACCATCGCGCCGCGGAGTTCGCGCGTGTACGCGGGGAAGCGGCCCGGATCGGGCTCGCACGTGGTCTCGAGGCGGCGCAGGTCGAGCCATTGCGCGGCGAACTCGTCGGCGAGCGCGCGCGAACGCGGATCGTCGAGCATGCGACGGACTTGCGCGCGCAGCGTCGCGGGCTCGCGCAAGGCGCCGCGCGCGGCGAGTTCGAACAGCGCGTCGTCGGGCACCGAGGACCACAGGAAGAACGACAGGCGCTCGGCGAGTTCGAAGTCGGAGATCGCGAAGTCGACGGGCGCGGAATGGACCGAAGACTGCGTGTCGGGTGCGGGCGTCGCGAGGGGCGCATCGCGTTCGATGCGCATCAGGAAGCGCGGGGACGCGAGGATCGACAACAGCGCGGTCGGCGCGCCGTCGTTCAATCGCAGCACGAGCTCGGCGGCCTCGTCGGGCGCGAGCGGTCGTCGGAATGCACGACGAGCGATCGCGAGCAAGCTCTCGGCTTCGCGACCCGGCGGCAACAGCGTCGCGAGATCCGCTCGCTCGATCGCGGTCGCTGCGGTGTCGATCCACGTTTCGAGCAACAGCGGCGTCGTGAACAGCGTGTCGGCGTCGTTCTCGAACCCGGCGCCGCCCGACGGGTCGCGCGGGATGGCGTCGACCGCGACGTCGACACCGAGCAGATCGCGCAGCGCGTAGCGGAACTCGGAGCGCGTCATGCGACGCGGCAACGTGCGTCCCGCACTCGGTGTGGCCGACGCGGCGCGCGCGGCCGCGATCGATGCGAAGTGCGCGATGAGGACGTCGCGATCCTCGAGCGCGAGCGGACTCGCGTCCGACGGCGGCATCGAGCCGTCGCGCAGACGCTCGAGGATCGACGCGACCAAGTCCGGCGCGGAGCGCAGCGCGGCGTCGTCGAGCGCATCGAGATTCAGGCCGGCTTTGGACTTCGTTGCGCCGTGGCACGGGAGGCACGAGGAGGAAAGCAGCGAACGCGCGTCGTCGGTCGCGCGCGCGCAGGGCGCGAGCGCGAGGAACGACGCGGCGAGGAAGGCGCGAGTCGCGGGCATGCGTGGGTCCCGCTGGGGAACGAGGGAAGGAGGGTAACGAGGGGGCGGGGGTGGGCGGGATGGGGATTCTGCGGGGATGGCGAGGGACGAGAGGGATGAGAGGGACGCGAAGGGCGCGAGGGATGACAGGGACCCCCGGAGCGCTAGACTCTCGCGCTTCGAGGGCGGCACCCCTCTCCAACGGAATGAAGAGCAACCAATGACCGACGCGCTGACGCTCGACCACGTGTCGAAGCGGTTCGGCTCCCACCAGGCCGTCGATGCGATCTCGCTGCGGATTCCCGCCGGGTCGATCTACGGGTTCCTCGGGCAAAACGGAGCCGGCAAGACCACCACGATCCGCATGATCATGAGCATCTACTACCCCGACTCGGGGCAGATCACGGTGCTCGGCGAGCCCAACTCGGAGTCCATCAAGGACCGGCTCGGGTACTTGCCCGAGGAGAAGGGCCTCTACAAGAAGATGAAGGCGTGGGAGCTGCTCGCCTACTTCGGAACGCTGAAGGGCGTGCCGAAGGCCGACGCCAAGGTCAAGGCGCGCCAACTGCTCGAGACCGTCGGGCTCGGTGAGTTCTCCGATCACCGGTGCGAGCAACTGTCGAAGGGCATGGGCCAGAAGGTCCAAATCCTCGCGACGATCATGCACGACCCCGAGCTCGTGATCCTCGACGAGCCGTTCTCCGGGCTCGACCCGGTGAACGTCGAGATGATGCGCGAGGTCATCCTGAAGATGAAGCGCGACGGGCGCACGGTGATCTTCTCGACGCACGTCATGGAGAACGCCGAGAAGCTCTGCGACGGCATCGTGATGATCCATCGCGGCCAGAAGGTCCTCGACGGCACGCTCGCGGAAGTGAAGACCGGCGGCGATCGCGGCATCCAGATCGACTACGACGGCGACTCGTCGATCCTGCGCGAACTGCCCGGGATCACGCGCATCAACGACTCCGGCAAGCACGCCGAGATCTTCCTCGCCACCGGGACGGATCCACAGGAGATCCTGAAGCGCCTGGTCGGTCGTCTCGTCATCCGCCGCTTCGATTTGCGCGAGCCCTCGCTGCACGAAGTGTTCTTCCGCGCCGTGAAGGGGGAGTCCCATGAGTAACAAGACTTGGCTCGTCGCTCGGCGCGAAGTGCTGGAGAACATCCGTACCAAGGGCTTCTGGGTCGGCGTGCTGATGCTGCCGATCATCATGGTGGTGTCCGTCGCGCTGCCCCGGTTCCTCGAAGGTCAGAAGGAAGTTCGCAAGTACGCAGTCGTCGATCGGAGCGGCTGGATGCTCGCCGCGATCGACGAACGCGCGGCGATGCCCGACATGCAGCGCGTGCTGCGCGAGGCGATCGACGCGCGACGCGACGATCCCGCGCGCTACGCCGAGTTCCCGGAGCTGCTGCGCAAGTTCGTCGACACGCTCGACCAGATCTGGGACAACCCCGCGCTCGTTCCCGATCCCGCGCTGCCCGAGGCCGACCGCAAGCGAGCGCGCGAGAAGAAGGAAGACGAGGTTCTCGAAGGCGTCGCGATGTTCATCGGCGACCCGTCGGCGTTCGAGTGCCAACTGCCGCTCGCGTCGATGAAGGACGCGCTACGCCAGGCTTCCGAGCGACTCGCTCCGTTGCGGGACAGCGTCCAGCAGTGGTGGAAGAGCTTGCCGCCCGAAGCGGCTTCGAAGTTCGAAGCACGCACGGCGAAGAAGCTCTACGAGCGCATCGAGCTGCCGACGGGTGGCGAAGACGAAGTGTTCGAGGCGTTGAACCAGAAGATCGCCAAGGGCGATCTCTTTGCGTACTTCGTCATCGGCACCGACCCGGTCCTCAAGGGCGATGGGCTGCGCTACGCGTCGGCGAACCTGACGGATGGCGACCTGCTCGATTGGTTCTCGCGGCACGCGAACGCCGTGGTGCGCGACAAGCGACTCGACGAGAAGGACATCGACAAGCTGACGGCGCAGTGGGTCCAGAAGCCGCTCGTCGTCGACTCGCGCAAGATCGGCAAGGGCGGCAAGGAAGAGGAATCGACCAAGGCCGACAAGGCGCGCCAATGGGCGCCGATGGTGTTCGCCTACATCCTGTGGATCTCGATCTTCACGATCACGCAGATGCTGCTGACGAACACGATCGAGGAGAAGTCGAGCCGCATCATCGAGGTCCTGCTGTCGTCGGTGTCGCCGCTGCAGTTGATGATGGGCAAGATCTTCGGCATCGCGATGACCGGCCTGCTGATGGTCGGGTCGTGGACGTTGTCGTTCGTGCTGATCTTCAAGTACTTGCCGGGACTGCTCGCGATCAAGTTCGACTTCGACATCTCGCAGATCGCGACCGATCCGTACTTGCTGTTGTCGTTCCTCGTCTACTTCACGCTCGGCTACCTGTTCTACGCGTCGCTGCTCGTCGGCGTCGGAGCGGCGTGCGACACGTTGAAGGAAGCGCAGAACCTGATGGGCCCGATCAGCGTGGTCATGATGATCCCGATCATGGCGATCGCGTTCTTGGCTCAGGATCCGAACAGCCGGCTCGCGGTGATCATGTCGTACATCCCGCCGTTCACGCCGTTCGTGATGATGAACCGCGCGGCCGGTCCGCCCACCTTGATGGAGTACGTGACGACGACCGCGCTGTTGCTCGTGTCGATCGTGATCGTCATGTGGGCCGCGGCGAAGGTCTTCCGCGTCGGCATCCTCATGAGCGGCAAGGCGCCGTCGTTCAAGGACATCATCGTGTGGATCAAGGCTCCGGTCGGCCAAGTGCCCGAGCGCACCCACGGGCCGACGAAGTGAGGAGGCTCGCGTCATGAGCGAACTGAAGTCGCTGCTCGATCCGATCTCGACGTTCGTCGCCACGCTCGATGCTTCGAATCCCGAGGCGTGCGAGCGCGCGCTCAACGCGGAGTTCCCGGTGACGTCCGATGAAGTGCAGGCGTTGGCGAAGGCCGCGATGATGGCCGTGACGTCGGGCGCGATCTGCAATCGCGGCGAGCCGAACCTCAAGTACTCGCGGGTCGTGAAGCCGACCGAGTCGAGCACGGGGGTTTCGATCGACGCGGTGCTGATGGACGACGTCGCCGGTCCGGTGCATACGCACCCGAACGGCGAGTTCTGTCTGTGTCTGCCGATCACGGGACAGCCGACGTTCGAAGCGCGCGCGGCGACGTGGATCGTGATGCCGAAGGCCAGCCGTCACGTCCCGACGGTGCGCGCGGGCAAGATGCTGATCCTCTATTGGCTCCCGCAGGGCGCGTGCGTCTTCGGTTGACCCGGACGAAGTAGCCGCCGGCAATCCTGTCCGGCCAGCCGGACGAAGCAGCCGGCGGCTACTTCGTCCGGGTCGGGCGATCGCTCGACCGCACGTGTCACCGGAATAAGGTCTTAGCCCGCGTGCGAATGCCGCCGGCATTCGCACGCGGGTACCCGCGTCGGATTGCCGGCGGCATTCGCACGCGGGCTCGGGTCGGTTGGGGCGGTGCTGGGTCAGCGCTCGCGCGGCGGCGAGAGGACGACCAAGCCCTCGGCTGGCTCGGCCGACAGCACGCGGCTCGAGTGCGCGACGTTGGGCGGCACGATGATGGCGTCGCCGGGCTCGAGGACGTGTTCGCGGTCTTCGACCATGAACGCGACGGAGCCCTTGATCAGGAAGAACGCCTGCTCCTGCGGGTGCTGGTGCGCCGTGAACGACGCGCCCGCGGGATAGACGTAGCGGATCACCTGCATCGAGTCCGACGACAGGTGCCAGCGCGTGATGCCCTTTCCGGCCTTCTTCGCATTGGCGGCTCCGCGCAGGCGGGCCAGACGTTCACGGGGGAGTCGGGTTGCGGCGAGGCTCATGGGATTTGCTGCACGGCAGGCGGACTCGGTGCGTGAATTTCGGAGTGTGCACGTCGTCGCCGGCCCTGCCCTCTGAACCGCGCGACGCTCGCGCTCACCGAAGGCGATTTCGATCCGATCCGAAAAAGACTTGAGGGGTTCGGTAGACCGCCTCGCGTTTTCTTTCAAGGGCGGTGCGAAACGGATGCAGCGCCGCGGTCCATCGCGTCCGCGGCGTGCTCGGTGACGGAGTTCGGCGCGTTCACGTCACGGCTTGGGTGAACGCACGAACGCCCGGCCGGCGCCGGTCGGCATCTCGTGCGGACTCTCGTGCCGAGACCGATCCGCGATGCGGCGGACGTTCCAGATCAGCTCTTCACCCTGCGGGAGCGAGTCCCACAGCACGCTCGGTACGTCGTAGCCGTCGCCCTCGAGCTCGAGGTTCAACCACTCGTGCGACGCGAAGTAGATGCGTCCCGCCGGCGTGAACACGTAGAGGGCGTACCGCGCGTCCGGGTCTTGCAGCGGTTCCCAGCTCAATCGCGGCGGCAGGTCGAGTCGCGCCCCGTCGTCGGGGCCGCGCAGCACGATGCCCGGCGGCGACGAGCGCGCCGTGCACGCCGACACGAGACTCGCGTGGCGCGGCGGCGCGCGGACCAACGAGCGATCGAACGCCGGCACGAAGTGCTTCTCGTACGTGAGGAGCGCGACGCCGATCAACGTCAACGCGAACAACACTCCCGCGCCGTGCCGCATGGCTTCGCGCATCGGCGTGATCACGCGCACGAGTCCCGCGGCGAGCACGATCGCGATCGGCCCGATCGCGGGGAACAAGTAGCGCCCCTGCGGTTGACGGAACGTCAGGTTGAAGTGCAGCGTCGCGAGGAACACGAGCCCCGCGGCGCCGACGAGCGCCCAGACCACGCTTTTGCGTGCGTCGCGTCGCGGCTTCACCAGGTTGAAGACCACTCCGCACGCGGCGACGGCCGCGATGACCTTGCCGAACGTCACCAGCGCCGCGTGCGGCGGCACGGTCCAGTTGCCGAACATGCCGAGCAACGACGTGAAGATGTTCGGGAAGAAGCCGACGCGCAGCCACTCGATGGCGCGTCCATCCGGCACGCGGATGCTGGCGTAGACACGCTCGTGCGCCGCGCCGCCGAGCAGATCGCCGTACAACTGCACGTTGCGGACGAAGAACCAACCCGCGATCGCCGCCACGACGACGCCGCCGACGAGCATCGCGATGGCCGCCGGACCACGCCGCGGCGCGTTCCAGACCGCGATCGCCGCGACCACGCCGAACAACGGCAACAGCGCCAGCGTCGTCAACTTCGTTACGAGACACAGCCCGAGCAGCAGCCCGCCCGCGATGGCGATGCGCACGTCGAAGCGCTTCGCGGTGATCGCGGCGCACAGCACGACCAACGCGGCGTGGGCGAACGTCGCCGCGAGGTTGCCGTTGTCGAGCACGGCGTGATGGAACGAGAACGCGGGCATCGTCGCGAGCAGCAGCGCCGCGACGTCCGCGACCGCGAGCCGCCGCGGGAACGCGAGCCGCGCCAGCACCCACGTCGCGACCAACGTGACCAGTCCGCACACGACGGAGAACAGCCGCAGCAGCCGCAGGAAGCGGATCTCGCGCGAGACCGGGGCATCCTCGTCCGCGCCATGCAGCCACAAGAACGCGCCCGCGGGCGTGCTCTGCAAGTTCTCGGGATTCGTGAGCTGCGAGGCCACGGTGTCCCGCCGCTGCGCGAGCTCCATCGCTCCCGCGAGCA
>JADLBP010000176.1 GCA_020847695.1 Planctomycetota bacterium
ACGGCTACTCGCGCCTCGCAGCGTTCCGCAAGATCATCCTGCCCGAGGCGCGCACGGGCATGGCGGTGACCGCGGTGTTCTGTTTGATCTCGGCGTGGAACGAGTACGGCTTCGCGATGACGCTCAATGCTTCGGGAGCGACGACGGTGCCGGCCTACTTCGCGGGACTCCAGGGCAACATCGCCGGCATGCCGTGGCCGCAGATTGCCGCCGGCGCGCTGATCTTCGTGGCGCCGATCGTGCTCTTCACGGTGCTCGTCCGCCGTCACCTGCTGCGCGGGATGACGTTCGGCACGATCAAGCAGTGAGTGTCAGTCGTAGCCGCCGTGCGCTCGGAGGAACAGCACGAGCGGGTGGTCGGCGGCGGTGCCCGAGCGGAAGCTCAAGCCGCACGACGGACACGCCCAGGCGGACTCGGTCTCCGTGCCGCACGCCGGGCACGCGCCGGTGAACGGCGTGTCTTGCGACGGGTCGGGGACCTTCATCAGCTCGCGGAAGAGACGGCACGAAGCGCGCGCGTGGTCCCGGTGGAATTGGACGACGTAGTCGACTTTCGCGCGCCGTTTCGAGCCCGGACCGAGCGCGGTGTAGCGCAACGGCAGGCGCGCGCTCTCCATCACGGCGTTCAGCCAGAGGAACTGCGTGTCGTTCAACGTCACCGGGACGTCGAGCCGCGGGAGCTCGCCGGTCATGCGCTCACCTCGACGCCTTTCGCCGGACCGGGCCGTATCGCGGCGCACACTTTCGCTCCGAGCACCGTGGATCCCCGCTTTGCACCGCTTGCGACCGCGCCTCCCTGCACCAGGGCTCGCGGCGCCGCGACTCGAGGCATCGTGAACACGTGCACCAAAGCGCTCGACCGGCGGCGCTCGACCCGCAGTGCTCAGCACGGCGGTTCTCGGCGCCGCAGCTCACCGCGCGCCGCCGCCCATCCCCACCGGGCTCGCGACCACCTTCTGCAGCTCGGCGACCGCGCCGATCTTCGGGTCGGTGCCGGCGTCCTCGAAGAGCTCCGCGCGGATCGCCTTGGCGTCGGTGCCTCCGCCGAACCAGCAGCTGGTGAACTTGACGCGCTCGGGCGCTCCAGGTTTCGGCGGCGCGGTCAGCACGATGCGCTTCGAGCGAAAATCGTCGGCTTCGATGTCGGAGCCGCCGAAGCGGCCGGGCTTCGACTGCGCGAACTCGCAGCGCTCGGAGCGCACGTTGTTGCCGTAGAGCTTGAGCTTCTCGACGTCGGAGAACAGACACTCCGCGCCGGCGAGGTCGTTGAACGCGAGGTTCGCTTCCTTGATCCCGACGACGCGCAGACCGCCGAGCACGCCTTCCTTGTCGCCCTTGCAGCCCTGCATGCCGAACTCGAGCTGACTCGGGGCCTTCTCCGAGCGCGGCACGCCTTGGATGCTGACCTGTTGCGCGAAGTTGCAGCCGGAGAACGCTGCGGTGCCGCCGGTCATCCGCAGCGCGACCTTCGTGCTCCCGACGAACTTGCTGCCGCTGACGTAGACGGTGCCTTCGTGCGCGTCCTTCTCGTCGGAGACGATCCCTCCGGTGCCGCGCATCTCGGTTTGCATCAGGGAGAGCGCGTGGAAGCCGCGCGCGAGCTCGAGCTTGACGTTCTCGAGCACCACCGAGCCGCCGGTGACCGCGCGCATCTGCAGCTCGCCCTCGATCACCAGCGTCGCGTCGTCGCCGCGGCCGGTGACCGTCGTCGCGCGCAGCGAGACGACCTTCGCGTTCGACGGGATCACCATCCGACCTTCGACGAAGAACGTCTCGCCGTCGGTCTTCAACGTCACCGTCTTCAGCGGGAACGGCTTGGCTTCGACCGCGGGAGCCGGAGCCGCGCTGGACGCGTCGGCGACGGCCGAGTCGTCGCGCGAAAGGGATGCGCTGGCCGGATCGGACGCGTCAGCGAAACGTCGCGCCTCGGACCGCAGCGACACTTCCGCCGACGGCGCGACGAGCGACGCGGGCTCGTCCTTCGCGTGCGACGCACCCAACGGCAACAGGACGACGGCGAGCAGCGACCAGCGGGTGACGTTGAGCATGGCGACCTCCGTGCAGCTCGGCATGATAGCGAGCCCGCGATCGCCTCGCCGACGCGCGCTCGTGCCGGACGTTCCGCCGCCTGCTATACCACGCGGATGCGAACACGACTCGACACGCGCGGCGCGTTGCGCTCCGTCGCTTGCACGCTTGGCGTCTTCGGCGCCGTCCTCGCCGCCGCCGTCTTCGGTGGATTCGCGCTCGGTGCGTGCCGCGCGGCCAACCCGGCCAGCGCCACCGGCTCGGTCGCGAGCACGCCGGACGCGAGCGCGCGCGACTCGGCCCTGCGCGAGCGCACGCTCGCCTACCTGCGCGAGCACATGCCCGAACGCGACCGCGCGACGCTGCCGGCGGGCTTCCTCGAAGAGCACGTCGCGCTCGCGCTGCAAGCGCGCGCGGAGTTCCCGTGGGCGGCGGAGGTGCCCGAGGAGCTCTTCCTGAACGACGTCGCGCCGTACGCGGTGCTCGACGAGCCGCGCGATCCGTGGCGGCGCGAGCTCTTGGAGCTCTGCCGCCCGATCGTCGCCGAATGCCGCACCGCGACCGAAGCGGCGCAAGCGCTCAATCGCGAGCTCTTCAAGACGATCGGCCTGCACTACAACACCGAGCGCGAGCGTGCGAATCAGAGCTTCGTCGAGTCGAAGAAGAGCGGCAAGGCGTCGTGCACCGGCCTCTCGATCGCGCTGGTCGACGCGTGCCGCGCGGTCGGCATCCCCGCGCGCGCCGCCGGCACGCCGAAATGGACCAAGAAGGACGGCAACCACACCTGGGTCGAAGTCTGGGACGGCGCGTGGCACTTCGCCGGCGCCGACGAGTACGACGCGAGCGGGCTCGATCGCGGTTGGTTCGTCGGCGACGCGAGCGATGCGCGCGCGGATCGACCGGAGAACCGCATCTACGCGACGAGCTGGGCGCGCGCCGGCGTGCACTTCCCGCTCGCGTGGAATCCCGCCGACACCAGCGTCGCCGCGGTCGACGTCACCGCGCGTTACGCGAAGGCGAGCGAGCCGATGCCCGCGCAGACCTTCGTGCGCGTGTTCGCGAAGCGCGGCGGCGAACGGATCGCCGCCGAGGTCGAGCTCGTCGACGCCTCCGGCGCCGTGCTCGCCGGCGTGACCAGCCGCGCGGGCACCAGCGACTTGAACGACATGCCGAGCTTCGCGACGCCGAGCGACGGCGCCGGGACGCTGCGCGTCCGCTTCGGCGGCGTCGAGCGTTCGTGCTCGCTCGCCCAGGCTCGTGGAGCGACG
>JADLBP010000177.1 GCA_020847695.1 Planctomycetota bacterium
CGGACCCGACGACCGCGACCTCGACCGTGACGGGATCGTGCGTCGCCCGGACGAACGGACCCGACGAGCCGAAGCACGCCGGCAAGATCGACGCGATGACGAGCGCGAGCATGCGGGAACGGAGCTTCAACGACGGGTTCCTCGGGACTTCCTCGGGCGACGGCTTCCTCGGACGGCGGCGGCTTCAGCGATCGACGAGGTGCGGACCACGGCGACGTGCCTCGATGCGGCGCTCGGCTTCGCGCACCGCGACGCGCGCCGGCGGCGCACCTTCCTCGGCGGCGAGCTTGAGGATCTCGCTCGCGACGCGTCCGACGCGTCGGCCGATCGAGTCGACGCTCTCGCGCTCGCCGGTGAGATGGAAAGTCGCTCCGCGGATCAGCGCACCCGCGTTGATCACGAAGTCGGGAACATACAGGATCCCGCGCTCGTGTAAACGATCGCCGTGCAAAGGACGCGCGAGGACGTTGTTCGCGCCGCCGGCGACGACGCGGCAGTGCAAACGTGTCAACGTGAGGTCGTGCAAGATGCCGCCGAGCGCGCACGGGGCGAACACGTCGCACGGCGGGTCGTACTCGCGCGAGGGATCGACGAGCTCGACCGCGAGTTCCGCGGCGACCGACGCCGCGCGCTCCGCGTCGAGCTCCGCGGCGAGGACCTTCGCGCCGGCGGCGACCAGGCGACGCGCCACGCCCGCGCCGACCTCGCCGAGCCCTTGGACGACGACGGTCCGCCGCGGCCAGTCGATCGCGCCATCGAGCAGCTGCAGCGCGGCCTCCATCCCGGCGACGACACCGGCGACCGTCGACTCCGCGAGTTCGCCCGGACCGTTCGGCCCCGGATCCGTCGCGAAGCGCGTGCGCTCGGCGAGACAGCCGAGCTCGTGCGCGCCGGTGCCGACATCCGGCCCGGTGTAGAAACGCCCGGCCATCCGCTCGATCGCGTCGCCGAGGAATCGATAGCCCGCCTCGACGTCGAGATCCGGCCGATCGAGGATCACGAGCTTCGCGCCGCCGGCGTCGAGCTCCGCGAGCGCGGACTTGTACGTCATCGCGCGCGCCAACCGCAGCACGTCGCGCAGCGCTTGATCCTCGTCGTAGTACGCCCACCTCCGAACGCCCCCGAACGCGGGACCACGAGACGTGTCGTGGATCGCGAGGAACGCGCGGAGGTTCGAGCGACGGTCGTGCAACGCGACGACTTCCTCGAAGCCCTCGCGCGACATCGCGTCGAGGATGTGGACGCCCATGGACGCACCAAACTAGCCCGTTTCGGGGCCGAACGCAGGCCCTTTCCGGTTCCCGCTCGGTCGCGCCGGCGACCCCGTTAGACTCCGCGGAAGAAACGACGCTCCGCTCCGTCTCGACTCTCCCCATGCCGACGCCCCCCCGCGCCCCCATCCTGTTGCTCCTGGTCCTCCCGCTGGTCGGTTGCGCGTCGACGCCCGACCCGAAGGCCGGCGAGCCGGTCCCCTACGATCCGAACTGGGCGCGCACCGACGCGCCGGAACCGATCGGCAAGCTGCTCGCGACGGTCGACATGTCGATGCGAGCCTGGACGAAGCTCGTGATGAGCGCCCAGACCGAGGAGGAACGCCGTCAGGCCCGCGGGCTCGAACTCGACTTGATGCGGCGCGTGCGGCCGCGGCTGACCGAGCTCGTCCACGAGCTCGAGAACGGCCCGCCCGCGAACCGCATCCCGGCTGCGGCCGCGCTGGGCTTCACCCGCACGGCCGAGGCGCAGAGCCCGCTGCTCAACGCGCTCCACGACCCGAACGCCGACGTCGTCAACAACGCGCTGATCGGGCTCGCCGTGCTCCAGCTCGCCGACACGCCGATCGCGACGATCGCCGACCTCTACGCGCACCACCCCGAGTCGTACGTGCGTTCGAATGCAGCTTGGGCGCTGCGGTCTTTGATCGAGGCCGGCGCCGACGGGACGGCCGTCGTCGAGCCGGCGCGGCTGGCGCTGTCGGATCCGGAGCCGTTCGTCCGGGCCCAATCGGCGCTGATCCTCGCGCTTCAGAAGGACGCCGAGTCGGTCGCCGCGATCGGGGAGCTCGCGCGCGAGTCGACTCCGTTCGTGTTGATCGCCGCCGCCGAAGCGCTCGCCCAGCTCGGTCGCGAAGAGCCGAGGGCGAAGGGCCCCGCCGCACGCGAGCTCGTGCGCGCATGGACCCACGTCGACAAGAAGCTCCAAGGCGTGCTGCGACGCGCGTTGATCAAGCTGTCGGGCGAGAACCGCGGCGACAAGCTCGAGGACTGGGTCGAGTGGGCCGCCAAACTGCCCTGACGACCGTTCGGCGCGTCTCTGGCACAATGGGCGGGTGAGCTCCCCCCGACGCACCGTCTCCCAGAAGGCCCAACGCTTCACCGAATCCGTCATCCGCGAGATGTCGCGGGTCTGCGCGCGAGAGAAGGGCATCAACCTCGCGCAGGGCTTCCCGGATTTCGCCGCGCCTCGAGCGATGAAGGACGCGGGCTGCCGCGCGATCCAAGCCGACATCAACCAGTACGCGGTGACCTGGGGCGCGCCGCGTCTGCGCGCCGCGATCGCGAAGCGGACGCACGCTTACAACGGCATCCCCGTCGATCCCGAGCGGATGCTCACGGTGTGCTGCGGCGCAACCGAGGCGATGATCGCGACGTTGATGGCGGTGCTCGATCCCGGCGACGAAGTGATCGTGTTCGAGCCGTTCTACGAGAATTACGGACCCGACTGCATCCTCTCCGGCGCGGTGCCGCGGATGGTCAAGCTGCGCGCGCCGGACTGGGGCTTCGACGAGCAAGAGCTCGCGCGCGCCTTTGGGCCGCGCACCCGCGCGATCATCGTCAACACGCCGCACAACCCGACCGGCAAGGTGTTCACGCGTGCGGAGCTCGAGGTGATCGCTCGACTCTGTCAGGAGCACGACGCGCTCGCGGTCACCGACGAGATCTACGAGTACATCCTCTACGACGACGCTCGGCACGTGTCGCTCGCGACGTTGCCCGGGATGCACGAGCGCACGATCACGATCAGCGGCCTCTCCAAGACGTGGAGCGCGACCGGTTGGCGCATCGGCTGGGCGATCGCGCCGCCGGAGATCACCGCCGGCATCCGCAAGGTGCACGACTTCTTGACCGTCGGCGCGCCCGCGCCGCTCCAGGACGCGGCCGCCGACGCCTTGGACTTCGGTCCGGAGTACTTCCAAGGCCTCGCCGCCGAGTACGCCGTGCGCCGCGACCTGCTCGCGCGAGCGCTCGAGGAGACGGGCTTCGGCGTCGTTCGGCCGCGCGGCGCGTACTACATCATGACCGACGTGTCGAAGTTGACCGACCTCGACGACGTCGCGTTCGCGATGCAGCTCGTCGCGAGCGGCGGCGTCGCGACCGTGCCCGGCTCGAGCTTCTTCCTCGACCCCGCCGACGGGCGCACGATCGTGCGCTTCTGCTTCGCGAAGAAGCGCGAGACGCTGGAGAACGCCTCGAGGGTGCTGCGCGAACGGCTCGGAGCGCGCGGGGGCTCACGGTGATCGCGGCGCTCGCGCTGCTGGTCGGCCTCGCGCAAAGCGAGCCCGAGCTGCCGAAGCGGGCGCCGATCGCGCACCTCGCCGGCTTCGAGAGCGTGTCGAGCGTGCGTTTCGCCTCCGAACCCGAGCGCGTCCACCGCCTGGTCGCGACCCACGTCTTTCCCGCTCGCGTGCGCTGGCTGATGACGCTGCCGAACGAAGCGACCAAGGCGCGCACCATCTTCTACCGTGCGGGCGACCTGTGGTTCGCGCACGACGACGGCGCGACGAGCTCTCGCGAACTCGCGGAGGCCGAGCGAGAGCAACTCGACCACTTCTTCTCGCTGCGCCAGGCGCTGGTGCTCTGGCCGCACGGCGCGAATTGGCAAGGCAGCGGCGACGAGCGTCGAGCGCCGGTCGGCGAGTCGGCAGCTCTCCACGCGAAACTGGGCGCGGGAGCGCTTCCCACGTCGATCCGCTGGCTGGACGCGGCCGGAAAGGAACTCGAGGCGCTCCAAGAGATCGTCTGGCGCGTCGATGGCAACCGCTCGTTGCCCGCGAGCTTCGCACTGGCCCGGACCGGCGAGATCACGTGGCGGGAGACGGTGGAGTCGGTGGAATTCGAAGTCGCGTACCTCGACGACTACTTCACACCGCTGGATCGCCGCTCGCGGGACGTGGCGAGCGAACGCGGGATCGTCTGTGAGCGCGTCGAGGTGCCGACCCGGTACGTCCGATCGCTCGAGCTCGATCTCGCGACCGCAGACTGGCGCGAGCTCTGTCGACGCGCGCTCGCGGCGCGCGATGCGTTCGCGAAGCACCCCGCGACGCTCGGCTTGAAGCTCGCGGACGGCGTGGAGCTCGAACTCGATCCCGACGGCAAACCGATCGCCGCGTTCGCGCGGCTCGCGGACGACCAGACGGGCCCGTCGTCCGAATGGCGCCGCCGACCCGGAGCGAGCGCGCTCTCCCTGCGTTTCGCAGCCGACCGCACGAGCACCGCGTCGGCGCTCGCCACCCTGCTCGAGCGTGTCCCGGCTGGCGCGCGCGCGGGCACCGCGTACGTCCGGCTCGGCGGAGGATCGACAGGAGCGGGTACGCAGCTCGTGCTTCCGCTGTTGCCGCCGCGCTGAATCGCCACCGACCGCCTGCGCCGGCGGCCTGTCCCCTGTAGGCTACCGGCGGAGTTCGGCGTCGCCGCCCCGCGCCCCTGGAGCGAGACCGGGAAACGGCATCGCGTTTGCGGGACGCGCGGGTTCCCCTCACCTCTTGGAGCCAATCCATGCGTTCGCCGCGCACCTTCCGCCTCGCTACGCTCGCCTTGCTCGCGCTGGCCGCGCTGTCGACCGACGCTTTCGCCGACCGCGAAGGCCGTGGCGCGGGCGGCTCGGGGTCGCGCGGCAGTTCGTCGCCTGCGTCGCGGCCTTCGTCCAGCCCGGCGTCGCGACCGTCTGCAGCGCCCGCGTCGCGCCCGAGTTCGGCGCCGTCGGCCCGCCCCGCGTCTTCGGCCCCGCGCTCGTCCGGACCGTCCCGCCCCTCCGCCGCGCCGCAGGATCGGGGCTCGCGCGGCTCGCAGCAACCGTCGACTCCCCCGCCGTCGGACTCGAGACCGTCGCGCGACCGCGATCAAGCCCCGCCGCCCGCCCGCGAGCGCGTCGACACGACCCCGTCGCGTCCGCGCGAGGAGCCGTCGACTCCGCGCCGGGACGAGGTCGGACCCGCGCGAGGAAGGGGTGATTCCGGCGGGTACGTCCCGCCGACTCGCGAAGACTCCCGCGACGATGCCTCGCGCGGTTCGCGCTCGTCGCCGCCGACCTCCGACGACACGCCGAGCCGCCGCGACTCCGCACGCTCGAACCCCGGCGGCAGCCGCGACACGCAGCCGCCCACGACCGGGCCGAGCTCTCGCAGCCGCAACCGCTCGACGCCCGACCCCGAACCGAGCGTGGGCGGCCGAACGAACGACAGCGACGTTCCGGTGATCCGCTCGGAGCGCCGCGTCGCTTTCCCGCGGCTCAACGACTCGCGATCCGACCGCAACGAACCCGACGCTCCGTCCGCGCGTCGCCGTGCGGCGCACGAGATCGAGCAGTCTGCAACGCGCCGGCGCTCCCCCGCGGCGGACGCAGAGCTCCCGAAGCGCAGCATCGATCGCAAGAGCATCCTCGATCGCTACGACCGGGCACGCGGAGAACAGACCCGCGACCATCGCGGTGAAGCGCCGTCCGAAGCTCCCGGACAGCGCGTCAAAAACGCGCGTGAGAAGGCCAAGACCGCGGATGCGCTGGAAAAGCGCGTCAAGAATGCTCGCGAGCTCGAACGCCACGACGCCGACCGGATCCGCAATGCGCGCGATCGGCACCTCGAAGCCACCGACTCGCTGCGCGACCTCGCGTACCGCTACCCCGAGCGCGCCCGCAAGTACGAGCAGGCCGGCCGCTCGATCTCGCACGGCAAGGACGTCAGCTGCCGCACCGGCTACGGCTCGGCGCTGGGCTGCACGACCGGCTGGTGGTGGTTCGACTGGTACCCGGGCATGTGGTACTGGAACGGGTACGAAGACTGCGGCTTCTACTGGAACTGGTGGTGGGGCGGCTGCCACTCGTGGAGCAATCGCTACTGGTGGGGACACCCCTACAACTACTCGTGCTGGTACGTCTGGGGTTGGTGGCCGACGTCCTACTACACGTGGTCGTCGCCGAGCTGGTACAGCGGCCCGACGTACTACACGACGGTGATCGAGCGGTACTACGAGCCCGAAACGGTGACGACCTACGTCGAATCCGACCCCGAGCCGACGGCTCAAGGCGAGGGTGTGATCGGCGCGCCGGCACCGCGCGGCAGCGAAGCGTCGGACACCGACCGCGCGCTGCTCGACTCGTTGTTGGCGCCGAGTTCGAAGTCCGAGATGTCGCGCGCGTCGGAGGAGTACCTCGTGCTCGGCGACAACGCGTTCGCGGAGCGGCGGTACGGCGACGCGGTCCACTTCTACGCGAAGGCGGTCGAGTTCTCGCCGGACGACGGGATGCTCTACTTGATCCTGTCCGACGCACTGTTCGCGACCGGTGACTATCACTACGCGGCATACGCGCTGCGTCGCGCGTTGGAGCTCGATCCGACGCTCGCCTCGCTGCAAGTCGACAAGCACGACTTCTACAAGAGTGATCGCCTGGAGTTCGACCGCCAACTCGCGGTGCTCGAGCTGTACCTCCAGGATCAACCCAACGACGAAGACGCGCGCCTGGTGCTCGCCGCGAACTACCTTTTCGGCGCGCGACCGGCGGCGGCGGTCGACCTGCTCGACAAGCCGGAGAGCACCAAGGTGCGCGCGGAACCGACGGCCCGCCTGCTGTACGAGTCCGCCAAGATCCTGCAGTACGGCAAGCAGACCGAAGTGACCAAGTAGCAGAGCGCGTCAGCGCACCCACTCGCGCGGACCGGGGTCTCCACGGAAGACCTCGATCCGCGCGGGTCGTTGGAAGGCCTGCTCGAATGCCCGCGACACGCGCTCGGCGACTTCGACCTCGGCTCCGGCGCGAAGGAGCATCACGACGCAGCCACCGAAGCCCGCGCCAGTCAGCCGCGCGCCCAGGACGCCGGGCTCTCGCGCTGCGGCTTCGACCAAGCAGTCGAGCTCGGGCACGGACACTTGGTAGTGATCTCGCAAGGACACGTGCGTCTCGAACATCGCACGACCGAAGCGCTCGACGTCGCCGGAGAGCAGCGCGTCGCGTGCGGCGAATGTTCGCTCGACCTCGTGCACGACGTGGCGTGCGCGCGCGCGCAACACGGGGTCGAGTTCATCGGCGTGGCTCGCGAACACCGCGCTGGAGACGTCCCGCAAATGCGTCGAGCCGGGCACGAAGCCTCGCAATGCCTCGAACGCACGCCTGGCTTCGGTCACGCGCTGGTTGAACGCGCCGGCGGCGAGCTCCCGGCGCACTCCGGTGTCGGCGACCGCGATCCGGACCGCACGATGATCGATCGGTAAGTGCTCGATCGATGCGTCCTTGCAATCGAGCCAGAGCAGGTGCCCACGCTTCGCCAGGCCGACCGCGTACGGGTCCATGATCCCGCACTGCACGCCGACGAACTGCCGCTCGGCGCGCAGCGCCGCCTCGACTCGGGCGAACGGAGTGAGCTCGAGCCCCCACACCTTGTCGAGCGAAAACGCCGTCCCGACACAGATCGACGCCGAGGACGACAAGCCGGCGCCGACCGGAAGATTGCCGCCGAAGAGCACTTCGAGCCCGACCGCGCGCGGACTCTCTCGAAAGACTTCGAGCGCGACGCCCAGCGGGTAGTCGACCCAGTTGCCGGTCGCGGCGCGCGGCGCGGCGTCGAGATCGAACCGAAACTCGCCGCTCTCCGAGGTCGAACGCATCACGAGCAGGCGATCCTTGCGCGGTCGCAGCGCGACGAACGTGCCGCGATCGATCGCCATCGGCATCACGGGACCGCCGTTGTAGTCGAGGTGCGCCCCCATCAGGTTCACGCGTCCCGGCGCGAAGAAGAGGCGGACCTTCCCGCCCGGACCGTACGCGCGCTCGAACGCTTGGGCGTGTCGGTCGAGCAGTTCCTCGAGCTCGGGTTCGAACGCTTCCTGCGGCTTCAACGCGAGCGAGCATACTCGACCGCGAGGGCGGATCGAAACCGCGGTCAGTCGGCGGCGCGCGGACGCGCGAGCTCGACGAGCACCGCTGCCCACATCGGGAGCCACGCGAGCGCGGCGACGTACGGTCCGTACGCAGCGAGCTCGTAACCCGCCGACTTCAGGAACGGAGCGAGCAGGCAGCCGTACGCGACCAGCGACGCAGAGCCGCAGACTTGGCGAAACGCCGAGTGCGCCCCCGGGCGCAGGCACCACGCGACCGGCAGGAGCGCGAGCACGCAGTAGTGGAACCAGACCAGCGGCGACGCGGCCAACGTGAAGAGCAACGCGCTGGTCATCAGCAGCTCGGGCTGCGCCGCGACCTCGCGCAAGCGCTCGATCCACCGACGGCCGCCGCGCCCGACCGCGAGCGCCGCGCACCACGAGAGCGCGAGCACCACGCCGATGCCGAGCGCGACGCGATACGTGAGCGCGGCGTAGTCGGGATGCGTCGAGCGATCGACGAAAACGACGCTCGGCGCGTAATTGCCGTCGCTGACCGGATAATCGGCGACTTTCGAGCCGGTCGGCCCGGACAGGAACGCATACCAGTCGCTCCAGGCGTGCAGACCGCCGAAGTAGGCGCTGGAGATCGCGACGAGCACCGCGCCGAACGCGAGACCGATCAGTCCGGCGACGAAGGCGCGCCCGAGACCGAGCGAGTTCCACAACGCGAGCAGGAAGACCAGCGAGATCGGCGCGAGGTTCGGCTTGAAGACGACGAATGCGACCAACGCGGCGGCGAGCACCGAGCCGCTGACCAGCCCGCGCGCGGCGGTCGCGGCACCCGCGAGGGCGACGATGGCGACACACGCGAGCAGTTGATACGCGTTGACGTTGCCGACCAGGAGGTCGCTGTGGAACGGGTAGAAGAACGCCGGGATCGCGGTCGCGAACAGCGCGGCGAGACCGGAGTCGACGCCGACCCGGCGCGCGAACCAGAACAGGCCGATTGCGAGACAGAGCCACTGCCCGCCCCGGAACCAACTGTGCGCCTTCGAGTAGTCCGCCGGCAAGCCCGCGAAGCACATGTAGAAGAACGGCGTGCCGGTCGGATCGATCGAACGCCGCTCTCCGTTCGCCTGCTTGAGGTGCCGGTCCTGCGAGGCGTCGGCGACCGCGTTCAACAGCGCGGCATAGCGCGGCCCGTTGACGTATGGCGTGCCGATGTCCTCGTCGCCGGCGAGCTCGTGCGCGGCCGCGATGCCCCAGAAGTGATAGAAGTCGATGCCGCGCTGGGGCGGGAAGAGCTGGATGACGATCCCAGCGGAGTACAGCGCGAAACAGAGCGCGAGCCACCACGAGAGCGCCCGCGCAGAGGGTTGTCGGCTTTCGCTGGTCACGTCGCGCAGTCTGCATTCATGCTAGCCCCGCGGCGCCCGAGGTCGAGGTCGCGGTCGGATTGAGCCGCCGCGGCCAGCTGGCGTGCTGCGCCGTCAACGGCTATGTTCGCCGCATGCGTCCGGCTCCCCTTCGCGGCTTGTGCGCGTCGCTCGCGCTCGTCTTGGTGCTCGGTTCCTGCGGCAGCCTCTCGATCCAACGCGACACCGAGACGTCGGGGCGCTTCGAGTCGACCGGCTGGGCGGTCACGATCCTCTCGATCGACATACCGAAGTCTTCGAAGGACATCGCTCGCGAGAACGCCTCCGACTCGCGCCTGACCAACCTGCGGATCGACGACAACCGGACCACGCCGTACCTCGGATGGTTCGATTGGTTGCTCGACATCGTCGGCGTGCGCTACACCAAGATCAACGGGACCTGGGGCTTCCCGGCCGAGAAATAGCGAGCTTGATCCGCCACGCGAAGATCCAACCGAGGATCTTGTAGGCGGCTCGCAGCGTGCCGAGCACCGTCCCCGTGATCTTGCTCTCGCCGATCCGCGGTCGATAGCGGACCGGCACTTCCTCGGTCCGCAGCCGTTGGACGTGAGCCTTGAGCTGCATCTCGACCGTCCAGCCGAAGTCGCGGTCGTGCATCGCGAGCGCGCGCAACGCACCGACTCGGATCGCACGGAACGGCCCCAGATCGCTGTAACGCACGCCGAAGAGCACGCGCATCAGCACACACGCCAAGCGATTGCCGAACCACGCCTGCGGCAGCATCGCGCGCATGTCGGCGCCGCCCTTCACACGCGAGCCGATCACGAAGTCCGCGCGGCCGGCGTGCAGGGGTTCGAGCACGCGCACGACGTCCTCGGGGTAGTCGGAGTGGTCCGCGTCGAGGAACACGACGATGTCGCGGTCCGACAGCGGCGAGGGAACGCGCAGGCGCGGATCCGCATGCTCTCCGAAGAGCGCCGCGAGCCCGGACAAGCACGCGCTGCCGTAGCCGCGGCGCTCCTCGCGCACCACCCACGCGCCCGCCGCTCGCGCGACCTCGGAGGTGCGATCGCGCGAGCCGTTGTCGACCACCACGACGACGTCGACGACCCCGGCGGGCAGTTCGGCGAGCACCGACGGGAGCGCGGCCTCCTCGTCGAGCGCCGGGATCACGAGCCCGACCCGCACGCGGTCGTCCGGAAGGGTCGCGTTCACTTCTTCGCCCGGAACGGGACGATGTCGCGCAGACCGAGCAGGGCCGCGCTGATCGGGTCGTAGAGCTCGTTGACGAGGAAGAACGCGCGGAAGGTCAGCACGTCGAACGCGCACGCCGCCGCGCCGAGCGCAAGCCCGAGCACGAGCGCGAAGCGCTGACCGAAACGCGCACCGAGTTCGAACGCGAAAGCCGTGGCGAGCGCGCACCACGCGAGCTCGAGCCCTGCGAGGTAGCGCACGTTCTTGGTGAACAGCGCGAAGATCGCGAGCCCGCACACGACGAAGGTCACGAAGAACTCGAGCGGTTCGCGTCCGCGCACCGGTGCTCCGACCAGCAGCCCACCGATCCCCGCGAGAGCCGCGAGCGTCACCCACGGGGAGATGGCGACGAAGTCGATCACGTAGCGATACCACGGCCCGCTGCCGAACTGGACGGCGTAGTCGTTGGTGGCCGGCGACGCGAGGATCACGCGAGCGAGCTCTCGCACCGGTTCGAAGCCACCCGCGGCGGCCGCGAACGCGCATCCGGCGAGCACCGCCGGCACGCCGACCACCGCCGCAGCGACCGGCCACGGCACGCGAACGCCGCGGCCGAACCGGCACCAGGCGAGGCAGACGCCGAAGGCCGGCAGGAAGAGCACGTGGTTCTCCTTGGTCGCGAGCAAGGCGAACAGCGCCGCGCCCGCGAGCCACGCGCGCCTGCGGGACGAGAAGTCCCGGCTCCACGCGAGGAAGCCCCAGACCGCGAGAACCAGCGTCAACGTCGCGAACGAGTCCATCAGCGCGCGCCGCGCGAGCCCCGACAACAAGGGTGACCCCGCGAAGAGGCTCGCGAGCACCAGTGCGCGCGCCGAACCGAAGTGCGCGCGCGCCGCCGCGAACGTGATCAGCGCCGCCAGCACGTGGCACGCGAGCGACAGTCCGGACAGCGCCGCGAAGCTCGCGCCGAAGACCTCGCACCACCCCGCGGCGACGACCAGGTAGAGCACGCGCAACGGGTTGGGGTAGATCTGCGCGGCCGGATCACCGAGGTAGCGCGTGAAGAGCTCCGGGAACACGCCGAGCCCGCGGGTCGAGAGCTCGGTGACGTAGTTCAGGTACCACGCTTCATCGGCCTTGGCTGCGTAGCGCACCGAATCGAGCGTCGAGGCGAGATACGCACCCCACGCCGCGAGGACGCCGACGAACACGATCCACGCCGCGAGGGCGGGCAAGTCGAGAGCGAGGGCCGACTCGGCGCGCGCGGGTTGGCTCGGGGTCGGCGCGCGCATGGGCCGCCTACCATTCCCGCGTCGGCTCGCATGGTCAAGCCCCGTGCGGGTTGCGAGCGCGGGTTGGCGAGTAGACTCTCTGGGTGAACGCTCCCCCTCTCCGTTCGACGGCACGTCGGCTGCTTTCGCGCGCGACGCGCCTCGGTGCCGTCGCCCTCGTCTGCTTGGTCGCCGCGTGCTCCGAGCCGCCGGGCGCGAAACGCGCCGCGAACGCGATCCTGATCACCTGCGACACCCTGCGGGCCGATCGCCTCGGCGTGTACGGCTACGAGCGCGCGACCAGCCCCGAGCTCGACGCGTTCGCGCGCGACGCGCTGGTGTTCGACCGCGCGTACTCCTGCGCGCCATGGACGCAACCGGCGCTGTCGAGCTTGCTGACCGGCCGGCCGCCCGAGGAGATCGGCGTCACGCCGGGCAACACGAAGCGCATGGGCAAGAGCGTCGAGACGTTGGCGGAGACGCTGCGGGCGAGGGGCTTCGCGACCGCGGCGTGCGTCTCGAACGGACTGGTCCGCAAGGTGCCGCCGAACTTCGCCGGGATCGGCCTCGAGCAAGGCTTCGAGCACTACGACTCCGAGATGACGGCGCGCGAGAAGAACCGCGTCGCGTTCGAGCGCGATGCGAGCGGCACCACCGACGCGGCGCTCGCGTGGCTCGCGACGCGACCGCGCGACGGTCGTTTCTTCCTCTGGGTGCACTTCCAGGACCCGCACGGGCCCTACTTGCCGCCGCCGGAGCTCGCCGCCGAGTTCGCGCGCACGCCGAAGGACGAGAAGCTGCCGCTCGGGACGACCCAGCGCGGGCTCGGCCAGATCCCGCAGTACCAGAACCTCGACGGCGAGAACCGACCGGACGTCTACCGCGACCGCTACGACGCGGAGATTCGGTACTTCGACCGCGAGTTCGGTCGGCTGATCGCGGAGCTCCGCGCGCGCGGCCTGCTCGACGATTCGATCGTCGTCTTCACCGCGGACCACGGGGAGTCGCTCGGCGAGCACGACCAGTACTTCTGCCACGGCGAGAACGTGCAGCGCGAGCAAGTGCACGTGCCGCTGCTCGTCCGGCCGCCCGGCGGCGTTTCGAAGGGCGCGGAGCGAGACCGGCGCGGCTACGCGCGCAGCAACGCGCACGTCAACCACCTCGACGTCGCGCCGACGCTCTTCGAAGCGCTCGATCTGCCTGCGCTCGCCGGTTGGCGCGGCCTGCCGCTCTCAGAACCGTCGACGTTGCCGCGGGAGCGCGCGCTGGTGCAGTCGTTCGTCGCGCAGCGCAAGAACGTCAGCGAGTGGGCGATCGGCGACGGACGCTGGCGGCTCTTGTGGCGCGAGCGCGACGAGCCGCGGCTCTACGACGTGCTCGTGGATCCCGGCGAGCTCCGCGACCTCGCCGCCGAGCAGCCCGAGGTCGTCGCGCGGCTGCAGGCGGCCTACGCGGAGTACGAGCGCTCGCTCGGCGCGCAGGACGGAGTCGAGACGGCGCTCGACGACGAGACGTCGAAGGGCCTCGAGGCGCTCGGCTACGTCGAGGCGCCGAATCGCTAGCGCGCGCGGCTAACGCGTCGGCACGCGCAGCACGTCGCCGCCGAGCAGCCGCACGTTGAACGTGCTGTCCCCGGAGTCGAGCGCTCGCCGCAGATCCAGCGTCATCGAGCGCGCTCCGGCGTTCTCGCGGCGAACGAGCTCGACACGGCTCAGATCGCTCGTCGCGTCGAGCGGCGCGGCGCGCAGCACCGCTTCGAGCGCCGTCGTGTCCGCGTCCCACGGCTGCGGGCCGGGATGCGCGACGGCGCCTTCGATCGAGATCACCGGTGAGCCGGCGGCGGGGTCGGGAGCGCGACAGGCGGACGCGGCGAGCGCGAGACACGCGAGCGAGAGACGAGACGACATCGGGACCTCCGGGGAACGCGGACCAGCTCCCGCCACCCTAGCGCACGCCGCGTCGCCGGCGAGCGACCGCCGCGCGGATCTCCGGCGAGCCTCGCCACGACCGCTGGGGCCGACGCCGCCGCTGCCGCCCGGGTCGCGCCGAGCGCGAGTCCGGTTCCGTCGAAGCGAAACCCGCCGGAGTTTCGCTTCCACCGCCGCGGTCTCGCCCCTGCTCGCTCGTGGGCGCGCCGCCGAGCACGTGCCGCGGCGCCCGTCATCGCTTCCCGATCGAACGAGGAGACCCATGGCCGCCGACTGCAACTGGAACGCCAACAACCTCGCGTGCTCCAACACGTGGGGCATCTTGCTCGCGCTCGAAGAGCTGCGCGCGAAGTTCTCGCTCGCCGGAGCGCTCCGGATGGACGCGCTCGCCTTCTGGAACGGCGCCGCGTCGCCGGCGCTGCGCGCGTTGGAAGCGCAGGCGCTCGCCGCGCGGATGGACCGGCTGTTCGTCAAGCTGCTCCAAGCGAAGTACGAGCAGGGCAAGACCCGACCGCAAGCGCTCGCGGCGCTGCAAGCGGCGCTGTTGGTCGCCAAGGGCACGGTGTGCGAGCTCTCCGTCGTCGTCGACGAGCACTACAACTTCCAAGGAGAGCTCAAGTGAGCCGCGCGAGTCGCATCGTCGCGATCGTGCTCTCGCTCGCGCTCGGCGCCGGCAGCGCGAACGCGCAGGACGTCGGCAACGCGGGCGGCGCCCCGCCGCCGAGCCCCGCCGCGGACGCTCCGGCCGCCGAGCCGACCGCCCGAACCGCCGAGAACTCGCCGGCCGACGCGTCGCCGGCGGAAGCCGCCGTCGAGCCGGCGATCGCTCCGGTCGAAGCGCCGCAGGACGATGGCTCGGCCGGCAGCGAACCGTCCGGCGACGCCGACGACGATCCGCAAGGCCTGTTCGAGCCCGAGCAGCTCTCGAAGCTCCTCGACGCGCTGCGCGGCAGCGATCCGGACGAGTTCAACGAGCTGTTGGACGGCCTCTCGCGCGAACGCTCGCTCGGCAGGTTCCTCGAGGACGTCAACTTCCGCTTCAAGGCGTTCGATGCGGAGGACGCGCGCGATACGGCGTCGCTCGGCTTCTCGTACGACTTCCACAAGGCGCTCGAGGTCTCACCGGGCGAGTCGAGCTCGATGAGCTTGGTCCTCCGCGGCCGCGGCAACGTCGCGTTCGACCAACGCGCCAACCCCGAGGACTTCCTCGACACCGGTTTCGAGCTGCACTTCTTCGGCGCGCGCTACTCCGACGTCGATCTCGACGCGCTCGACGCGCGGCTCGCCGATCCCGCGACGTTCGACGGCCCCGCCGAGCCCGGTCGCGAGCCGCCGAACCGCTTCCAGGCGTTCTTCACGCAAATGGCCGACGAGGATGCCGAGCTCGAGACGGTCTTCGCCGATCCGACGTGGAACGACCTGAAGCACGCGATCGGCGACTTGCTCGGCGACGAGTGCTTCTGGGACTTCGCGGCGCATGCCTCGGTCGAGTCGAACCAGGACTTCTCGAGCCTCCAGTACGCCTACGGGCTCCAGTACGGGATGGTGATCCGCGACTGGAACCCCGACTCGAACCGGACGCGGTTCAACCTGTTCGACTACCCGTTCGCGGCGCTGCGCTGCTTGACCGGGATGCAGTCGGACTTCACGCCGTCGGGGCGCGCGTGGCCGTCGTTGCTGGTCGGACTCGACTTGGTCGACCCCGCGGAGAACGCGAGCCGCGAAGCGCTCGACGAGACCGATCCGTTCGCGCGCGCGCGCGCCGAGCTCGGGATGAAGTCCCCGCTCGCGGTGCTCGATGACGGCGTGGTCTGGTGCTCGCTCGGCTACCGCTACTACCGCGAGCTCGATCCGCCGAGCGCGATCGAGCGCGCGGGCCTCGACGAGCAGTCCTACTTCGCCGCGAGCCTCGACTTCCCGCAGGGCTGGTTCCTGCGTTACTCGACCGGCACGCTGCCGATCGACGCGCGCGACGACTCGGCCTTCGAGCTCGGGTGGAGCCACAGCTTCTGAGCGCGCGCGGGTGAGCCCCCGCGCAGGCCCACGCTTGCGCAGGCCCCACGCTTGCGCGGGCCCCACGCTCGCGCCGGGTCAACGCTCGCGCCGGGTCAACGCTCGCGCCGGGTCAACGCTCGCGCCGGGCGATCACCCAACCGAAGTCGGTCGCGAGGATCTCGGTCGGCTGGCCGAGCGGCGTCAGGAAGACGACGTCGAGCCACGACGGCACGATCGGCGAGCGGCGGAGCACCCAGCCGAGGTCGCCGCCGCGCGCGCGGCCAACCGGATCGTCGTCGTAGCAGCGAGCGATCGCCTCCATGTCCTCGCCGTTCTGGAGACGGCGGCGCAGGTCCTCGGCGAGGATCCGCGCTTCGTCCTGGTTGCGGCGCAGCGCCGGATTCGCGCCGCGCGCGCGCGACCACGCGATCGTGAACGCGCGCACGCGCGCGAAGCTCGACTCGCGCAGGCTCGCGGGCACGGCGTCGAGCGGCAAGCGCCGGATCAAGTGCCAACCGATCGGCGTCTCGATCGGCCCCGCGTGCGCGCCGATCGCGAGCTCGAACGCCGCCTTCTTGAGCAACGCGTCGTGAGGACTGCGCTCGAAGATGCGGTAGAGCCCACCGCGCTCGCCGCTGACGCGCTCGTCGGAGTACTTGCGCGCGAGCTCGGCGAAGTCCGCGCCGGCGTCGAGCTCGGCGCGCAACTTCTGCACGAGCTCCCTGCCGCCCTGGTGCGCGAGGTCGATCTGGATCATCGCGCAGGCGGCGTCGCGCTCGATGCGCTGGAGGATCTGCAGGCCCGCATCGGTTTCGAGCACCGGGCTCAACGCGCCGACCTCCGCAGAGAAGAGGAACTCGTCGAGCTCGGGCAGCAGCACTCCGCGCGTGAACGTGCCGAGCACTCCGTCGAACGGCTTGCTCGGTCCGGACGAGAAGCGCGCGACGACGGACTCGAACGGCACGCCCGCGCGCACCTCGGCGAGCGCGCGAGCCGCTTTCGCGCGCTCGGCCTCGCCCGGCGGCGCGCCGCGGGTCGCGGTCGCGACGACGATCACGCGCGCCGCGCGCGTTTCGGGCAGCGCTTC
>JADLBP010000178.1 GCA_020847695.1 Planctomycetota bacterium
CGCTACCGCGCCGCCGGCGGCCCGATCTACAACGCGGGGCGGTGATGCGTCGGCCAGGCCCGCGTCAGTCGACGAGCTCGCGCGCGAGGATCAGCTTCTGGATCTCGCTCGTGCCCTCGTAGATGCGGAGCGCGCGCGTGTCGCGGAAGAGGCGCTCGACGACGCTGCCCTTCTTGACGCCGAGGCCGCCGAAGTGCTGCACCGCGCGATCGCAAATCCACGACGCGGTCTCGGTCGCGACCAACTTCGCGCGTGCGACTTCCTTGACCGCGCGCTCGCCGCGATCGACGGCGTCGGCGGCTTCGGCGACGAGCAATTCCGCGCCGCGCAGCCGCGCGTCCATCTCCGCGAGGTCGAAGCGCAGGCCCTGGTTCGCCGCGAGCGGCTTCGAGAACTGCTTGCGCGTCTTCAAGCGAGCGATCGACTCGTCGAGCGCACGCCGAGCGAAGCCGTTCGCCGCCGCCGCGACCGAGGTGCGGAAGCGCGCGAGCGTCGCGAGCGCGACGTCGAGGCCTTCGCCGACCGCGCCGAGCCGCTCGGCGTCGTCGATCTCGACGCCGTCGAAGTGCAACTCGCCGATCGGGTGCGGTCCGATCACCTCGAAGCGGGTCGCGGTGAGCCCGCGCGCGTTCGCCGGCACGTGGAACATCGTCAACGAGCCCTTGCCGCCGTCGCGGTCGGCGCCGGGCTCGCCGGAAGTGCGCGCGAGCACGGTGTAGAAGCTCGCGATGCCGGCGTTGGAGATGAACGTCTTCACGCCGTTCAAGCGCCAGGCCCCCGCGCGCTTCTCCGCGCGCAGCGCGATGCCGCCGAGATCGGAGCCGGCCTCGGGCTCGGTCAACGCGAACGCCGCGATCCGTTCCCCCGACGCGACGCGCGGCAGGATCTCGGCGCGCAGCGCGTCGGAACCGGCGCGCGCGATCGGATACGAGCCGAGGCCTTGCATCACGAACATCACGTCGAGCATGCCGGACCGGTACGCGAGCTCCGCGCGCGCGGCGCAGAGCGCTCGCACGCTGACGTCGCGATCGCTCGCGAGCCCGTCGAGCCTCGCCCCGCCGAACGCATGCGGCACCGTCCAGCGCAGCAGCTCGACCTCGGCGAGGATCGCGAGCGCTTTCCTCGCGGCGGCGGTCTCGTCGAGGCCCTCGAGCATCGGCTCGCCCGCGGCACCGACGCGACGGCAGAGCGCCGAGAGCTCGGCAAGCCCCGTAGTCGTCGACGCGCTCAACGCGCGCTCCGCTTGCGGAACTCGGGCGGCCGCTTCGCCATCGCCGCGTCGAAGCCTTCCTTGTAGTCGGGGTGCTTCATGCACTCGGCTTGGATCCAACCCTCGGCTTGCATCGCAGCGGGCAAGGTCATCGCGTACTCGGCATTGAGCATCCGTTTGGTGACCGCCATGCCCATCGTCGGACCGTCGGCGAGCTTCTGTGCCCACTTCTGCGCTTCGACCAGCAGCTCGTCGAGCGGCACGACCTTGTTGTAGAGCCCGATCGCGTGCGCGCGCTTCGCGTCGACGAACTCGCCGAGCATCAGGAGTTCGCTCGCGTGCCCGAGCCCGACGATGCGCGGCAGGAGCCACGCCGCGCCCATGTCCGCGCCGCAGAGGCCGACCTTGGTGAACAGGAACGCGATCTTCGCCTCGTCGCATGCGATCCGGACGTCGGCGGCCGCCGCCATCACCGCGCCCGCGCCGCACGTCGTGCCGTTGAGCGCGGCGACGATCGGCTTCTCGAGCGTGCGCATGTTCTCGATCAGGTCGCACGTCATGCGCGTGAACGCGAGCACCTCGGCGTCGTTCATCGCGAACATCCGACCAATGATGTCCTTGACGTCGCCGCCGGAGCAGAACGCGCGTCCGGTGCCGGTCAGGATCACCGCACGGACGCTCGCGCGCGTCCGCAGCGCGACGAACGTGTCGCGCAGCTCGGCGTAGGAATCGAACGTGAGCGCATTGAGTCGATCGGGCCGATCGAGCCGGACCGTCGCGACGCCTTCGCTCTCGGAGTAGTGGAAGTGCTTCGGGTTCATGCGGGTGCTCCTCTGCGTCACGGGATCGCCGCGATGCCTTGGATCTCGACCAGCGCGCCCTCCTCGAGCAGCGCGGCGACCTGGACCAGCGCCATCGCCGGGTAGTGCCTGCCGACCAGCCGTTTCCAGATCGCGCCGAGGTCCTTGGTCGCGGCCATGTACTGCTGCTTGTCGACGACGAAGATCGTCAGCGTCGCGAGGTGCGCGGGCTCGCCTCCGGCGGCGCGCAGCGCGACGACGACGTTCGAGAGCGCTTGCTCGAACTGCCGCGCGAAGTCGCCGGCGCCGACGAGCTGCTCGTTCGCGTCCCACGCGACCTGGCCGGCGAGGAAGACGAGCTTGGCGCCCGGCGGCGCGACCACGGCGTTGGAGTAGCCCTTGGGCGTCTTCCAACCCGACGGATTGAAGGTCTGGAGCGACATGCCGCGAAGTCTAGGTTCGGGCGGTACCGCGGTCGATTCGCTTCGAGGTCGATCGACGGACTTCCGCGCGAAAAGCGTCACCGGCTCGGCGATCGACGGTCCTTGTTGTGGAGCCAGTGGTTTCGCGCTGGCCGGGGACATGGACCAGAAAGCCCGAGAGAACGTGGACGCGGCCAGGATGCTCCTCGACGCGTCGTTGATCGATTCCGCGATGAGCCGCCTCTACTACGCGCTGTTCCAAGCATGCATCTACGTGTTCATCCGCCGTGGACTGCGGCCTGCAGAGCTCGGACCGTACGCGGATTGGAAGCACTCGACGGCCAAGAACCACGTCTACCGTGCGCGAGGACGCCACGCCGATACGGCTCTGTTCGTCGAGGCGTACAGTCTGCGACTGCAAGCGGACTACCGGGTGCAGCTCGTTCGCTCGAGGGACGTTGCCAAACTGCTGCCGCGCGTGGAGGATTTCGTGGACGAGGTGTGTGCATGAACCCATCGAAGCTCGACAAGTTCCTCGCCACCGTCCGTGCCAGGTGGCCGCAGTATCGAATCGTCGCCGTCCCGTTCACCGCCGACGAGGATCCGGCAATCCAGCACTTCGTACACCTGCTGGACGTGCCCGATGACGCGTACGAGTCCGTCAGCGACCGAGCGTGGGAGTTGGCGTTCGACCTGTTCGGTGACGAAGAGCTTCCGTTCGTGATGACCACGATCGATCCGGATACGTCCGCGAACCACTTTCCCGTGACGACCGCCGAAGCCGGCTGATCAGCGGCGTTCGAGCACGCGGCTCGTCGCGCCGTCGAGCTCGACCAACCACCCGTTGCGCCCGTCGCCCATCAGGTCGACCACGGTCGCGGCCACCTCTTCGACGGTGACCAGCTTGCCGCCGGGGTTCTGCTCGGCGAGCACCGCGCGCGCCTCGTCCACGCTGCGGCCGGTCTTCTCGACGATGCGCTGCACCGAGGCCGCTGTCATCGGCGAATCGACGTAGTGCGGACACACGCACGCGATCGAGACGCCGGAACCCGCGAGCTCGTCCGCCGCCGCGCGCGAGTAGCCGACGAGCGCGTGCTTCGACGCGCAGTACGCGCTGACGTACTTGTAGCCGCGCAGACCCGCCGACGACGCGACGTTGACGATGCGGCCGAACTTCTGGCGGCGCATCTCGGGCAGAAACGCCTCGATCAGCCGCCGCGGGCCGTGGAAGTTGACGCGCAAGTGCTTCTCGACGAGGTCCTCGCCGACGTGGACCAGCGGCGCCGAGATCGCGATGCCCGCGTTGTTGACGAGGCCGTCGAGCGTCAGATCGCGGTCCTTCATCCGATCGATCGCGTGCGTGATCGACGAGACGTCGCCGACGTCGAGCTCGAGCCCCTCGGCGCGCCCGCCGGTCGCCGCGATCTCGCGCGCGAGCACGTCGCACTCCGACTTCGAGCGCGCGGCGGCGAACACGAACCAGCCTTCGCGCGCGAGCGACCGCGCGATCGCCGCGCCGATGCCGCGGCTCGCGCCGGTGACGAGCACGCTCTTCGGTTGGGTCATCGCGCAAGAGTTTGCCGTCGAGCGTCGCGCGGGGCGAGCCCCGGCCTTGCATACTGGCGCGCCACGGAGGTTCCGATGCTCGTCGCGCTCTTCGCCCTGCCCCTGCTCCAGGCCCCGGTCCTGCCCGCGCCCGAGAGCGCGCTCGTCGAACCCGAGATCGAGCTCGTGGAATCGGTTCCGCTCGAGACCACGCTCGACCACGTCTCGATCCGCGACACCGACGTGGTCTGGCGCGAGATGATCGACGGCGCGAAGCAGTCGCTCTCGTTCGCCGAGTTCTACGTCTGCGACCGGCCGGGGAGCAAGCTGTCGCCCGTGCTCACCGCGGTCGAACGCGCGGCGGCCCGCGGGGTGCGCGTGCGCTTCCTCGCGGACGCGAAGTTCTGGGCGAAGTACCCGGAGACGCTGGAGGCGCTCGCGAAGCACGAGCACGTCGAAGTGCGCAAGCTCGACTTCGCCGAAGTCGCCGGAGGCGTGCTGCACGCGAAGTACTTCGTCGTCGACGGCACCAGCGCGTACCTCGGCAGCCAGAACCTCGACTGGCGCTCGCTGGAGCACATCCAGGAGCTCGGCGTGCGGATCGCCGCGCCCGAGGTCGCACGTGTCTTCGCGACGAGCTTCGAGGAGGACTGGCAGAGCGCGGGCAAGCAGCTCGGCGTGAAGTCGCTCGATGCGCCCGCGCGGCTCGCTACCGACGCGACCAAGCGGTTCCCGCTGGAGCTCACGGCGCCGGGCGGCACGGTGCGCGTCACGCCGCTGATCAGTCCGAAGGAGCACGCGCTCGACGCAGCCTTGTGGGATCTGCCGCGGATCGTCGCGTTGATCGACGGCGCGCAAAAGTCGGTGCGCGTGCAACTGCTGACGTACAAGCCCGCGCAGCGCAACGCGCCGCCGTGGGACGAGCTCGACGGCGCGCTGCGCCGCGCGGCCGCGCGCGGAGTCGAGGTCGAGCTGCTCGTCGCCGACTGGGGCAAGCGCAAGGGCACGATCGAGACGCTGCAGGAGCTCGAGCCGCTGGAGCACTTCGCCGTCAAGCTCGTCACGATCCCGCAGTGCTCGACCGGCTACGTCCCGTTCGCGCGCGTCGTCCACGCGAAGTACTGCGTGGTCGACGGCGAGCGCGCATGGCTCGGCACGAGCAACTGGGAGCGCGACTACTTCTACGAGAGCCGCAACGTCGGCGTGCTGCTGGAAGGCGCGGCGCTCGGCGGCGCGCTCGACGGCTTCTTCACCGACCTGTGGAAGAGCCCGTACGCGTTCGCGGTCGATCCGACTGCGACGTACGAAGTACCGAGGTTTGGGGAGTAGGCGTCACCGGGCGATCGGCACCAGCGCAATCGCTACGCGCGTAGCCTCGACCCCGCCAACCACCGCGCGTACGGGTGCGGCGCCGACCCACCCGTCGGCCGCGGGCCACGTGAGCTCGTACTCGCCCTGTTCGTCGAAGCGAAGCAGGATCTCGCCGTCGGAGCGCGACGCCTCGATCACCCGACCGTGGCCGGAGATCGGCTTTGCGACGATCGACCACGCCGCGGGAACGTCGCCGGGCTTGCCGTCGCGACTGACACTGACTCGAAGCGCGTGTGCGCGGCGCAGCCGCAGCTCGAGCACGTTCTCGCCATCGCTCAGGTCGAACGGGGCTCGACCAAACGACTCGCCCGGAATGCGCGCGCCGACGACGATTCGACCGCGCGGTGCGAGGAAGCGGAAGGTCCGGTCGGGCGAACACGAGACCGTGAGGCCGGCAGTCGCGTGCTCGTCCCCTCCCCACCACTCCAGTTCGCTCGGCGCGAGTGCCGCGCCGCTGACGTCGTCGACCACACGCACCTCGCAACGCGTCGGCGGCGGCACGACGAGCTCCAGCTCCCGCGGCGCGTGCGCGTCGAACTCGCGCTCGAAGAGCGCCTGGAGCGGCTCGACGCGCAGACGCAGCGTCCCGGTCGCCCGCGTGCCAGCGCTCCATTCCCATGCGAGGTCGGTGCCGATCACGGACTCCGCCGGGGAGCAGCTCGCGGTTTCGACGTAACGCCAGTGGCCGCCACACCAGACGTCGACCAGCACGGTCGGCGCGACGGTTCCCCACGCTCTCGGCACGCGCAAGATGCCGCGGCAGGGCGCGGCGTCGGAGAGTTCGGCGGCGTCCAAGGAGAGTTCGACGCGCGTCACCGAATCGCGTTCGACACGGACGGGAACGCGCGCCAGCTCGCTCGTCCGACAATCGAACTCACGAGTCACGACGATGTCGTAGTCACCGACGTGAATGCGCTCGACCCGGACCTCCAGCGGGCGCCGTTCGAGCTCACCGAAGTAGGCGTCGAAATCCGCCGGTCCGGCGTCGAGCTCCTCGTCGGGCCACCAACCGAGCCACTGCGACTCGCCGGCCTGCTCCAGGTACACACGCGCGTGATCGATCCGCCCTTTCGGCCGCATTCGCAGCTCGAGGTCTCCCGCGCGCCGCAGTTCGACCCACCAATCTCCCCCACGGGAGTGATCGATCTCGATCGGCGTCCAACCGTAGCCGTGCGCACTGACCCACCAGCGCACGGAGCCGGCCCAGCGTTCGGTCTTCGACAAGTCGTCCACGAGCCACTCGGGCAGCAGGAGCGGCGGCGCGGCGCTCGACACGCGGTCGCGATCGAAACGGCTCGGTCCGAACACGCCATCGCTCCGAAACGCGTACAGCGGCGACGCGAGCTCGCTCCCATCCTCGGCCCGGATGCGGATCCGGTTCTCGCGAGTCCAATGCGCGTCGACCGAGAGCGGCGCTGCTGTGAACGGCTTGCCGGCCTCGAAGTCCGAACGCGCCGCTCGTCCTCCGAACTCCATGCGACCGATCGCCACTCGAGACACGTCCGCGCGAAGCCGCACGGTCCAGGACCCGTCGTGCACCGAGACCCGGGTCGAGCTCCAGCCGTACGCGTAGTTCACCCAGATGTCGAACCACCCTTCGAGCGGCGTCTCCGCCGCCTCGTGGACGATTCGCACATTGCCGGATAGCTCGGTCGAGGCCGGATGTTGGAGAGGCGCGGCGAATGCGAGCAGCGACAGCAGCAGGGCGAGCATGCCGGTCCTTTTCCCAACTGACCGGATCGCAACGTGTGCGGAGTAGATTCCGAGTCCTCGCACGCTGACGTTGCGCCGGGGAACCACCGGCGTACGCTCTCGTCATGTCCGCGCTCGACAGCTGGCACGAAGAGAAGCAGTCGGCGTTCCTCTACCGCGTGCTCGCCGAAGCGGAGAGCGGCAATGCGCGGGCTCGGATGTTCGCGCAGCTCGCCGACAACGCCGAGAAGC
>JADLBP010000179.1 GCA_020847695.1 Planctomycetota bacterium
AAGCTCCGTTCCCGCATGCTCGCGCTCGTCATCGCGTCGATCTTGCCGGCGTGCTTCGGCTCGTCGGGTCCGTTCGTCCGGGCGACGCACGATCCCGTCACGGTCGAGGTCGCGGTCGTCGGGTCCGCGAAGGCGCCCGTCGAGACGGGTTTCGACGCGGCGGTCGAGCCGGCCGGTGCGGCCACGGGCGACCCGATCGCCGAGGCCGCGCGCGCGTCGGCGCCCGAAGCAACGCGAGCTTCGGGCGTCGAAGCAACGCGGGCTTTGGGCGTCGAAGCAACGCGAGCTTTGGGCGTCGAAGCAACGCGAGCCTCGGCATCGGAGTCGGCGCGAGCCGAGAAGCTCGACGCACCCTCGAACTCGGGCGAGCAGCAGGCCGCGAGCGGAGCGGTCGCGCCGACCTCGTCGAACGTCTCCGAGCGCGACGCTGCGGCCGCTTCGGGATCCGAGCCGACGGCGGAGCCCGCGGCCGGCGCGTCGACTGCGATCCCCGCGAGCACGTCGTCGGCATCGACGGGCAGACCGCAAGACGGCGCGGTGCTCAGCGATCCGAGCAAGGCTCACGCTGCGTCCGATCCCAATGCACCGTTCCTGCTCGCAGGGCGGGGGCTCCCGTCGATGCAGATCCCGCGCGACGAAAAGCTCGTCTACGACGTGATCCTGAACCTCGGCGTGATCAGCCCGGACGTCGGCAAGGTGACGATCACCTCGAAGGTCGAGCCGTTCCGCGCGAGCCCGTTGTTGCTCGCGAGCGCCGATCCCGTGGCTCACGCGGAGCAAGCGGTGGTGTCCGCGCGTGCCGAGGGCCAGTACGCCGTGTACACGCTCGACGAGCTGATCACGACGGCGCACCTGCCGCAGGCGTTTCCCGCGCTCTTGCATCGCAGCACGCAGAGCGGCACCGAGAACCGCAAGCGCGAGATGACGCTCGGCGAGAAGGACGGCAAGTTCGTCTGCGTGTACCGGCGCGACACGCACTGCAAGAAGTGCAACCTGAAGACGCACTTCGTCGAGCCGACGTGGGCGTGGCAGGACGCGCATCACTGCGACGGCTGCAAGCGCGTCGAGCACCGGCTCTGGAAGGACCCGGTCACCCGCGACGCGCCCTCGGGCTGCGTCGACATGCTCAGCGCCGTCTACGTCGCGCGCACGATGATCCTCGAGGGCCGTGAGACCGTCGAGTTCCAGCTGATGGACCGCGACGAGCTCTGGGACGTCAAGCTGAAGCGCGGCAAGTCGAAGAAGCGCATCGAAGTCCCCGCAGGCGAGTTCGACGCATTCGAGATCACGCTTCAGACCGGCGTGCCGAAGACCGAGACCGGTCGCGACGAAGCCGACTTCTCGGGGCTCTTCGGTATCCACGGCGAACTCTCGATCTGGGTCGAGGCGACCACCGGCGTGCCGGTGTGGATCCGCGGCCTGGTGCCGGTCGGGCCGATCGAACTCGACGTCGGCGTCGAGCTCGCGGGCTTCCGCGGCACGCCGCGCGAGTTCAAGCCGATCGAGTGATCACTCGTTCTCGCCGGTCGGCGCGAGCGCGTGCGCGCGCACCGGCGAGGCGACGACCGTCGCGGTGTGGGGGCCCTCGCCGAGGCGGAACTCCGTGCCGACCTTCTGGTGGCGGCGCTTGACGTAGGCGAGCACCAGCCCGGTGTCGAGCACGAACGAGTATGCCCACGACGTCACGACTCCGAGATCGCGCCATTCGCCGTCGTCGAGTCGGAAGAGACGCGTGCCGCGCGGCACCGGATCGTCGTTCGACACGCGCAGTGCGACCATGCGCTTGTTCAAGCCGCCGTACGTGTCGATCTTGGCGACGACTTCCTGGCCGATGTAACAGCCCTTGTCGAGACTGAACGCGCGCTCGAGCCGAGCTTCTTGCGGGTAGATCGTCTCGTCGACGTCGACGTGCGCTCGCGCGGCGCATGCTTCGACCCGCAGGATGTCGTCGACGACGCGACCGATCGGTTGGGCGCCCGCTTCGGCGAGCGCGAGCCAGAGCGCCTGCGCTGCGCGCGGGCCGGCGTCGAGCCGCAGACCGTCGGAGCCCGCGTACGGCAGCCGGGTGATCGCGACCTCGCCGTCGCGCCAGGCGCGCACCGTGCGTTCCCCCGGAGCGAGCTCGACCGCCGCGCCGAGCGCACGCCCGGCGAACTCGAACGCGCGGGGACCGGCGAGCGCGAGCGGCGCGTGCCGCTCGGTGACGTCCGCGAACGTGAGCTTCTCGGCGAAGTGGTACATGTCGAGAGCCTTGACCACCGGCTGGGCTTCACCGGGCTCGGTCGAGAGCTCCAGGACGTCGTCGGCGAGCCGCACGAGCTCGAACTGGAAGCGCACTTTCCCTTTCGCGTCGAGCAGCAGGTTCGAGTTGCCCTGTCCGGCCGCCAGATTGCGCGCGTCGTTGGCGAGCAATCGGTGCAGGAACACCGCGGCTTCCGGTCCGCGCACCTCGACCGCACCTCGATCGGTCAGGTCGACCAGCGCCGCGCCCTCGAGCGCGCTCCGGTATTCGTCGGGCACGTCCCGGAAGAAAAGGACGGTGCCGTCGGCCGCGAGGTGGGCACCGCGCTCGGCATGGAGGGGAGAGAGGATCGAGCTCTTCACGGAATGCTGCCTGATTCCCGGCGCAGGCGCGCCCCACCATGGGGCCGAACGCGAGGGGCGAGCAGCATAGGCGGAGCGTCGGTCGCGTTCACCGTCCCTCCACGCTCTCCGCGCGCTCGATTTTCCAAAGTTCGCGCTTCACGCGCTCGCACGTCGAGTCACCGCCACCGAGACCGCGCACGGACGCGGACTTCGACGACCCCTTGGACGGCAGCGATCCCGAACTGGTCGCGGCGGTTCTGCGGGGCGAACGCGACCGCTTCGGGACCCTGGTGGCCCGGCACGGGCCCGCGCTCGCCGCGTGGCTCGCCCGCAAGCTCAGCGATCGCGAGGAAGCGCGCGAGGTCTTCCAGGAGACCTGGGTGCGAGCCTTCGAGGGCTTGGCGGAGCTCCGCGCGACCGAGCGGCTCCGATCCTGGTTGATCTCCATCGCCCACAACGTGTTGCGCCAACGCTTCCGCCGCACGGCGCCGGAACCGCTCTCCCCCGAGCTCGAGCTCGAGCGCGGCGAGCACGGCGTCGGCGCCGCGCTGGAGCGCGCCGAGTTCGCGGAGCGGGCCCGCGCGGCGCTCGGTCGCTTGAGCGGCCGTCAGCGCGAGATCTTCCTCTTGCGCGTCGAGCAAGAGCTCTCGCACGCGGAGATCGCGGCGCTGCTCGAGATCACCGAGGAGAACTCACGCGCGCACTTCCACCTGGCGATCCGCGCGCTCCGACAGGCGCTCGGGGAGGACGACGCATGAGCGCGTTCGCCTCCGTTTCGTGCGAGCGCGTGCGTGCGCGGCTCGATCGACTGCTCGATCACGGGCTCTCCGAGCTCGAGGAAGCGCGCGATCGTGGCCACCTCGAGGCCTGCGCGGACTGCGCGCGCGAACTGCGCGCCCGTCGCGATTGGCGGCGCGCGTTCCGAACGCTCGACCTGCCGAGCGACGAGGAGTTCGCGTGGTTCACGCAAGGGCTCTCCGAGCGCCTCGCGCACGCCGCGCCGCCGCGTCCGGCGCGTGCGCCGAGCGTCGCGTGGCGTCGGATCGGCGCCGCGGTCGCGCTGGCGGCCGGCGCGCTGCTGACGCTGGCGCTGATCGACGCGTGGAGCGGCGAGCGGCCGATCGAGGAGCTCTTCGCTTCCGCGCCGCGACCGAGACTCTCGCTCGAGGGCCTCGAGGTCCCGTGGTTCGACGGCCTGCGCTTCGGCGGGGGAGAGAGCGAATGAGCCGCTTGCGCGATCGCCTGCGACGCGCGACCGCCGGCGTCGGCACCGCGACGTACACCGGCGCGCTCGCGTTCCTCGCCGGGCGTTTGCTCGCGAAGGACGAGCTGCCGAATCCGGTCGCGATGATGCTGATCGGAGCGCTCTACGCGCTCGCGGTGCTCGGGCTCGTGAGGATCTTCGGCGCGAAGCGCTGGGGGCTCGCGCTCGCGGGTTGCCTGTGCGGACCCGCGCCGGTCGCGCTGCTCGCGCAATCGGACTCGGGTGGCGAGGACCGCGCCGGCATGTTGCTCGCCGGAGCGTTCCTCGGACTGGTGATCGGCCTGATGGAGTGGAATCGCCAGTCGCGCGCGGCGCTGCCTGAGTCGAGCTGAACGACTCGCACGGTCGACCTCGGGGCCTGGCTCGCGACCGTGCTCTCGCGTGCGCGCGCCGCACGCTTACTCGTGCACGCGACCGAGCACGCGACCGAGCACGCGACCGAGCACGAGCCGGACCACGAGCCGGACCACGAGCCGGCCGACTCGACGAGGCGCGAGTCCGTGCACTCGGCCGGCTCCGAACGTCCGCCCGAGCCCACGGGACCGCGATCGACGCTCCGGTGTCGCATGCGTCGGATCGCGCGCTTGACCGCGCAGGGGCGGGGACGAGACTGGTGCGCTCCACGGATCGCCAGCGGTGTTTCGCCAAGCCCATCTCCGCGTGATCGTTCGCCATGCCGTCGCCGGAGCCGCGGCGTGGTGCGCGCTCGCTTTCCTCGCGGGCTGCGACGGGGCGCGACCGGTGCTCGAGCACTCGCTCGCGCCGGAGACGACCGCGCTCGACGAAGCGACCGGTGAACCCAGGCTCGCGCTTGCCGTCCAAGCCGACTTGCGCGCGGAGCTCGAGCGTCTCTTCGGCACGCCGCACGCGCCGAGGTACGCGCCGCTTCCCGAGTGGCGAGCGTCGGGCTTCGACCCGAACCAGCCGTTCGAGAGCGTCGGCGAGCTCTCGAGCGCCGAGCGCGACGCCTTGCGCGCGGAGAACCTCGGCGTGTTCGAGGACGAGCTCGAGGAACTCGACGACGCCAACTTCGCGGACGCCCGGCCCGCGGAGCGCTACTTCGACCTCGCCGCGAGCTTCGATGCGCTCGCGACCGCGCCCGACCGCGTCGAACGAGCGCGCACGCTGCTCACCGACCGCTATCCGACGCTCGCTGAGTCCGCGGAGAGCTACCGAGTGAAATGCTCGCACTGCCACGGCATCTCCGGCGGCGGCGACGGACGCACCGGGCAGTTCCTCGACCCCAAGCCGCGCGACTTCCGCCACGGCGTCTTCAAGTACACCGGTCAACGCGAGCGCGCGGTGCCGCGGCGCGCGGATCTGCTGGAGACGCTCGAGCGCGGGCTGCAGGGCACCGCGATGCCGTCGTTCCGCGGGTTGCCGCTCGGCGAGCGACACGGGCTCGCCGACTACGTGCGGTTGCTCGCGCTGCGCGGGATGGTCGAGCGCCGGCTCGCCGGGCTCGCCGCCGAGCAAGGCGACTTCACCCGCGACGACGCGGACGCGGTTTACGCGGAGGTGTGGGAGCTGTGGCAGCGCGCCGACGAACACGCGCTCGTGCTCGCCGACGTTCCGCCGGAGGCGACGCCGGAGCGCGTGCGGCGCGGGCGCGAGCTCTTCCACGACACGGCGCGCGCGAACTGCGTGCAATGCCACGGTGAGTCCGGTCGCGGCGACGGGCCGGCGGTCTGGACCGTCGACGCCGAAGGCGAGCGCGTGCTCGCGCTGCGCGACGAGTGGGGCCGCCCCGCCGAGCCGCGCGACCTGACCCGTGGACGATTCCGCGGCGGCGACCGACCGATCGATCTCTACCGCCGGATCTGGGCGGGGATCCCGGGCACGCCGATGCCGGGGATCGGCGGCACGCGCGGCTCGGATGGCGTGCCGCTGTTCACGTCCGACGAGGTGTGGTGCCTCGTGCACTACGTTCGCGCGCTCGCCTACGGTTCCGCGGACGACGTCTGATCGGACTGCCACGCCTGGCTGGGCTCGTGCGGTCGCGGGTACACGACGGTGAGCCTTGGGCCCCGCGTCCGCGCGAGGTCCGGGATTCGCGCGGGCTCGCTCGAAATCGCTTCCGCCCGAGCCCCCGCGGCGGCCGTCTACGACGCGAACGCGGGCTGCGAACAGCGGACGGCACGCGACCGCTTCTCTATGATGCCGGGCCTCGAACTCGGCCTCGGAACGTCCGTCGGCGAAGTCGAGCCTGCCTCCGTCCCCCCGATGGCATCCACAGCCTCCACTCCGTCCGCGGCGCCCGCTCCGAGCCCTTGGCCTCGGCGCCTGATCGTCGCCGCCGGCCTGGTCCTGCTGCCGCTGTTCGCGTTCGGTGGCTCGGTCACCACGCTCGGCGCCGGGATGGCCGTGACCGGATGGTGGAACGCGGAGGGCTCGTTCATGCCCTTCTTCCCGATCGACAAGTGGTTCCGCGACCTCGGGACGTTCGTCGAACACTCGCACCGGCAGTTCGGGCTCGTGCTCGGGTTGCTGATGATCGCGGCGGTCGTCGCGACGTGGCTGCGCGACCCGCGTCCGTCCGCGCGCTGGCTGGTCACCGGCGCGTTGGCTGCGATCGGAGTGCAAGGTTGGATCGGCGGCTCGCGCGTCCTCGAGAACAGCCCGGGGCTCGCGTTCCTCCACGGCACGTTCTCTCAGTTCGTGATCGCAGTGATGGCCGCGGCGTGGGTGCACCAGTCGACTGCGTGGCAGGCGACCGCGAGCTTGCCCTTCACGCAGAGCGCGCGCCTGCGGCGGCTCGCGATCTTGACCGCGGTGATCGTGTTCGTGCAGATCGGGCTCGGCGCGTGGTACCGACACGCGTTGCGCACCGGCCTCGAAGGCAACCTGCACATGCGCATCGGGATCCACATGCTCGGGGCGATCGCCGTGCTCGGGCACGTGCTGCCGCTCGCGAAGCGGCTGCGCGCCGCGGCGACGGAAGCGCCTGCGTCGCCGTTCGCCTCGCTCGCCAAGGGGCTGACGATCCTGGTGGTCGCCCAACTCGTGCTCGGCCTCGTCGCGTGGATGGTCGCGCGGCCCGAGGACGTCGACTTCTTCCAGTGGCTCGTCGCGACCGCGCACGTGCTCGGCGGCGCCTTGCTGCTCGCTTGGTGCGTCGCCGCAGCGATGTGGGCGTCCCGGACCGTTCCGTCGAACGCCGTCGCGGAGGGCGTGCGATGAAGCTGCCCGGTGAAGGCGCCGACGCGCCGCGTTCCGAAGCCGTCGGGCTCCGCAGCGCGCTCGCCGACCTCGCGACGTTGACCAAGCCCCGCATCGGCACGTTCGTCTGGTACGCGGGACTCGTCGGCGGCGCGCTCGCGCAGCCCGGTGCCGTCGATTGGTGGCGTTGTGCGGAAGCCGGGCTCTGGATTCTCTTGCTCGGCGCCGGGGCGAGCGCGTTCAACCAGGTCCTCGAGCGGGACACCGATCGCAGGATGGAGCGCACGGCGCAGCGGCCCTTGCCCGCGGGCCGTGTCCGCGTGCGCGACGCACTGCTCTTCGGCGCGGCGCTTGCCGGAGCAGGGACGCTCGGGCTCGCGCTGCGCTTCAACGTGCTCGCCGCACTGCTCGGGCTCGCGACGCTGGTCGGTTACGCGCTCGTGTACACGCCGATGAAGCGCGTGTCGTCGCTCAACACCGTGATCGGCGCGCTGCCGGGCGCGATGCCGCCGTTGGTCGGGTATGCGGCGCTCGCCGGGTCGGTCGAAGGTTGGGCCTACTGGCTGTTCGGATTGCTCTTCGTCTGGCAGTTCCCGCACTTCATGGCGATCGCATGGCTGTGGCGGCACGACTACGCGCGCGCCGGGCTGCGGATGTTGCCGTCGACGCCCGAAGGCGAGCGCCAGGCCGGGCGTCAGGCGCTCGTCCACGGACTGCTGCTGTTGCCGATCGCGATCCTGCCCGCGTTGCACGGACAGGCCGGAGGCTTGTTCGCCGCGGTGGCGCTCGCGCTGTCGATGGTCTATGCCGGCACCGCCGCCGCGTTCGCGTGGCGGCAGACCAGTGTGCGCGCCCGCGTCCTGCTCTACACGTCGCTCGCCTACCTGCCGGTGGTGTTCGCGTTGCCATTGATCCGCCCTTTGGTCGACTGCTATCCGTTCTTCTGATGCGCTGCGAACTCGGCGACAGCGTGCGAGCGAGCGAACGCAGGCCTAGGCGGCTCGTTCGCGGGTTCGGTTGGGGGGCGCTGTTGCTCGCGGCGTCGTTCGCACCGGCGTGCAGCGACGATTCGAACGCCGCGACCACGCTCGACGCACGCGCGGACTCGGATGCGCGGTTCGGTGAGCTCGTCCCGTTTTCCTTGCTCGATGGCAGCGGACGTACGGTGACGAATGCCGACCTCGCGGGCCGAGTCTGGATCGCGAGTTTCGTCTTCACGACGTGCACCGGTCCCTGTCCGACGATCAGCGCGAACCTGCGGGCGATCCAGGACGACTTGCCGGAGTCCGGAGTCGGCTTGATCTCCGTCAGCGTCGATCCCGCGACCGACACACCGGCCGTGCTATCGGAGTACGCTCGCGCGTTGGGCGCGGACGCGTCGCGGTGGCTCTTCCTGACCGGCGAAGCCGCCGAGATCGATGCGTTCTTGCGCTCCAGCTTCGCGCTGCCGGTCGAGCGTGTCGCCCCGGGCAGCGTGCCCGTCGGTGAGCACGTGACGCATTCGACCAAGCTCGTCGTCATCGACGCGCGTGGGCGGGTTGCCGGCTACTACTCCGGCACGGAACCGGCGTCGGTGCGCGAGGCGTTGGAGCGCGCGAAGTGGTTGGGAGCTCACGGCGGATGAACTTCCCGCTGCTCAACGCGTCGTTGAACGGTGCGGCCGCGGTGCTGTTGGTCGCGGGTCTGGTCGCGATCAAGCGCGGGCGGCGCGACTTGCACGAACGCCTGATGTACACCGCGTTCGGGACCAGCGCCGCGTTCCTTGCCTGTTACCTCTACTACCACTTCGCGATCGCGCGCGGACGACCGACGACGTTCAACGGAGTGGGAGCGGCGCGGCTCGCGTACCTGGCGTTGCTGCTGTCGCACACCGTGCTCGCGGTCGTCAACTTGCCGATGATCCTCCGCACGATCTGGCTCGCGCGACGAGAGCGCTGGGAGGCGCACCGCCGGCTCGCGAAGTGGACGTTTCCGGTCTGGCTCTACGTGTCGGTGACCGGCGTGCTCGTGTACGTGGTGCTCTACCATTTCAATCCTCCGGCCTGAGCCGGCGCTCGGTTCGTCGTTCGGAGCGTCGAGCGCTCCTCCGCGCCCTCACGCGCACCTTGGATCGCCTCGCCGTGCGACGGTTGCGGCGGAAGCGCGAATTCCTCGGCCATCTCGGCGGGCGACTCGGATTCGCGGCTCGAACCGCAACCGCGTCGAGCTCGCGCGATCGAAGCGTGCATGGAAACCAGAACTCCGTCCGCGTCCGATCCGACCGCGCGTTGGCGCACCACGTCCCTCCTGCTCGCCGCTCACGCCGGGCCCTTCGTCCTCGGCGCCGGTGTCGCGCTCGCGGTGCGTGCCGCACCCGAGCTCGCCGCGGACTTCCAGCCGGGGCCGTTGACGACCTGGGTCGCCGACCGCGACGCCGACGCGTTGATCGGGCTCGATGAAGGGTTGTTCGAGGGCAAGCGGATCTCGCTCGAGAGTCCGGTCGAGGCCGAACGACGCAGCGATGGGGGTCTGTGGGCGGTCTCGGCGCGCGAGAGCCACCCGCTCGGCGTCCACGACCTGCTGCTGTTCGGTGCGGACGGCAATCGCGTCGCGGCGGCGGTGTTCGGTCCGGTGCTCGACCTCGAGCTCTCGCGCGACGATGCGTTGGTCGTCGAGCGGACGGACTCGTCGGGTCGGGTCGTGAGGGTCGATGCGCAGGGGACGACTTCCACCGTGCTCGAGCTCGCGACCGCGAGTTGTGCCGCCGGCGCGGGCTCACGCGTCGCGGTCGGGACCGACGACGGCGAGGTTTGGCTGCTCGAGCTCGGTTCCGCGCCGCCGACGGTGCTCGCGAAGCGCGCGCTCGGCGGACCGATCGGAGACGTCCGCCCCGGCCCGACTCCGGGAACGTGGTGGGTGCTCGACATCGGTGCTTCCGGGCGCGTGTCGCTCCTCGAGCCGACGCTCGCGACGCGTTGGAGCGTCGCGACCGGCTTGCATGCGCTGCATCTCGCTCCCGTGCGCGGCGTGGAAAGCGTCTGGATCGCGGACACCACGCAGCCTCTGGCGCGGCGCTACGGCGCGAATGGCGCGCTCGAAATCGACGTTTCGACGTTGCCGCTCGGCGGGCTCGATCGCGCTTCCGCGTCGAGTGACGGAGGCGTGCTTCTGATCGCACCCGGCGCGGTCCTGCGTTTGGACCCGAACGGTGTGCTGTTGCCGGGACAGGGAGGCTTCGACTTCCTCGTCGATCTCACTCGTTAGAACGTCGCGTGAGGACGGAACGTGGAACGCGCCGGATCCGTCGGCCTGGCTACACTCGAACCGGGCGTCCGATCGGAGCGCCCCGCTCGGCCGATGCGAGGTCGAGCGACCCCAGGAAGTCCGTCCAAACCCCCAGGACTGAACATGCGAATCCTCTCCCGTCAGGTTGCTTCGTTCCTTCGTCCCACGGGCAGCGCCGCTGCGATCGCGTTCCTCGCTTCCGCGAGCTTCGCGAACGGCGTCGCCGCGCAGGCCTCCGCGAGTTCGCGCGCGAACGTGTTCGTGCAGCCGTTGCCGCCGCAGGTGTCGACGCAGTACGCCGACGGTCAACAGGTGATGGTGCCGATGGAGACGGTGTGGCGTCCGGTCTGCGGTCCGGGGAGCTCGACGCTCACGCCGCCGGACCTGCGCCAACTCGCGGCTTCGCACGACGCGCTGATGGCGAGCGGTCCGGTGATCCAGGTCGACCAGACGCACAACGACGCCGGCATCAACTTCGTGTTCAACGTCTCGGGCTCGATCCCGGCCGGCGCGCTCGGCGCGATCGCGACCGCCGAGGCGTACATGGAGAGTCAGTTCAACGACCTGATCACCGTCACGGTCAACCTGTCGTTCGCGACGCTGCCGTCGAACGTCCTCGGCGGCACGGGCTCGAGCTACGTCAACGTCACGTGGGCCAACGCTCGCAATGGTCTGAACGCAGGCAAGGACGCGAACGACACGATCCAGAGCTTCCTGCCGACGACCTCGACGATTCCCGTGCGCTACTCCAGCGGAGCAGCGATCACCAACGAGACGCGTGTGTTCTTCACGGTCGCGAACTACCGGGCGACGATCGGCTCGGTCGCCGGCACCGCGGCGTCGATGCAGTACAACAACATCTTCGCGTGGGACTTCGACCCGTCGAACGGCATCAGCGCTGGCAAGTACTCGTTCGTCGACGTCGTGATCCACGAGACCGGGCACGCGATGGGCTTCACGTCCGGGATCGACTTCCGGGTCAACGACATCGAGGCGATCGACATCTTCCGCTTCCAGCGCACCGACGGGGCCAGCGACTACAACCCGGACACGACCGCCGAGTTCCAGACGCGCGCGCGCCTTGCGGCGTTCAACGCGCCGAACGACGACCAGAACTTCGACTTGATCTCGGTGGAGTACCGCCTTTCCGACGGCTCGCCGTACCAAGCGAGTCACTTCCGTGAGCAGGCCGCCAACATCGGAATCATGGACCCGGCGTTCGCCGCGGCTCAGACGTACTTCCCGAACTACTACAAGGCGTCGGATACCAACGCGTTCGACGCGATCGGCTACGACCGCTGAGCCATCCTTCGATCGAATCGCGGGCGCGGCGGGGCTTCGGCTCCGGCGCGCCCGCGCTGCTTTTCGCGCTGGTTCGCGCGCAAGGCCTTCGTGGGGTTGCGCTGCGGTGGCCCGATCGCGATGCTCTCCGGCCAATCCGCCCATGAAGCCCGCCGAACTTCGCCGCCTGCTGCCCGAACTCTCCGAGCTCGCGATCGAGTGCGGAGGGGAGCTCGGGATCGAGCTCGACGGCTCGCGCGCTTCCGTGGCAGCGGTCGAACGCCTGCTCGGGATGTTGCACGAGGAGTACAAGCGCGAACCGAACGAGCAGGGCGCCGACCGCCGGGCGTTCGAGTTCGCGGGCTACCTGATCGGCGTGCTCGAGCGAGAGGGTCCAGCGGGGGAATGGCGTCCGGACCACCCCGAGCGCGGCAGGGGCAGCTTCCCGTTCCGCTGGAGGGGCCAGGACCTCTTCGTGGTCGACTGGTGTTGGACCCGGATCGTCGAGGGCCCGACCGTCGACGTCGGGCGGTTGTTCGAGTCGGCATGCTCGGGCGGCGCGCCTTCCGATCGCTGATGGCGTCGTCGTCACGCGGGTCGAGCGTGTGAGGTCCGCGCGCTGCGCGTAAGCTCTCGCGCCGCATGATCGCCCTGTCCCACGTCGCCAAGCACTACGGCCGGCGCGCGCTGCTCGTCGACGCCTCGTTCCAGTTGAATCCCGGAGAGAAAGTCGGCCTGGTCGGTCCGAACGGCTCGGGCAAGTCGACGCTCTTCCGGCTGATCGCTGGCGACGAGAAACCCGACGACGGCGAGGTCTCGGTGCCGAAGCGCGTGACGATCGGCTGGTTTCGCCAGGAAGCGGGCGAGGCGCGCGGACGTTCGGTGCTCGACGAAGCGATCGCCGGCAGCGGGCGCCTCGGTGAGCTGCACCACGAGCTCGCCGACCTCGAGCACGCTCTCGCGGATCCCGAGCAAGCCGACGTGATGGAGACGACGCTGTCGCGTTTCGGGGAGGTGCAGGCGGAGTACCAAGGGCTCGGCGGCTACGAGCTCGAGGCTCGCGCACGGGAGGTGCTCCACGGGCTCGGTTTCGTCGACGGCCAGATCGAGGCGGACGTCGGCGAGCTGTCCGGCGGCTGGCGCATGCGCGTGGCGATCGCGCGCGTGCTGATCGGCAAGCCCGAAGTGCTGCTGCTCGACGAACCGACGAACCACCTCGACCTCGAGTCGATCCTGTGGCTCGAGGAGTTCCTGAAGGCGACGGATTCGGCGGTGCTGATGACCTGCCACGACCGGGACTTCATGAACCGCGTCGTTTCGCGCATCGTCGAGATCGACGAGGGCGAGCTCGGCAACTACTCCGGCAACTACGATTTCTACGAGCGCGAGCGCGCGCTGCGTGCCGCGGAGCAGGCGGCAGCGTTCACACGCCAACAGGCGATGCTCCGCAAGGAGGAGCGCTTCATCGAGCGCTTCGAGCGCCACGTCGCGAAGGCCGCGCAAGTCCAGTCGCGGATCAAGAAGCTCGACAAGATCGAGAAGCTCGAACCGCCGCGTACGCGAGTGCTCGAGCCCTTCGAGTTCAAGAAGCCGCCGCGGTCGGGCAACGACGTGGTGACGATTCGCGGGCTGTCCAAGAGCTATGGCGAGCGCGCGATCTATTCGGGCTTCGACTTCGAGATCAAGCGCGGCGAGCGCTGGTGCGTGATGGGGGTCAACGGCGCCGGCAAGACCACCCTGCTGAAGATCGTCGCGGGCGTGACGCGGCCCGATGCGGGCGAGGTGAAGCTCGGCGCCAGCCTGAAGCTGGGGTACTTCGCGCAGTCCGCGTTGGAGATCCTCGATCCCGCGCTGACGGTCTGGGAGCAGATCGATCGGGCGTTCCCGACCGCGACGACGCCTTCGAAGCGCAGTTTGCTCGGGGCTTTCGACTTCCCGGGCGACGAGATCGACAAGCGCATCGCGGTGCTGTCGGGCGGCGAGCGTTCGCGGCTCGTGCTGGCGCAGATGCTGTTCGATCCGCCGAATTTCCTGGTGCTCGACGAGCCGACGAACCACCTCGATCTCGCGACCAAGGAGATGCTGATCAAGACGCTCGCCGACTTCGACGGCACGATGCTCTTCGTTAGCCACGACCGCACGTTCCTACGCGGGCTCGCGAGCAAGGTGCTCGATCTCTCGGGCGGCGGCGAAGGCACCGCGCGGCAACCGCTGATCTTCCAATCGAGCTACGAGAAGTGGGTCGAGCGCACCGGGCACGAGGCGCCTGGCGTGCATCGCTGATTCGAGAGTCTCGGACGTCGCGAGCGCGCGATCTTCGCCGCGAGGCAGGCCCGCGCGCGCGACCGAAGCCGTGAGCGGCACGGCGACGAATCGCGGCGTCGCTCCGGCGGCGAGGCGGCGAGGCGGCGAGGCGCGCGGATGGTCTTCGCGAGGTCGAGGCCGAGCCGTCGGCCCCGCGCGCCAACCGCCGCGGGCGATGGGCTGCGCGCGAGCATTGCGAGCTCGCGATCGAGCTCGTGTGCATGCGGTCGGGCCGATGTTCTTCTCGCTCGTGTCGGCGCGACGTTCTCGGTTGTGTGATCGCTCGGATGGTCGCGTGCACAGAACGCCTGCTCGAGCTTTGTGTCGAGCCTCGCGACGAGCCTCGCGACGAGCCTCGCGACGTGCCTCGCGACGTGCCTCGCGACGTGCCTCGCGACGTGCCTCGCGACGTGCCTCGCGACGTGCCTCGCGACGTGCCTCGCGACGTGCCTCGCGACGTGCCTCGCGACGC
>JADLBP010000180.1 GCA_020847695.1 Planctomycetota bacterium
GTGCTCGATGGGTTGCCGAACGGCGAGTACGAGTGGCGCGCGGTCGCTCCCGACGGCTCTGAGGTTCGCGGTACGACCGTGGTTCCACCGCGTTCGCGCGGCGAAGAGAGCATCGTGTTCGGATCGTAGGTAGGCTGGAACGGATCGACGTCGGTGTCGGCGCACCGGCGGACGTCGCCCCTTCCCACGATGCAGCCTGACGCCCAAGCCACGAGCGCGCGGTCGCCCGCGTCCGATCCCGACGTGGATCGGGCTCCCGAGCTCCCGCGCGGAGCGCTGTTCGCGATCCTCGCCGCGACGTTGGTGCTCCAGCTCGTCGCGTGGTCGTTCCAGCGCGGCTACCCGCTCGCCGACGTCGTCGAGTACCTGGAGCGAGCCCGCCACTGGGTGCTCGGCGTCCAGGTCGGCAACGAAGGGACGATCCGATCGTTCGCGTTCTCGGCGGTGTTCGTGCCGCTGTTCGCGATCGATCGCTGGTTCGGCATCGAGGATGCGCGCTGGGTGATGCCCGCGGCGCAGACGATCGGGATCGCGATCGGGCTCGCGTTCGTCTGGGCGGTCGCGCGGCTCGGCGCGCGCGTCGGCGGCGTGCGCGCGGGGCTGGCAGCCGCGCTGGTCGCCGGCGCCAACCCGATCTTCCTGCTGCACTCGGTCTGGCCGCTCGCGGACATCGCGGCGGCGACGTGCCTCGCGCTCGGACTGGAAGCGTTCGTCCAGCGCCGCAGTCCTCGGCGCGAGTTCGCGGGCGGGCTGTGGCTCGGGCTCGCGTTCGTGCTCGCGTACAAGACGTTGCCGGTGATCGCTCTGGTCGCGGCGTGGTGCTTCGCGCGCGATCGCTTCCGGCGGTCGAGCTCGTGGCGCGGCCTGATCGGAGGCGTCGCGATCGCCGTCGCGCTGCAGGTCGCGCTCGATCGATGGATGTACGGCGAGTGGGGCGGCAGCGTCTGGCGCTACGTCGTCGACAACACGGGCTCGGTGCTGACGACGACGCTCGCGCGGCTCGGTTTCGTCGACGCGGCGCGCGCGGTCTACGAAGCGCAGAGCAGCCTGCGCGACTTCCCGGTGCTCGATGGCGAGACGACGACGCGCCAGCTCTTGCCGAAAACGTGGTACCTCGAGCACCTGACGTCGTTCCTCGCGTGGCCGGTGCTCGCGCTCGGGGTCTTCGGGTTGTTCCGGGTCGCGCGCGCGCGGATCGCCGCCGGCGCGTTGCTCGTCGCTCTCGTGGTCGTGCACGCGACGCTGACCAGCATGAAGGGCGACAAGTCCTTCCGCCTCTGGATGCCGATCCTGCCGGCGCTCGCGGTGCTCGCGGGCCTCGGGTTCGAGCAGATTCGCGGCGCGTTCGCAGGTCGGAGCGCGGTGGGAGAGCTTGCGCCCACGGAGGGTTCGCGCGAGCGCGCCAGCGCATCGCGCGTGCGCGCGGCGTTCGCGGCGGCGCTGTTGCTCGCGGCGGTCGCGCTCGCGCCGTTCGAGCTGCAGAGCCAGACTCCGCGGCGCTACGGCGTGTTCTGGGACGCAATGGACTACGTCAACGGCGTCGTCGAAGCCCATCCGCTGAAGAGCGGCCGGCGCTTCCGCGTCAGCAGCTCGTTCTACTGGGGCCCGTACCTGCGCAACGTGCCGCAGGCCGAGCTCGTCCGCGTGTGGCCGCCGTTCGATTTCTATCCGCGGCTCGGACCGGGCGCGAAGAAGGCGGTGCAGAAGCAGCTCGATGCGCTCGACATCCTGATCACGCACGTCGCGTTGCTCGCCGAGCAGCCGGAGCTCGTCGGCGAGCTCAACGCGCGCTACGGCGTGCTCGCGGCGTTCCACGATCCGAGCGCGGGCGAAGTGACCGGACCGTTGTACGTGCTCGCGCGTCAGCGGCCCGGGCTCGTCGCGCCCCGCCTGATCGAGACCGAGCGCGTCGCGGATCTCGCCGCGTACCGCGCGACGCACGGCTTCGGCGAGCCGACGCGTTTCGAAACGCCCGTCGGCGACGGCGTCGAGACGTTGACGTTGCTCGGCGTCGAAGCGCGAACGCTGGCGGGCAGCGGCGAGCGCTTGCTCGTCTACCATTGGCTCGCCGAAACCGAGCTCACGCTGCCGTATCGCGTGATCGCGCGCGTGCGCCGCGGCGACGGACCGGTGACGTGGAGCGAAGGGCGGACTCCGGCTTGGGCGGTGTTGCCGACGATCGAGCGCACGCGCGGCACCGTGGTGAGGGAGGCCCGGCTCGTGCTGGTCGACGAGAGCGCGTCCGCGACCGTGAGCACGGCTCCAGGCGCGCTCGCGGACGAGCTCTGGCTCGCCGTCGAGCACCCTCGCGACGCGCTCGCGCCGATGCGAGCCGCGGTGACGGCCCCGGTGGACGAGGACGGGTTCGTCCGCGTCGCGGAGCTCGCGACCGGCGTCTCGCGCTGAGCCGGCCTGACGGGCTGAACTCGCGTCTCTCGGTGAACCGGCGGCGCGCGCTGAATCGGCCGCGTCGCTGCATCGGCGGCTCTCGCGGAAACGGCGCGCGCACGCGCAGCCGGCGTCTCTCACGGAATCGGCGCCTCTCGAGGAGTCGACCGCCCTCGCGGAGCCCGCCGCGCGATCGGAGTCGGCGGCACCGGCTCGACCCGTGACTCCCGGAGAACCGCGGTTGCTCGGAGGGCGCGCGACCTTCATCATGCGCGGATGCGGATCGTGTCGTTGTGTCCGAGCTTGACCGAGCTCGTGTTCGCGCTCGGCCGCGGACCGGAGCTCGTCGGCATCACCGATTGGTGCGTGCACCCCAAGCCCGACGTCGACGCGGTCGAGAAGGTCGGAGGCACCAAGAATCCGAAGGTCGCGCGCATCGTCGAGCTCGCGCCCGACATCGTCTTGATGAACGACGAGGAGAATCGGTTCGAGGACGCGAGCGCGCTGCAGCAAGCGGGCGTGCGGATCTCGAGCTCGCTGCCTCGTACGCTCGCCGAGACCGCGGAAATGGTGCGCTCGATCGGAGCGGCGCTCGACGCGCGCGGGCCGGCCGAAGCGATCGCGCTCGACATCGAGCGGCGCGCGGAGCGCGTGCGCACGGCGGCGCTCGCCGCGCGGCCGGTGCGCTTCGCGTACCTGATCTGGCGCAAGCCGTGGATGAGCGTCTCGCGCGACACGTTCGCGAGCCGCATGCTCGAGCTCGCCGGCGGCGTCAACGTCTTCGGCGACGCGCGCAGTCGCTATCCGGCGATCGAGCCCGCGGCGCTCGGCGCGGCGGATCCGGAGCTCGTCCTGCTCTGCACCGAACCGTTCCCGTTCAAGCCCGAGCACGCCGACGAGCTCGCGCGCGAGTCGGGGGTGGCGCGCGAGCGCATCCGGATCGCCGACGGCGAGTACCTGTCGTGGCACGGCTCGCGCACGCCCGACGGAATCGACTACGCGGCGCGCTTGATCGAGGACGCGCGATGAGCGGCGCGCAGCGGACGCTCGAGCAGTCGTCGCAGCGCAAGTTCGTGGCCTTCATCGCCATCACGTTGGTGTTGCTGGTCGTCAGCGTCGTGTCGGCGACGCTGCTGTTCCGCGAATTCGAGCTCGACGCGCGCGAGCAGTCCGCGATCGAGCAAGCGCAGTACGAGGACGAAAAGAAGATCGCGCGGCTGCTGAAGGCGGTCGAGGCCTACCGGACGAAGCGCGGCGAGCTCCCGGCGTCGATCGACGCGCTGCGCGGCGCCGACGCGAACGAGTGGTTCGGCATCGAGGCGTACGACGGGCTCTTCGTCGACTCGTGGGGGCGGACGTTCCGCTTGGAGCCGACGGGCGCCGGTTTCCGCGTCTTCTCGCTCGGCCGCGACGACGCGGTCGGCGGCGAGGGTCTGGATCGCGATCTGACGTCGCGCTGAGTCGCGTCAGCGGCCGAACGCGCACTCGATCCGTGCGGCGAGCTCGCGCGCCTCGTCGACGCGGCCCGCGCCCTCCAGCGCCGTCAGCAGCGACGCGGCGCAGCGTCGGCACAAGAGCTCGTCGCCGACGCGCTGGCCGTGACCGGAGAGGCCTTTCGCGAGCAGCTCGCGTGCGCCCTCGAAGTCGCGCGCGGCGAGCAGCGCGAGACCGAGCACGTGTTCGAGCTTCGAACGGACCGTCGGGTCGACGGCGCCCGCGAGCGCGGCGCGGGCCTGGGCGAGCGCGCCCTCGACGTCGCCCGCCGCGAGCGCGACCGAGGCGGCGACCGACGCGAGGCGCTGCGCGGTCTTCGCGCCCGGCGGCGCGTCGCCGAGCAGTCCGTGAACCGCCGCGAGCTCCGTCTTCGCGCGTTCGACGTCTTGCAGCGCGAGGCTCGCGTCCGCGAGGTCGAGCCGCAGAGCGAGCGCGTCGTCGGAGGTCTCGCCGTAGAGCGCCGCATCGATCGCGAACGCCGCTTCGAGGTGCGCGCGCGAGGTCGCGACGTCCGCGAAGTCGCGTGCGAGGGTCGCGAGCGCCCAATGCGTGCTGCCGACGATCGGCGAGACCCGTCCGTACACGCGCTCCTGGTCGGGGAGCACGCGCCGCAGCTCGAGCCACGCGTTCCGACCGTCGCCCGCGCGGATGCGCGTGTTCGCGAGGTTGCCTTGGACGAGCACCGTGCTCTCGTGGCCCGGCGGGAGCGCCTCCAGGAAGATCGCCACCGCGCGCTCGAGCAGCGGCACCGCTTGGTCGCTCTTGCCGCGCGCGTCGAGCAAGCCGGCGAGGTTGGCGAGCACGCTGCCGACGTGCATCGACGAGGGGCCGGTGGCGCGTTCGAAGTGCTCGAGCGCGCGGCGATAGATCGGTTCCGCCTCGTCGAGCTTGCCTTGCAGCTTCAGCGTCAAGCCGAGCGAGAGCGCGTTGCCCGCCGAGGCCATCGTCGGTGTGTCGGAGCTCTGCTGGTAGAGCTCGTCCGCCTCGCGCAGTCCCTGCTCCGCGCTCGCGAGCGCCGCTTTCGGATCCTTCGCGAGTCGGCGCTGCACGCTCTGGAGCTCCAACGTCGCCGATTGCGACAACGCCTGCGCGAGCACCAGCGGCTCGGCGTTCGCCGCGCGCAGCTTGGGCACGACTTCGGCGAAGGCCGCCGCGGCTTCGGCGTGGCGGCCGAGGTCGACGAAGACCCGCGCCAGGTTGGCGCGCATCTTCAGCGTCCGAGGGTCGTCGGCGCCGAACGCGCGGGTCGCTTGCTCGACCGAGAGCTCGAAGAGCTCGCTGGCGCGCTCGCCTTGCCCGAGCATCTGCAGCGTGTACGCGTAGTTCGAGATCGGCTCGGCGGTTTCGCTCGGAGGCAAGTCGCTGCGCGCGCGGATCACCTCGTAGCCCTCGCCCTCGAGCTCCGCGGCGCGCTCGAGCAGACCGAGCTGCTTGTAGACGCTGCCGAGCACGAACAGCAACGACGCGCGCGTCGACGGTTGCTCGCTCAGCTTGCCGCGCACCTGCTCGATGCCGCGGTCGAGCAGCTCGCGCGCGGTGATCTCGACGCCTTGCGTCTGGTCGGGGTCCGCGGACTCGAAGATCGACATCAAGAGCTCGGTGACCTGTTGGTGCCGACGCACCTGCTCGACGGCGTTCGCGGTCGCGCGGTCGGCGTCGGCGCGCAGACCCTGCTCGAGCTCGAGCCGCTGCTCGACGTCGCGGCCGTGCGCGCGCGCCTGCACGAACAGCGCGCTCGGAGCTCCGACGAACAACAGCACGCCGAGCGCGAGCGCCGACGCGAGCGTCGGATCGCGCTGCACGAAACGCACGAGCCGCAACCAGGGCCCGGGAGGCCGCGCTTCGATCGGCCGGCGTTCGAGCACGTTGCGCAGGTCGCGCGCGAACGCGGCGGCACTCGCATAGCGGTCGCGCGGCGCGAGCGCCATCGCCTTCGCGAGCACGACGTCGAGATCCGCGGGCACGCGCCGGTTGAAGCGCGCCGCGGGCAGCGCGCCGCCCGCGCGGATCGCGTCCTCGGTCTTGACGCGGTTCTCCGCCTGGAACGGCACGCGCAGCGCGAGCAGCTCGTAGAGCGTCGCGCCGAGCGAGTAGACGTCGGTGCGCGCGTCGAGCGCGTCGCCCGCGACCTGCTCGGGCGACATGTAGTAGAGCGTGCCGACCTGCGTCCCCGAGCGCGTGATCCGGTCGGCTTCCGCGGAGCTCGTCAGACCGAAGTCGAGCAGCATCGCGCGTCCGCCGCGCGTCACCGCGACGTTCGACGGCTTCACGTCGCGGTGCACGATGCCGTGCGAGTGCGCGTGGTCGAGCGCATCGGCGATCTCCGCGGCCAGGCCGACGACGAGCTCGAGCCAGCCTTGGTCGAACGCGGTCGCGTCGAGGTCGGTCGGCGCGAGCTTGCCGCGCACGGCGAGCGCTCGCGCGAAGTCGGCGCCGGAGAGCGACTCGCTCGCGCACCCCGAAAGCCCCGAGAGCACGTCGGCGAGCGTCGCGCCCTCGATGCGCTCCATCGCGAAGTAGGGGAGCCCGTGCTCCTCGCCGACCGTGTACACCGGCACGATGCCGGGGTGCTTGAGCCGCGCGACCGCCTCGACTTCGCGCCGGAAGCGCTCGCGCGCGCCGGGGAAGAAGAGGTGCTCGGGCCGCACCAGCTTCAGCGCGACCTCGCGGCCGAGCGACGACTGCTCCGCGCGATAGACGACGCCCATGCCGCCGCCGCCGAGCTTCTCGATCAACCGGAAGTCGCCGAGGCGCTCGGGCACGCCGGCGAAGCTCGAATCGGCAACTCTCGGATCGGCGACCATCCCGATCGCGCGCAGACCGGCGAGCCGGCGCTCGAGCTCCTTCGCTTGCTCCGGTTGCTCGGCGGCGAGCCGCGCGAGCCGCTTCGGACGCTCGTCCTCCGCCGCCGCGAGGTACTCGGCGAGGCGCTCCTCGACCGGGTCGAAGTCGGGCTCGTTCGGATCGGGTGCGGGCATGGGCGGAGGGTACCGAGTCGGTCGGGATTCGCCACGCGGCGCGTGCGCGGCGAGCGTGGCGCCGCCTGACATGGCTGACCCGGCGGTCGGGAGCTCGCGCCCGACGCCGTTCGGAAACCCGCTTGCGCCGGAACGCAACGCGCGAAGCCAGGCGGATAGAATCGAGACGCTCGCGATGGCCAGAGATCCCAGAGACGACCCCCGACATTGGGTGCAGGCCGCTTCGACGGGCGACGCCGGCGCGGCGCATGCGATCGAAGCTCTGCTCGAACGCTACCTGCCCGACATCCGCGCCTACGTCGCGCGCAACGCCGGCGAGCTCGTGCGCGCGAAGGAATCCGCGTCGGACCTCGCGCAGTCGGTCTGCCGCGAGGTGCTCGAGAGCCTGAAGAGCGGTCGCCTGACCTATCGCAGCGAGGCCGAGTTCAAGCAATGGCTCTACCGCGCCGCGGTGATGAAGATGATGAATCGTCGTCGCTACTACACCGCGGATCGGCGCGACGCGCGCGCCGAGGATCGCGCGATCGAGCCCGCCGAGCTCCCGCACGCGGACTCCGAGAGCCGCGGCGCGACGCCGAGTCGCGTGATCGCGTGGCGCGAGGAGCTCGCCGCGTTCGAGGACGCGTTCGCGCAGCTCCCGGAGAACTACCGCGAGGTGATCGCGCTCCACCACGTCGAGCAGCTCTCCCACGCCGAGATCGCGAAGCGTCTCGAGATCAGCGAGGCGAACTCGCGCATGTTGCTGTCGCGCGCGCTCGCTCGTTTGGCGCGCTACGTCCGACCCGGCGGCGAGGCGTGAGTCGGCCTCCGCAGCTCCCGGCGCACTTGCCGCCGGTGCCGGTGCTCGAGACCGAGCGCTTGATCCTGCGCGGACGCACGCTCGCCGATTTCGACGCGTCGGTCGCGATGTGGCAGGACCCCGAGGTCGTGCGCTACATCGGCGGCCACCCGATCAGCGAAGCGGACAACTGGGCGCGGTTCCTGCGGCACATCGGCCACTGGTCGGCGCTCGGGTGGGGCTACTGGGTCGTGTGCGATCGGTTCTCGGGCCTGCTGCTCGGCGAAGTCGGTTTCGCGGAGCAATTGCGCGAGATCGAGCCCGTGTTCCGCGGCACGCCGGAGTGCGGTTGGGCGTTGGCCCGAGCCGCGCACGGCAAGGGCTACGCGACCGAAGCGGTGCGCGCGGCGCAAGCCTGGGGCGACGCGCACTTCGCCGATCCGCGGACCGTCTGCATCATCGAGCCCGCGAACGCCGCGTCGATCCGCGTGGCGACGAAGTGCGGCTTCCGCGAGCTCGCGCAGAGCGTCTACAAGGGCGTGCCGATGCACGTCTTCGAGCGGTTCGCGCCGCGGCGCTGACCGAGGCGTGTGGCGCGGTCAGCTCTGGCGCTCGTAGCAACCGATGTCGACGAGCGGCGGGAGCCCCCAGCCGGTGTCCGGCGCGCTGGGCAAGTCCGTGAACCGCGGCTTGTCGTTCAGTTCGAGCGGCACCGGTTCGGCCGTGTCGCCGTCGCCATCGAGGTCCGCGGTATCCGGCGGCACGATCGTGTTGTCGCCTGCGTCGATGCACGGAGAGGTCGGCTTGAGCCGATACACGTTGTCCGACCACGTCAGGTACGACCCGTCGGGTCCGATGGAGTTGACGAACTGCGGATCCGCGGAGACGTTGCCGTTCGACCAATCGAACGCGCCCGCGACTCGTTCGATTCCAGCGATGCCGTTGCGCACGTTCGAGTACGCGACCTGGATCCAGCTCGCCCAATGGAGCAGCCGGATCGCCGGCACGCCCGGGCCGTTCGGATCCCACGCGATCGAGTTGTGGAACAGCACGTTCACGTAGCCATCGAGTTCTAGCGCGGCGTGGGAGTTGTCAGCGAACGTGCAGTCGACCACTCGGCACGCGAAGAGCGCGCCGAAGTCGTCCGCTCGCACGTGGACGGGCGGAGCGCCTTGATTCACGGCGAACAGGGAACCCTCGACGAGCACGCCGCCGCTGGTCTCGTCGCACTCGATCGCGGACGAGACGGCGCCCTGATTGCCGAGGAATCGGCATTGCACCACGGACACGTTGCAGTCCTCGATCGACAACACAGCGCTCGCGAGCGACGAGTTCCCGTTGGCTTCGAACGTCGAGCGCACGATCCGGGTCAGCGAGCCCGGCGCCCACGCGTTGATCCACACGACGGCCCCATCCCCTGGGCAACCGACGAAGCGGCAGTCTTCGATGGTGGCCGTGCTGGGCCCGCCGAACGATCCGATCGCACCGCCGCGTTGGCTGACCGGGTTCCCGACGGCGCAGTTCTCGAACACGCAGTTCGCGATCGTCGGCGACGCGCTGGAGATCAAGATGCCGGCTCCACCCAGCGTGGCGCTGACCGGCAAGGATGCGTTGCGAATCGTCACGCCGTCGAGTCTCGCAGCGGCGGATTCGTGGTCGGCGAACGAGAACGCACGACCGACTTGGCCGCAGTCGACGATACAAGCCGTCGGGCCGTGCTGGCTCCTGACCGTCATGTCGCGCCCATCGAACGAGAGGTCGCGATTCTCGGGTCCCGAGTAGACCCCGTCCGCGAGCAGGATCGTGTCGCCGCTCGTCGCCACGACGAAGCTCTCCGCGAGTGAGCGGAAGGGTGCCGACGCCGAGCCGTTGCCTCCCGGCGCGGCCGCGGGATCGACGAAGAACGTCTGCGGACCCGAGCAGAGATCGGCGATCGTGTCGCCGTTCTGATCCAACAGCGTGCCTTCGATGATCTCGATCACATCCGCTCGTCCGCTGCCGTCGCAGTCGAGCCCGGCCGCGTTCTCGAGCACGATGAGCTGCATCGGCTCGCCCCACGGCGACGACGCGCCGAAGGCGGTTCCATAGGTTTGGAGCTGGTAGACGCGCGACTTCTTGCCAGGCGCGACGAAGGGCAGCGGCAGGTGCTCCCACGCGCTCGAGTCGAGTTGGAAGGTCGGAGTCGACGGGAGTTTCGTCCAGATCGGCAAATGTCTCAGCATCACTCCGGTCGCAGGCACCAAGAACGCCGGGGTCTCCGAGGCGCCGACATAGACGTCTTCACCGCTGATGCCGGTAAATGCCGCAGTGAAGGACTCTCCCTCGAGCACGATGCAACGGCCCAACACCGTGGACGTGCGGGAGATCGTCGGTTGGTAGGAGTACGGCCCGGTGCAATCCACCCCGATCGAGCCTTCGTTCCCCGCTGGCCAGCCGGCGCCGCCACCTCCAAAGCTCGGGGTGTAGTCCTCGAAACGCAGGTCGCAACCGGCGTGCGCCGTGACGCCGTTGCCGCCGTCACCGCCGAAACGCGGCGATGCGCCGCACCCGTCGCCGCCGTTGGCGCCCTTCAAGCTCGCGTGGCAGCCGATCAGCACACTCGCCGTCGCCTCCAGTGCGTCTCCGCCGTCGCCGCCGTTCGCACCGTCTCCACCGCGACCGCCCTGGATCGTGGAGTGGTAGATCGCGACACGACTCTGCGCGACGACGATCCCGTCACCGCCGTGGCCTCCGGTCTGCCCGCAATGGGCGCTCGCGGATCCGCCCAGCACGGAGTCGTCGACGAACGTCACTCGTGAGGAAGCGAAGACGTTCACACCCGGGCCGCCGTCGCCGCCTGCGGTGTCGCTCGCTTTGCCGAAGAAGTAGTCGCGTTGGAGTCGGACGTCGCCTGCGCAGCTCTCGACCTCGAGCGCGAACTCGGTCGACAGCAGCGCGGAGATCGCGAAGTTGTCGAGCAACACCCGCTGTGACGCGCCGAGATTGCGGATGGTGACGGAACCCTGGATGCTCGTCCCGAAGGGCGGGGCAATCGATGCGATCGCCAGACTCTTGCCGTCGACGACGAACCCGTTGAACGTCCCCGTGCCGACGAGGATCAGCGCGCCCTCGGGCGCGGAGTCGACCGCGCCTTGGATCGTCGGGTAGACGGTCGCGGTCGGGTCGCCGTAGATCGTCGCGCCGCCGGCTTGCGCCGCGGCGGCGAGGACTAGAGGGAGAACGATTCGCTGGAGCATGGGAGACCTCACTGGGATGCCTGTCGTGGGAAGCGAGCCCGCTGTCTCGTGGAGAGGTCGATCCGTCCGAACCTCGTCGGGGCCGGTGGTCCGGTTCACGCGATGGCGCGGGCTTGGTCGTCGTTCGTGGTGCGGAGGGATTCGATGTTCGGGCTCTCGTCGCGGTTCGCGCCGCGCGTTCCGATCCGGCGGGCTTGCACCGGACGGATCGCGGGAGCGCTAGCCCTGGCGCTCGTAGCAACCGATGTCGATGAGCGGCGGCGAGCCGATGCCGGTGTCGGGGGCGTAGGGGAGGTCCTTGAAGCGCGGCTTGCCGTTGAGGTCGAGCGGCACGGTCTCGCCGGTGTTGCCGTCGCCGTCGACATCGGCCCAATCCTGCGGCGCGTACGTGTTGGCGCCGGCGTCGAGGCACGGCGAGCTCGCCTGCAAGCGATAGACGTTGTCGCCCCACGTGGAGAGCACGTTGTCCGGCCCGTCGAGATCGACGAACAGCGGATTGCCGGCGATGTTCGCCGCGCCCCACTGCAGTGTCCCCGCGCTCCATTGCACGCCGGAGACGCCGCTCTGCAGGTCGCAGCCCGCGATCTCGAGCACCGCGTTCGCGTGAGTCATGCGCAGCGCCGCCGCGCCCGGACCGCTCGGGTCCCACGCGATCGAGTTGGCGAACCGCGCGTGCGTCGCGCCGCCGATCTCGAGCGCGCCGTACGGATTGTCGACGAACGTGCACTCGTCGAGCTCGCAGTTGAACGCGTAGCTCGGCGCTCCGCTGGTGAACGCGAGGATCGCCGGGGCGCTCTGGTTGCCGGCGAAGAGCGAGCCCTCGACGCGCAGCCGCGCAATGCCGTTGGTCTCGAACTCGATCGCGCTGGCGGACGCGCTCTGGTTCCCGAGGAACCGACAGTGCACGACGTCGGTGCTCGCAGCGTTGTCGACGTGCAAGGGCACGTTGCTCGCCGCCGAGACGTTGCCCTCGAACGTCGTCGCGAGCACGACCGTCGGTTTCGCGATCGACTGGCTCGCGAGCCCGACCGCCGCGCCGCCGCTGTCGCAGTTCCTGATCGTGCAGCCTTCGATCCGCGGCGAGCCCGACGGTCCGAACGTCCCGATCGCGGCGCCGTGGTGATTGGTCTCGTCGCCAACGCTGCACAGCTCGAAGACGCAGTTCGCGATCGTGGGGGACGCGCTCGAGATCGCGATGCCGCCTCCACCGGGCACGTTCGAGCCGATCGGCGACAGTCCGTTGCGGATCGTGAAGCCCTCGACGCGCGCGGCCTCCGTCTCGGCGTCGTGGAAGCGGAACGCGCGCTCGGCGCCTTGGCAGTCGATCACGCATTGGTCGGGCCCGAAGCGGCTCTTCACCGTCATCGCCCGGCCGTTGAAGACGAGCCCGCGATTCGCCGCGCCGGTGTACACGCCGTCCTCGACCAGGATCGTGTCGCCGGTGGTCGCCACCGCGAATCCCTCGAAGAGCGTCTGGAACGGCGCCGCGAGCGATCCGTTGCCGCCCGGCGCCGCCGCCGCGTCGACGTAGTAGATCGTCGGCGTGTGGCACTCGTCGGGCACGGTGTCGCCGTTCAGGTCCTCCGAGGTGCCCTGAAGCACATCGAACACGTCCGCGAGCCCGTTGCCGTTGCAGTCGGCGCCCGCGGAGTTTTCGAGCAGGAGGAACTGGCGCGGCTCGCCCCACCCGACTCCCGACGAAGCCACCATCGCATAGGGCTGCAGCTGGAAGACCCGGGCCTTCTCGCCGGGCGCGACCTGCGGCGTCGGCAATTGGACGTGCGCCGAACCGAGCGGCAGCGTGAACGCCGGAACGACCGACAGCTTGGTCGAGACCGGTAGGTGCCGGAAGAGGAAGCCGATCGCCGGAGGCAGGAACGCCGGCGTGCTCGTGTACGGCAGGTAGATCGCGGCGCCGGCCGAACTCTGGAGGACGCCCGGGATCGGCGCACCCGCGAGCTCGAGCGCCCGATGGTCCGGTCGGAAGGTGGCTCCCACGCCGACCCAAGAGCTCGTGAACGCGCCGGTGCAGCTCACGCCGGGCGTCCCCTGGTTGCCCAGCGGAACTCCCTGGCCGCCGGTCCCGGCCCCGATCGAGGTCTTCTGGACGCGGAGCTCCGACACGGCGTCCTTCGTCCAACCGTTGCCGCCGTCGCCGCCGAAGTTCGGGGCCGCGCCGCAGCCGTCGCCGCCCCCTGCGCTCGAGAGGTGGCTGTCGTACGCGATGCAGAGGCTCGCGGTCGAGACGCCGCCATCACCACCGTCGCCACCGACGGAGCCCTGGCCGCCGCCACCCGGATTGACGTGCATGTCGTAGAGCGCGAGACGGCTTTGAACGCACACGACTCCGTGGCCTCCGTTCCCGCCTTGGCCCGAGCACAGGTCCTGGCCCTCGCCGCCGAAGACGTAGCCGTCGACCAGCGTGACCCGGTTCGCGGCGACGAGCTCGAGCCCGTTGCCGCCGTCCGCTCCCGGCGTCGTCGACTCGAACCCTTGGAGCCACGACGCCTGGATGCGCACGTCGCCCGCGCAGTTCTCGATCGACACCGCCGGCTCGGCGAGCGTCTGGGAGTAGACGTGATAGTTGTCGATCAAGACGCGCTGCGACGCGCCGAGATTGCGGATCGTGATCGTTCCGAGGATCGTCGAGCCGTAGACCTCGTCGACGGTCGCGAGCGCCACGCTCTTGCCGTCGATGACGAAGCCCGCGAACGGCGCCTTGCCGGTGACGATCACCGCGCCTTCCGGCGCCGCGTCGATCGCGGCCTGGATCGTCGGATAGACGGTCCCGGTCGGGTCACCGTAGATCGTCGCGCCGCCGGCGTGCGCCGCGGCGGCCAGCAAGATCGGAGCGAGGCAGCGGTCGAGCATTCGGAGCATGGTCGGTCTCTCTGCAAGTGGCCGGGAAAGCCGCGCGAACCTTGGCGCGAGTCCAGCATGCCACGTCGCGCGCGGATTGGGGTGGAGGTCGTCGGCGGCGGCACGGGCGTCTCGCTCCGCCGCACCCTGGATAGACGCCGAGCGCGGCCCGTCGGGTTCAGGGATCTCCCGCGTTGCACCCGCGCGAGCCGGTTCGCCGGCGCGTGCATCGGTAGCGATCTGCGGAGGAGGGAGCAGGCGCTCGCTCGCCCTTTGGCCGAGCTGCCTCCCGGGGAGCGGGCTCGCTATGCTCTCTGGGCTCGCACATCGACGCCCAGAGGCCAACCCAGGACCGATCCATGACCCACGCCCCCGAGTCCGAAGTTCCGACCCCGTCCTCCACCTCCCGCCGCGGCTTCCTCGGAGCCGCCGCCGCGCTGACGGGCGTCGCGGCGATCACGAGCTGCAAGTCGACGCGCACCGCGCTCGCCGGGCCGTTGCCCCGCGCGAAATCCCGCGCGCCGCTCGCCGCCGACGAGCCGATCCGCATCGGGATCATCGGGCCCGGCGGCATGGGCGGCGGCCACATGCACGCGATCATCGACGCGGACAAAGCGGGCAAGGAGAAAGTCAAGGTCGTCGCGCTCGCCGAAGTGTGCAAGCCGCGCCTGGACGGCGCCTTGAAGGCCGCGACGGAGAAGCAGGGCTTCCAAGTCGACGGCTACCGCGACTACCGCGAGTTGCTCGCGCGCACCGACCTCCACTGCGTGCTGATCGCGACGCCGGAGCACTGGCACGTGCCGATGGCGATCGAAGCGCTCGCCGCCGGCAAGGACGTTTACGTCGAGAAGCCGCTCTGCATCAAGACCGACGACGCGCTGCACCTCAAGAAGGTCGTCGACGCGAACCCCGACATGATCCTGCAGGTCGGGACGCAGTACATGATGTACCAGAAGTACCGCGAGGCGAAGAAGCTGATCGCCGAGGGCGCGATCGGGCATCCGACGCTTTCGCAGACGAGCTACTGCCGCAACTCGAAGGACGGCGAGTGGCTCTACGGCATCGACCCGAACGTCAAGCCGGGCGAGATGCTCGACTGGAAGGCGTGGTGCGGTCCGGAGGGCGAAGTGCCGTTCGACACCGAGGTCTACCACCGTTGGCGTCGTTACCGTCGTTGGTCGACCGGCGTCGTCGGCGACCTCCTGCCGCACATGATGACGCCGATGATCTGGGCGCTCGACGTCGGTTGGCCGGTGCGCGTCAGCGCGGGCGGCGGTCACTACGTCTTCAAGGACATGGAGAACCACGACCAGGTCTTCCTGACCGCCGAGTTCGAGAAGGAGCACACGATGATCGTCGCGGGCTCGGTCTGCAACGACTCCGGGCTCGAGCCGATGATCCGCGGCCACAAGGCGAACCTGCTGCTCGGCGGCAACAACGTCGTGCTCCAGCCGCAACAGCCGTTCGTCGACGAGATCGACGCGCGCGAAGTGCAGTGCACCGAAGGCGGCGATCCGCAGGACGCGCTGCGCCTCAACTTCTTCCAGTCGGTGCGCACGCGCCAACCGAACCAGAGCCCGATCGAGCTCGCTTGCAAGGCGATGGTGATCATCGACCTCGCGACGCGCTCGCTGTGGGGCGGCGGCAAGTACGAGTTCGACCCGAAGACCGGCGCGGTCCA
>JADLBP010000181.1 GCA_020847695.1 Planctomycetota bacterium
CCGAGCGCGCAGAGCGTCGCCCACGCACCCGCGGTACCGAGCGACTCGCCGGCGGCGCGCGCCTCCGCGTCGTCGCCGACGTGCGGCGCGGCGTCGGGCTCCGGGCCGGCGAGCTTCGCGATCCCCGCAGCGACGGCGTTGAGCACCGCGCCGACGACCAGCGAGTTCTGGATCCCGAGCGCCGGCAGCAGGAAGAAGCCCGCCGCGAGCGTGCCGGCGACCGCTCCGATGTTGTTGAGCGCGTACAGACCGGCGATCGAGGTCCGCGTGTCGGCTCCGCGGGTCGAGAGCGCGCGCACGAGCACCGGCAGCGTGCCGCCCATGCAGACCGCGGGGACCAGCACCAGAGCGGCCGCGAGCATCAGCCGCAACCCGAACCGCCAGCCCTCCGAATCGAAGTGCGCGCCGATGCTCGACTCGTAGATGCCGCCGATCGCGCGGCCGAGCGTCGGCAGGGCGATGCAATAGACGCCGATCGCGAGCTCGAGCGCGACGTACGTGTTGACCGGCGAGCGCCCGCCGTCCGAGCGGCGTCCGAAGAGCACCGCGCCGGCCGCCAGGCCGAACATGAAGACCGCGAGCACGACCGCCTGCGCCGCCGCGGTGCTGCCGATCCAGTTGGCGATCAACCTCGCCCAGGCGATCTCGTGGATCAGGGCTGCGGAACCGGAGGCGAAGACCGCGGCGAACAGCGCGCGGCGCACGAGGGGGGATTGGGACATCGCGGGGCTCGGGGCGGAGGTTCCCGTCGAGGCTACCAACTTTCGCGGCGCGGCGAGCGCGCGCGCTCGGCGTTACCATCGCGGTCCGCGCGCACCCGTAGCTCAATTGGATAGAGCATCGGTCTTCGGAGCCGAGGGTTGTGGGTTCGAGTCCCCCCGGGTGCGCCACCGCCGCGCGCCGCGCTAGGGACTCGCCCAGGCGATGCCGTAGATCCCCGGGACGCCGTTGCGCACCACGCAAGCCTCGAGCTCTCGGTCCTCGAGCCGGACGCGCAGTCGGCCTCCGACTTCGAGCGTCCCGTCGGCGAGCACCAACAGGCCGCCGCTCGCGCTGCGGCTGGTCAAGCGGCCCGCGAGCTCGCGCTCGGCGCTGGTGACTCGCACCGCGAGATCGAGCGCGACGCGCGGCGCGCCGCGCCGCTCCGGGAGACGCTCGATGCCGCCGTCCGCGCGCACGCGCAGCAATTCGCCGGTGGTCAGCTCGTCCAGCGCGCCCTCGACGCCGACCACCGCGGTCAGGTCGTACTCGCGCGCGAGGATCGCCGCGTGCGACAGCCAACCGCCGACTTCGGTGACGATCGCCGCCGCGCGCGGGAAGACGCTGGCCCAGGTCGGATCGGTGAAGCGTGCGACCAGGATCTCGCCGGGTTCGAACGCGGCGATCTCGTCCGCGGTCCGCAGCACGCGCGCGCGACCGACGAGGTCGCCGGTGCCGGAGACGCGGGTGCCGCGCAGCGCGGCATGCGCGTGGGGGCGCGGGATCAACCCGCCGTGCTCGACGTCGAGCGATTCGAGATCGCCGACTCGCACTTGGAGGCCGACTCGGACTCCGGTGAGCGCGTCGCGCTCCTCGAGTCGCGCGCGGACGAGCTCGGGCGCCGTGGCGGCGAACGCCGCGTCGCCGAGCCTCTCGACTTCCTCGGGGGTCAGCTGGAACACGCCGTTGCGGAGGCCGGTGCGCGCGCCGAGCTCGAGCGCGAGCCGGCGCAGGAACGCGAGCTCGCGCAGCGCGTCGTGTTTCGCGGACTCCTTCAGCGCCTGGAAACGCCGCGCGCGACCCAGCGCGAGCTCGAGCGCCTTGTCCTCGGGTACCGCGGCGCGAGGCGCGCCGTGCGGCCGGCTCGAGGCGGCGCGCGCGGCGAGCGAGCGGACGAGCTCCGGCGCCTCGCAGTAGCGAGGCTCCGCGAGCTCGTAGTCGTGCGGCGCGCGGTGGCCGAAGAGCGCGAGGTACTCGCTCTCGCTCGCCTCGCCGCGTCCGACGCGGCCGAGCAGCTCGTTCGCCTCGTGCACGACGGTCGGCGGCAGGTGCGCGACGTGCTCCGCCGGATCGAGCCCGCGCTTCCGAAGCGCGAGCAATGCGAGCTTGAGATAGAAGTCCGCCGCGATGTTGATCTCCTCCGCGCGCGCGTAGACGCGGGTGACGAAGTCCGCGCGGCGCTCGGCGAACAGGTGCGTCAAGTCGGCGAGCGACAGCCGCGTCAGGTCGAGCGCCGCGCGCAGGCGCGCGTCGCGCAACAGGCCGGGCAGGAGCTCGTCGCGCCACGCGCCCTCGATGTCGTCGGCCGCTCGCGGCAGCCGGAACGCCGTCAGCGCCGACGGACCGCGTCGCATGCGCCGGCGTTGTTCGCGTTGGTTCGAGTACAGCGCGCCGAACACGCTGACGGCGATCGGCGGCGAGTCGGGCTCGACCTCGTACGGGATGCCGAGCGAGCGGCACGCGAGATCGGTGCTGCCGCCGTGAGCCCACAACGACTCCATGAGCGCGAGCGAGAACGGCGTCGGGGCGGGCAGGAGCTCGCTGAGCTCGTTCTGTGCGAAGACGACCTCTTCCGAGGAAGCGCCGCGCGCGAGCTCGAGCAGCCGGGCGCGCTCGCGTTGGCGGAGCGCGAGCTCGGTCTCGCCGTGGCGGGAGAGCCGCGTGACGTCGCGGGCTTGCAGCAACGCGAAGCCGGCCTCGGTCCACGCCCATTCGATGTCCTGCGGCCGACCGAACAGCGTCTCGACCTTGCGGCCGAGCTCGAAGAGCGGCGCGCAGTCGAGCGGCGCGGGCCCGCCCTCGAGCACGCGGCCGGAGACGCGGCCCAACTTCAGCGTGCGGGGCTTCGCGCGGCCGGAGACCAGCGCATCGCCGAGTCCGTCGACCAGCTCGATCGCCGCCGCGCCGGAGTCCGCGGGGTGCTCGGTGAACAGCACGCCCGCGTAGCGTGCGGGCACCATCGCCTGCACGACGATCGCGCCCGGCTCGCGCGCGCTGCCGGAGTACGCGTGGGTGCGCGCCGACGCGAGCGAGTCGGCGACCGACGTCAGGGCGTCGAAGAGCCGCTCGGCGCTGACCTCGAGCTCGGACTCGAACACGCCGGCGAAGCTGCGGTCCGCGCCGTCCTCGTTGATCCCCGAGCTGCGCACGGCGACCAACGGGCTCTGGAGCGCGCGGTGGGCGGCTTCGATCTCGGCGCGGTGCTCGGGACGGAAGCTCCCGTCCTCCGCGCGCGCCTCGAGCGCTTCCATTCGCACGACGAAGCCGCGCGGGACCGGCAGGCCGGCCGCGAGCATCGTCCCGAGGCGCGCCGCCTTGTTCCCGCATCCCGAGACGCGGTGGGCGTGCTCGAGCGGCACGACCACGCGGCCCGCGTACGAGCCGACGCGCGGCTCCGAGCTCCGGCGAGCGAACCAGACCATCACGCAGAGGTTCTGCACGAGCACGAAGACGAGGCTCAGCGCGAGATACAGGTTCGCGGCGGCGTTCAGTTGCCACACCAACGCGCCGAGCGCGACGCCGACCAACGGCGCGAGCCAGCGCGCGATCCGGCGCGGGCTGACGAACGCGACCAACGCCGCGCCCAGCAACGCGACCGACACCGGCAGCACGCCAGATGCGTCGGGCGCGCCGAGGCTCTCGACCCACGCGAACGGCTCGGTGCTCGTCTCCGCGACGCGGTTGACGACCGTGAAGAACAGCGTGAACACCACGACCTGCACGATCGTGGTGAAGAAGTTGAGCATCGGGCTCTGGCCGTGCTCGCGCTGCAAGCGAGCGGAGGCGCGCGCGCAGCCGGCGCGATCGTCGCCGAACCGCACCTTCAACGCGGAGAGCCGCGGCGCGAGCTCCGCTTGCACCCGGCGATCGCGTTCGGCCTTCGCCGTCCACGGCGCGAGCGCGAGCCGGAGCGCGAGCACCAGGGCGACGATCGCGAGCGCCAACGAGCCGAAACGCTCGCTCAGCCACGTCAACGAGCCCTCGAGCGGCTCGGCGGCGAGCGTCAACAAGCTCTTCGGAGCGTGCGCACGCTTCCACGCCGCGACGTGCGGCTTGTCCTTGCCCGGCGCCGTGTAGCTCTCCGGCGTCGTGTATCGGCCGAGGTACTCGTAGCCCATCCGATGGAGTCGGAGCCCGAGCACGAGGCCGAAGAACGAGCTGCGCCGGTCGTAACACGCGACGACCACCGGCCGCTTCGGCAGCGCCGCGAGCGCGGCGTCGAGCTCGGGCGTCGTCAGCTTGCGCATCGGCACGTTGACGGCGCCCGGCAGGTGGTTCGCCTCGAAGTCGCCGGGGTAGCGCACGTCGACGATCAGCAGCTCGCGGCTCGCCTGCAGGTCGAGCACGTCGGCGGTGTCGAGGAGCTCGTGCTTGTTCGGGTAGTCGGGGAGCGCGCGCAGCTCGGTGCGCTCGCCGTCCGAGTTCAGGCCGAGCGGTCGGTCCTCGGCGACCCATTTCTCGTAGCCGCCGACCAGGAACCTGGACTCGTAGCCGAGCCCGGCGAAGTGCTCGGCGAGCTCGGAGCTGCGGTTGCCGTTGGCGCAGAGCAGCAGCACCGGTTGGCGCTTGTCGAGGTACCGTTCCGGCGCGGCGAGCACGTCGGGAAAGCGCGCATGCCGTGCGCCCGCGATCGCGCCGACCTCGTACTCCTCGGTTTCACGCACGTCGAGGAGCTGCAGCGACTCACCGCGCTCGATCCGACGCTGCAGCTCGTCGGTGTGGAGGACGTCGGTCCGTTTCAACTGCTCGCTGAAAGGCAGCTCCTTCAGCGAGACGTCGACGATCTGCTTGCCCTCCTCCCGCGAGTCGCGGTTGATGTTGATCTGCAGGCGTGCCAGTCGCTCGTCCTGCACCTGCGCGTGGTAGAGCCACCAACCGACGGCGGACGCGACGAAGAGCCCGGTGACCACTCCCAGCGCGATCCGTTGAGCCGGGCCATTCGCGGCGCGCCCGACGCTCCGACGGCGGTTCAAGAACCAGCGACCGAACACCAAGCTGACCAGCCCGAGCACCTGGGTCGAGCTCGCGAGCACGTTGACGACGACGTCCGGCGACGGGATCGCCCACGCGGTGCCGGTGAGCACGAAGGCGAGCATCACGGCCGTTCCGAGCGGAGCGGGGGCGTTCCGCTCGACGGAGGCACGGGCCCGGGGGAGGAAAGGACGGTGGAAAGGGCTTCGTTCCATGGGGGAGCTCGCGGTCGCGGCAGGGCACGGGGAGAGCGGAACGCCAAAAAGCGCGCGCCGGCGGCGCTGCGCGGGCGCGGGCATCGCCCGGCGCGCACCTCCGGCCAGGGAAGGCTTCCGCAGCGCTCACCCCGGAAAGGGCGTCTTTTTGCGATTTCTTGATCTCGCCCTGATCGAAGACCGTTCCCGACTTTCGGACGGGGCCGATGGTGGCTCTTGGTCGGAGGTCGCGCTCAAGCGGGTGCGCTCTCGCAGCCGACGGGGGAGGTCTCCGGACCTTTCACCCACGTCCCGCCCCCCGCCGGAACCCCCATCATGAGCCTCCTCTCCCTGCTCGGAGTCGCGCTGGTCGTCTGCCAGGCACCGACCGCTGCTCCGTCGCCGTCCGCCTCTCGCGGCGAGCCGCAGAAGCCGACCGTGCACCTCTCGTTCGGCGTGTACCAGACGGACAAGGCCACGGTGATGTACCGCAGCTTCACGCCGTTGCTCGATGCGCTGCAACAGCGCGTCGAGACGCGGCTCGGGGCCCCGGTCGACATCCAGCTCTCGATCTTCCCGAGCTACGAGGACGGGATCGAGGCGCTGTGCAAGGGACGGGTCGACTTCGTCCACTTCGGACCCGCGTCGTACGTCACCGCGAAAGAGCGCAACCCGGGCGTGCAGCTGCTCGCGATGGAGCACGAGCGCGGGAAGAAGCGAGTCCCGGGCGTCGTGATCGTGCGCGCCGAGAGCGACATCCGTTCGCTCGCCGACCTCTCCGGACGCAGCTTCGCGTTCGGCGATCCGAACTCGACGATCGGCCGCTGGCTCGTGCAGGCGGAGATGGTCAAGGCCGGGCTGCACGCGACCGATCTGTCGAGCGCGACCTACCTCGAACGCCACGACCAGGTCGCCGCCGCCGTGGAGCACGGCGACTTCGACGCAGGCGCCGTCAAGATCTCGACGTTCGAGAAGGCCAACGCCAAGAACACGCTGCGCGTGATCCTGACGTTCGACAACGTGACCAAGCCGGTGATCGCCCGACAGGGCCTCGATCCGGCGGTGTTCGCAGCGATCCAGCAGAGCTTGTTCGAGCTCGAGGATCCGCAGCTCTTCACCGACCTGAAGATCTCCGGCTTCACCGCCGCCACCGACGGTGACTACCAGTTCGTTCGCGAGGCGATGAAGACGGCAGCCGGGTTCGAACGCAAACGTGGCGGCTGAACCGGCGCAAGAACTCGGCCTGTTCCAACGGGTCGGGGTCAAGGTCATCAGCGCCGCCCTGGCGTTGGTGTGCGTGTCGTTGGTGCTGCAGGGGCTGCACACGGTTCGCAACGAACAACAGCTCCTCGGCGCGCAGCTCGATGCGCGCGGCAACGCCCTCGCGCGGCTCGGCGCGAGCTCGTGCGTCGAGCTCCTGCTCGGTCACGACTATCCGCTGGTCGAGACGATGGTCGCGGGCATCCTGCGCGAGGATCCCGACATCGTGTACGTCCGCGTCGAGGACGCCGCGGGTTCGCTGGTGCGCGAAGCGCACCGGCCCGACGCGACCGCGGAAGCGCAGGAAGGGCTGGTCAACCGCTACGACGCCGAGATCGCGCTCGAGGCGAGCGCCTCCGCCGCGGGAGAGTCGAAGCGCCTCGGGCGGATGATCCTCGGCCTGTCGACGCGACCGCTGATGCAACTCAGGGTCGAGCGCGCGAAGACGCTGGTGCTGCAGGCGGGGCTCGCGTTCGCGGTGTTCTCGGTGCTGCTGTGGGCGGTGCTGCGCCGGACCGTGATGCGGCCGCTTTCCTCGCTCGACGCGCAGGCCGCTCGGCTCGGCAGCGGCGATCTCGATACGCCGATCCGGCTCGCTCAGCGCGATGAGCTCGGGCGCTTGGCGACGACGCTCGAGCGCATGCGCGTCAACCTGAGCGACTCGTACAGCGAGATTCGCGCGAGGAACCGCGAGCTGACGCTTGCGCACGAGGAGAAGGACGCCGCGCTCGCGGAGCTCCGACGCGCGTTGGAGGTGAAGGGCGAGTTCCTGGCGACGATGAGCCATGAAGTCCGCACCCCGTTGAACGCGGTGATCGGGATGACGCAGCTCCTGCTCGAAACCCCGCTGGACGCCGAGCAACGCGAGTACGTCGAGGCGGTCGCGAGCTCGGGCGAGGGCCTGAAGGTGATCGTCAACGACATCCTCGACTTCTCGAAGATGAGCGCGCAACGGGTGACGCTCGAGCACGTCCCGGTCGACCTGCGCGTCATGGCGCGAGAGCTCTTCCAGATCCTCGGCGTCGAAGCGGGCCGCAAGGCGCTGGCGTTCGAGTGCACGGTCGACGCGCAGGTGCCGAGAGCCGTGCTCGCCGATCCGTACCGTCTGCGCCAAGTCGCGCTGAACCTGTTGACCAACGCCGTCAAGTTCACGCCGTCGGGCGGCGTGTCCTTCACGATCGAGCTCGACCGGCTCGAGAGGCGCCGCGCGTGGCTGCGCGTCTCGGTCGCCGACACGGGCATCGGGCTGCCGGACGACGCGCACGAGAAGCTGTTCCAGCCGTTCACGCAGGCCGACAACTCGACCGCGCGCAGGTTCGGAGGCACGGGGCTCGGCTTGGCGATCTCGAAGCACCTCGCGACGCTGATGGGCGGTGAGATCGGCTTCCGCCGCAACGCCCCGCGAGGCACCGTCTTCTGGTTCACGTTCGCCGCGGACGTCTGCTCCAGTCCGTCGATCGCGCCCGAGGCGACCGACGGCGCCGGCCCGGCGACGCTCGCGCCGTTCGTGCTGACGCTGTCGAAGACGGCCTTCGTGCGCCTCCCGGTCGCGCCGCCCGCGCCGCTGCCGACTCGCGTCACGTCGTCGTCGGGAGCGCCGGCTCCATCACCCGATTCCGCGCCCGCGAGCGCCGCGCCCGGTCCGCGCGCGAACACCGCGCGAATCCTGTTGGTCGAGGACAACGTCGTCAACCAGCGCTTGGCGATGCGGATGCTGACCAAGCTCGGACACGAGGTGACGCTCGCGGTCAACGGCGCCGAGGCGGTGGAGTCCGCGAGCCAGCAGTCGTTCGACCTGATCCTGATGGACGTCAGCATGCCGCTGATGGACGGCTTCGAGGCGACTCGCCGGATCCGCCAGAGCGAGACCGGTCACACGCCGATCGTCGCCCTGACCGCGAACACGATGGAAGGCGATCGAGAGCGTTGCCTTCAGGCCGGGATGGATGCATTCGTCGGCAAGCCGGTCGTCCAGGCGCAGCTCGTCGAAGTGATCGAGTTCGCGCTCGCGCGCGTGCGCTCGACCGAGGCCTGAGCGGACGGGGTCCCGCTGCGCCGGTCCGACGCGAGGTCGGGGTATCGGCGGCCGAACCGACCGGGGCTCGCGCGTTCGACGGGGCGGGCTGGAAGCGGGCCGCGCCGTGCAGTTCGAGCGGGCAAGTGCTCGGCGTCGCCGAGGACGCCGCGCTCGGCGACCGCTACGGGCGCTGGCTTCCCGCGCCCTGCTGGACCGCGGAGGCGACGCCAGCGCGGATCCACGCCCGCAGGTCGGGGTGAGGCGGTCCTCGGCGCCGAAAGCTAGCCTGTCGGGGATGTGGCGCTTCGTCTTGGCGTGCGTGTGCTCGGTCCTCGCTCGGCACGAGCCCGCGCCCGGGGATCCGCCGCGCGACGCGTCGGTCGTGCACGGCGTCACCGTCTCGTGCCAGACCAACGGACGC
>JADLBP010000182.1 GCA_020847695.1 Planctomycetota bacterium
ATCGACGTCGAAGCCACCGGCGAGCACGCTCCCGAAGTGCACGTAGGCGGGTGACGGTGGAAGGAGCTCGCGCAGCAACCCGCCCGTCGCTCCGGAGTGCAGTCGAACGAAGCGCCCGTACGAGCCGATCAGGAAGTCCGCGTGCCCATCGAGATCGACGTCTCCGGCGCGAGCGACGGCTCGGCCGAGGTTGTCGTCCGTGACGGTCCCGGCGTAGGTGTAGAGCACGTTGCCGGTCGCGCCGGAGTAGACGCGCGCATACCCGGTGTACGTCGTCTGATTGCCGATCTGCGTGCCGGCGATCCAGTCGTCGTGACCGTCGAGGTCGACGTCGCCGAGGCCGTCCACGGCGTAGCCGAAGTAGGCGAACGGCGTGCCCGTGTCGACGTGCAGCAACGCGTGCGTCTGGCCGGAGAACACGTAGACGCGGCCCTCGGAGTTGACTCCGGAGCGCGGCGCACCGATCACGATGTCGTCCCAGCCGTCGGCGTCGACATCGCCCGCTCCCGACACCGCCCAACCGAAATGACCGTGCAACGCGGGCGGTTGGATCGACCAGATCAGCGCGCCCGTCCCGCCGGCGAACACGTGCACGCGCCCCGAATCGTTGTCGGGCGGGTACAGGCCGGGCGCACCGACGGCGAAGTCCTCGATGCCGTCGTGGTCGATGTCGCCGACGCGATCGATCGAGTGACCGAACCGCTTGACGTTCGGCGTCGGGTTGGGGATCTCCGCCAGCAGCGCTTGCGCGTTCGCGGGCGCGGAAGCGAAGCCAACGCAGGCACCGACAGCGGTCAGGATCGACGTGATATGCGAGCCCATGGGATCTTCCTCCTGTGGATCCAGGATCGCGCGAGAGCCGTGCAGCGGTCCAACGATCTCGGAACCTCGCGTCCGAGCCGTTCCGCGCGCGCCCTCGGACGCCGCGACGCGTCGCATGCGCGTCGGAACCCCGCCGGTCGTTCATGCGTGCAATCGGAAGGCACCGAGCGCGCGCTCGGACGCCGCGGCCTCGGCTCGCAGCTCGGCACGCGCCAGGCGCGAGATCGGAACGAGCTCACCTCTCGCGGCCCCCGTCGCCGCGCCGGTGCGCCCCCGCTTGCCTGCGTCGGGGCCCGGAAATCCGCTCGCCCCCGGAACCCGCTCGCTGCGCTTCCGCGGGAGCTCGGCTAGCCTCAGGGAAAATTCGCGGGCCGTGCGCGTCCTGCGTCCGGTTCCCACTACCTCGCCACCCATCTCGATTGCGTCGCTCGTCGCCGAGCCCGCACCCCAGCATCACCATGATCACAGCGTTACTCCTTGCGTCCGGCTCCGTCGTGACGACCGCGCCGATCCTCGCGTCCCAACAGGTGACCGAAGCCCAGGTGCTCGATTCGAAGCTCCAGGGCGGCCTGCTCGAGCGCCTCGCGTCGGCGCAGGCCGGCGAGCTGATCCCCGTCGACATCGTGCTCCGCGATCAGGTTCCCGCCGCGCAACTGAAGGCGGTGGCGGCGAACCAGGACAAGAGCTCGCGTCGCGCGGAAGTGATCGCGATCCTGCGCGGGATGGCCGAAGCGACGCAGCCCGGCCTGCTCGCGATGCTCGAAGCCGAACGCGCCACCGGCGGCGTCGGCGGCGAAGTCCGGTCGCTGTGGATCGCGAACGTGGTCTCCGCGCAGCTCTCGCCGGCGGTGATCCAGCGCATCGCCGCGCGCTCCGACGTCTCCTACGTCCACTACGATCCGCCCCGCAAGGCGGAGGACGTGTTGCTCACCATGCCGACCGCGCAGGCGACTGCGGGCACGCCGACGTGCGGCCTCAACCTGATCGGTGCGCCCCAGACGTGGAGCCAGCTCGGCGTCACCGGCCGCAGCGTCGTCGTCGCCGTCTGCGACACCGGCGTGTGCGCGACCCACCCCGACATCGCGGGTCAGATCTGGAAGAACGCCGGCGAAGTGCCCGGCAACGGCATCGACGACGATGCGAACGGCTTCGTCGACGACGTCACCGGTTGGAACTTCGAAGGCAACAACGCCAACAACTCCGACAACAACGGTCACGGGTCCCACACCTCCGGCACGATCGCCGGCGATGGCACGGGCGGCATCCAATGCGGCGTCGCTCCCGACGCGCGCATCATGATGCTCAAGTTCGTGAACAGCCTCTCCACCGGCGAGCAGAGCGTGTGGAGCTCGATGCAGTACGCGGTCGCCAACGGCGCCGACGTCTTCTCCGCCAGCCTCGGCTGGCCGCACAGCTTCAACCCGAACCGCGCGACCTGGCGCCAGGTCTGCGATAACTCGATCGCGGCGGGCGTGGTCGTCGTGTACGCCTCCGGCAACGAAGGCTGCGGCGCCGGGATCGACAACGTGCGCACGCCGGGCGACGTTCCGAACGTGATCGCGGTCGGCGCGGTCGACTGCTCGGATGCGATCGCCGGCTTCTCGTCGTGCGGTCCGGTCTCGTGGTCGACCGTCGCGCCGTACAACGACTTCCCGTTCCCCCCGGGCCTGATGAAGCCCGACGTGTCCGCTCCGGGCGTCGCGACGACCTCGCACTCGCTCTGCAGCAGCTACATGAACCTCGACGGCACCTCGATGGCGACGCCGCACGTCGCCGGACTCGCGGCGCTGATCCTCGAAGCGGATCCGACGCTCGACCACTTCGGAGTGCGCGCGATCCTCGAATCGACGTCGCTCGACCTCGGCCTGCCGGGCAAGGACAAGCAGTTCGGCTCCGGCCGCGTGCGCGCGGTCAACGCGGTGCAAGCGGCGTTGGCGAACGGCAACTACTGCGGCGCGAAGGTCAACTCGTGCGGCACGCTGCCGATGCTGACGATGGCGGGCACGCCGAGCGCGAGCGCGACCGGCGGTTTCATCGTCAGCGCGTCCAACACCTCGGGCGGCCAGATCGGACTCCTGATCTACACCGACGCCGGTCCGGCGAACGTTCCGTTCCTCGGCGGCAGGCTCTGCTTGAACGGCGTCAAGCGCACCGTTCCGGTGCCCGAGACGACCGGCACGCCGGGCCAATGCAACGGCACGCTCGCGATCGACATGAACCTCTTCCGCGCGGGCTTCATCGGCGGCAACCCGTCGGCGTCGCTCTCGGTGCCGGGCACGCAGATCCGCTGCCAGTTCTGGGGCCGTGATTCGGCCGGCACCTTCGGCTCGCTGCTGTCGTCGGGGATGGACTACATCGTCTGCCCGTGATCGGCGCGCACGACGCGCTGTGAACTTCATCGGGCCCGCTCGGCACGCGCCGCGCGGGCCCGTCTCCTCCCTGCGGGATGGGACGCGCGGGCGACGCGACGCGGTGCCGAGCGGCATGAGCGCGGTTCTCGCGCGCCACGCCGAGTTCGGGATGCGCGCCGGGCTCGGTGCTCACCACCACCGCGCCACACTCGCCGTCAGCGCGCGCCCGGACCGCTCGCCGTCCGGTGCTCGGACCCGCGATGGCTGGCGGAACGCAAGGCGGTCCGCGCCTAGCCGACGATCGACACCGCGCGCGCCGCGATGACCTCGTCGGGGTCTATCCGCGAGCAACCCGCAGAAAGGGTCGAGCGCCCGAGCGGGGTTGCCGAGCGGAGTCGATGCGGGCGAGCGTTTCAGCCTCGCGACGCGCGATCACGCTCGATCGGACTCCACGCCTCCGGATTCTCGCCCTGAGCGAACCCAGCGCGCGTCGATGGGCATGTAGGCTGGCGTCCGCCGCACCTCGCGGAGCACGCGTCAACTCCCACATGAACCTCCACAGGAGCTTCCCCATGCGCCCTCGATCAATCCGCTCGATCCGCTCGCTAGCTTTCCTCGCACTCATCGCCGGCCAGGCGTCAGCCCAGACGACGACGATCGAGAGTGCGAACGCGCAGGGACTCATCGGCAACCGATCCAGCGGTCCCGTGCGCCTGTCTGCAGACGGCCGGTACGTTGCATTCACCAGCGCCGCGTCGAATCTGGTTCCAAACGACACCAACGGCTACTTCAACGATGTGTTCGTCCGTGATCGCCAGAACGGCGCGGTCGACCACATCAGCGTCTCGACGAGCGGCGGCTCCGCCAGCCTCGGCGTCTTCGCCGAAGTCGAGATGTCGGCCGACGCGCGTTTCGTCGTCTTCGTCTCGGGCTCGGCGAACCTCGTCGCGGGTGACGCCAACAGCTCGAGCGACGTGTTCCTGCGCGATCGCCTGAGCGGCACGACCGAACTCGTGTCCCTGAGCTCGACCGGAGCCCAAGGCAACGACTTGTCCGTGGACGCGACGATGTCCGACGATGGCAGCAGGATCGCTTTCACGAGCTACGCATCGAACCTCGTCGCGGGCGACACCAACGGAATCGCGGACGTCTTCCTCCGCGACCGCACGGCCGGTACGACCCAGCGCATCTCGGTCAGCACCTTCGGTGCTCAGTCGCTCGTGGCATCCCAGTACGCAGTGCTCTCCGGCGACGGGCGCTTCGTGGCGTTCGCGGGTTGGGACGACCTCGTCGTCGGCGACTCCAACTCCGCCTACGACGTGCTCGTTCGCGACTTGCTCACCGGCACGCTCGAGATCGCGAGCGTGTCGAGCGGCGGTGCGCTCGGCGACCTACCGAGTCTCCCCGGTGACCTCTCGTTCGACGGCCGTTACGTGACCTTCCAGTCCAGCGCGACCAATCTCGCCGCGGGCGACAACAATGCCGCGGTCGACGTCTTCCTGAGGGATCGCGTGCTCGGCACGACCGAGATCGTCAGCCTGGCGGCGAGCGGTGCGCTCGGTCATCAGGGCGCCCAGCAATCCGTGATCAGCGCCGACGGGCGCTGGATCGCGTTCGAGAGCTTCGCGTCCAATCTCGTCGCCGGCGACACCAACGGCTCCATGGACATCTTCCTGCGCGATCGCCTGACCGCGACCACGCAGCGTGCGAGCGTCGGCCCGCTCGGAGAGCAATCGAACGAGCACTCCAGCCTAGGTGACGTGAGCGCCGACGGTCGGTGCGTCGCGTTCTGGACTTTCGGCGAGGTCGTCCCGGGAGACATCAACGTCGCGAACGACGTGCACGTGCGCGACCTCGGTTACGTCGGCGCCTCGCCCGCGAACTACTGCACGACCAAGGTCAACAGCGCGGGCTGCGCGCCGCGGATCGCGGCGATGGGGCAAGCGCTCGTCAGCGGGTACGACTCGTTCTTCTTGGGTGGGCACAACGTGCTGGCTCAGAAGAACGGCCTGTTCTTCTGGGGACACACGCCCACCGCGCTGCCGTTCGGCGGCGGCACGTTGTGCGTGCAACCGCCGTTGGTCCGCACGCCGATCCAGAGCTCGGGCGGCAACCTCGGCTGCACCGGGTCGTTTTGGTTCCACTTCTCGCAGGCCTACATGGCCTCCGAGAGCGTCGTCGCGGGCGACACGCTCTATGGCCAATTCTGGTACCGCGATTCGGGCTTCCTCCCGCCGAACAACATCGGCCTGACCGACGCGGTCCAATGGACGTTGGCGCCCTGACGCAGGCGCGACGCGCGTCGGCGCAGGACGTGGCGCAACGTCGACGCGCGGCGCGCTGATCGCCGGCTCCGTGCTTCGCACGGATCGCTCAGGATGACGCGGTGGAGACCGAACGCGCGGCTGGACGTTGGCCCGCCGCGCGTCGGTCGACTGCCGAGCAGTCAGGCGAGCCGTCAGCGGCGCGGTCAGGCGTGCGGTCACGCGGTCAGGATCTCTACGCCGTCGGGGCCGAGGTAGATCGAGTGCTCGGTCTGGGCGACCATCACGCCCTCTTCCTCGACGAGCGGCGGGTAGCGCATCAGCGAGCCCTGCTTCGCGAGCTTCATCAGCGTCTCGTCGACCACCGCCGGATCGCGGTGCGTGAAGTACCGCCGCGCGATCGGCAGGCCGCGCCACGCTTCGATGTCCTTCAGCATGTCGCGATCGAGGCCCTTCGCCTTCATCGGCGGGCGCACCATCATGAACACCTCGGCCTTGCCCTTCTCCGTGATGTAGCCGCGCCCGGTGCAGGCGAACGGCTCGATCGCGAAGACCATGCCCGTGCGCAGGCGATGATTGGTGCGCTCGGCTTGGTTGGGGATCTGCGGAGGCGTGTGCACCTTCCATCGGCCGAGGCCGTGGCCGGTCAGGTTGCGCACCGGTTGATAACCGTGGCTCATGATCGTGCGCTCGATCGCGGCGCCGATGTCGCCGACCGACACGCCATCGCCGACGGCGGCGATCGCGGCGGCGAGCGCGTCGCTCGAGGCTTGCACGAGCTTCTTCCACCGACCATCGCTCGACAGATCGACGGTCGCCGCGGTGTCCGCGACGTAGCCGTCGACGTGCACGCCGAAGTCGACCTTGACCACGTCGCCTTCCTCGTAGCGCAGCGGATCGGTCAAGTTCGTGCAGTAGTGCGCCGCGATGTGGTTGCGGCTCGACTGCGCGGGGAAACCCGGCTGGCCACCGCGCTCGCGGATCATCTGCTCGACGGTTTCGAGCAGCCAACGCATCTCGACGCCGGGGCGGATGTTGGCGCGCGCCCACTCGCGACACTCGGAGGCGATGCGGCCGGCCTTGCGGAAACTTTGGAGCGCGTGGTCGTCGAGCGGTTGGATCATGGCGGGCCGCCATTGTGGTCCGCGACCCGGCGCGGCGCTAGCCTGACCGCGCGTTCCGACGTCCGCGCATGCAAACGAGCCCGAGCCGATCTGCCGCGCGCGTTTCGCTCCTCTGGCCGATCGTGGCGCTCGTGCTGGTCGCCGGGATCTTCCTGCGCGACGGGCTCGTTCCGGGCAAGGTGCTGCTGCCGCTCGACACGCTCTACGAGTTCGAGCCGTGGCGGAGCGCGCCGGCCGCGCCGATCGAGCCCGCGAATCCGATCCTGCTCGACCAAGCGATCGTGATCGCGCCGTGGCTGCATTTCGCGGCCGAGCGACTGCGCGCGGGCGAGCTGCCGCTCTGGAACTCGCGCAACTACGGCGGCCAACCGATCGGCGGCGCGTACCAACTCGGCCTTTGGTGGCCGCCGAATTGGATCTACTTCGCGACCGAGAGCCCGTGGTTCTTCGTCGGCGTCGCGTGGCTCAAGTTGGTGCTCGCGGGCACGTTCACGTTGCTCTTGTTGCGTCGACTCGGACTTTCCGTGGGCGCGGCGAGCGTCGGCGCGCTCGCGTTCATGCTGTGCGGCTTCCAGGTCGTGTGGCTCGGCCACAATCAGACCAACGTCGCGTTGTTCGCACCGTTGCTCTTGTGGTGCGTCGAACGATGCCTCGAGCGACCGAGCGCGCGCAATACCGCGCTCTTCGCGCTCGCGGTCGGCCTGCAATTCTGCGCGGGCCACGCGCAGACGTCGGCGCATCTCGCGCTGGTGGTCGCCGCGTACGCGCTGCTGCGCCGCGCCGCAGGAGCGCCGCGCCGCCGAGGTCTGATCGCGCTGGCGGCGGGCGGGCTGCTCGGCGCCGCGCTCGCCGCGCCGCAACTCTTGCCGTTCGTCGAGTACCTGCGAGACTCGCAGGGGCTGAGCGCCAACGCGAGCGCCGACCTCGTCGCCCGCGACGGCGCGTGGAAGGGGCTCGCGATGCTCGTGACGCCGCGCATCTTCGGAGCGCCGCAGACGCACGACTACCACGGCCCGCTCGGCGCGCACTTGAACTACAGCGAGCTCGTCGGCGGCTACGTCGGCGCGGTGATGCTCGCGTTCGCGCTGGTCGGCGTGCTGATCGGCAAGGGACGAGCGCGCTGGTTCTTCGTCGGGCTGCTCGCGTTCGCGGCGTGCGCCGCCTACCAGCTCCCGCCGATCTACGACGCGCTGCGCGCGGTGCCTCTGCTCTCGGCGTCGAAGCTGATGCGCTTCTCGCTCTTCGTCGCGCTCGCGCTCGCGGTGCTCGGCGCGTTCGGCTTGCAAGCGGTGCTCGACCGCCTCGCGGGCGCGCGGCGCACCTTCGCGACCGTCGGCGTGTTCGCGTTGGTCGCGTTGGAGCTCTGCGCGTTCGGCCGAGGCTACAACCCCGCGGTCGACGCGTCGCTCGCGGCTCCGCGCACGCCGCTCTCCGACTTCCTGCTCGAGAAGCAACGCACCGAGCCGCCGTTCCGGATCCTCGCCGTCGACGGCCATCCGCTGATCGCGAACGCGAACCTCTTCTACGACTTGCCGCTGCTGACCGGGTACGACTCGCTGGAGCTCGCGCGCATGACCGAGCTCGTCTCCAAGCTCTCCAGCGATCCGCGCGGCGCCCTGCTCGCGCAGGAGATCCGCTGGTTCGATCGACCGCTGCCGCTCGGCGACTTGCTCGGCGTGCGCTACCTGCTCGCGAGAGGCGAGCTCGGCGAGCCCTTCCGCCTCGTCTTCGACGGCCCGTGCAAGGTCTACGAGAATCCGCGCGCACTGCCGCCGGTGTTCTTCGCCGATCGAGTCGAGCTCGTCGAGGACTCCGCCGAGCGCGTCGCGCGTCTCACGAGCCCCGACTTCGATCCGCGCACCGCCTTGGTCGAGCGCGCGCCGCCGGAAGAGCTCCCGCAGTTCGTGCAGCTCTTCGAGGACGTGTTGATCCAAGAGGACTCGCTCGCGCTGCGCGCGTACAACGTCCGCTCCCTCGCGTTCGACGCGACCGTGACGTCGAAGCGCTTGGTCGTCGTGCCCGCCGCGTGGGCGCCGGGTTGGCGCGCGACCGCCAACGGCGTGCCGATCCCGGTCGAGCGCGTCGACCACGCGCTGCGCGGCGTGTGGCTCGACTGGGGCCAGTGGCACGTCGAGTTGCGCTACGAGCCCGCCTCGACGCGCGTCGGACTCTGGATCGGCGGCGCGACGCTCGTCATGCTCCTGGTGCTCCTCGTTCGGAGGGATCCACGCGCATGAAGCTCCTCACCCTGGCCCTGACGTCGCTCGTCGCCCTTTCCGCTTGCCGTACCGAGACCACCGAGGAACCGGCGGGCTCGGCGCTGCACCAGATCGAGAAGCTGCTGCCGCAGCGCGCCTGGAACGTCGTCGACGGCGGCAAGCGCATCGGCGCGGTCGTGCTCTACGCGGATCCGCTCGCGCCCGACGATCCGTCGAAGCACTACTTCAGCGTCAGAAATACCTTCCAGCAGGAGCTCGGCTCGCTCGACGGGCTCGGCCGCGCGTGGAAGTTCAGCCCACACCAGCGCGAGGCGCGCCTGGTCGGCTCGGGCACCGTGCTCGAAGGCGCGCGCAAGATCCTCGGCGGCGGGGTCGATTGCGAGCTCGTGGAAGTGCCGCTCGATGCGCTGCGCGTCGTGCCCGCATCCGCGCGGAAGTAGCGGCAAAACCGCGACTTGAGGGCCATTCGGGCCCGGACCAGAGCTCGGCCCGCGTGCGGGAAACGACCCATCCGCGAGCAGTGCGCGACTGTCATTGAAGTTGATCCGCAGAGGCGGCCGAAGGATGCCTCCACGGAGCGGCAGGCGCTCCCAAAGTCCTCCCGCCATCCTCTCTGCGAGTCGTCCTCATGATCAAGCTCGAAGCAGGCGAACGCCTCGGCACCTACACGGTCCAGGAGTTCATCGCGCGCGGTGGTTTCGCGCTCGTCTATCTCGCCGAAGATTCCCGCGGCGAGAAGGTCGCGCTGAAGATCGGCGACGTCGCCGGCGGCGGTCGCTACGTCACGCGCTTCCTCGAGATCACCAACGAGCGCAAGCCCGAAGGGATCAGCCCCGACGAGACGCCCGCCGAGGCCGTGTTCTTCCGCAAGGAAGGCGCGAAGGTCGACTTCCTCGACGCGCACGAGATCGACTTCATGGTGCGCGCGGAAGGCGAGCTGCTCGCCAGCGCCCGGCACCCGAACCTCGTCGGCGTGCGCGAAGTGTTCAAGCACGACGGCCGCACGGTCGTCGCGCTCGACTACGTCCGCGGCAAGACGCTGCGCGAGAAGATCCGGGCGCTCGAAGGGATCCGCCTCAACTGGTTCCTGACGATCGTGCGCGCACTGCAGAAGATGCAACGCGCCGGCGAGCTCGCGTACCACGGCGACCTCAAGCCCGAGAACATCATCGTCAAGCCGTCGGGCTCGGTCGTGCTCGTCGATCCCGCGATGCGCGCGCACGAGCGCGGCGTGATCACGACGACGCCGCACTACAACCCGCTGCTCCTGCGCGACGCGAAAGCGGACGTGATGGGCATCGGCATCATGCTCTACGAGATCCTGACCGGCGTGCTGCCGTTCGACGAAGTGCCTTGGAACTACGCGGGCCGCGAACAAGGCGGCGAGGTCGAGCGGTTGTCGCTCTCCTACTTCCTCAGCTACCCGCCGCCGAAGGATCTGAACCCGAACACGCCCGAGCCGCTCGCTCGGATGATCTACCGCTGCCTGACCGTCAACGACTACGGGCTGCCGGAACTCGAGAAGGACCTGGTCGACTTCCTGCGCAAGGAATGACCCCAGGATCGGACCCAGAGAGGCGCGCGGCGAGTTCGA
>JADLBP010000183.1 GCA_020847695.1 Planctomycetota bacterium
GCGCTCGGGCGGGCCGGGCAAGTCGGCCGCCGGCGCGTTACGCTGGCGCCGGAGGTCCCCCGCGTTGCAGAAGCTCGCCGTCGTCGTGGTCGTCGCCGTGCTCGCGCTCGGCGGCTTGGTCGCGTGGAAGCAGCCCGAGCCCGCCGCGCGGCTGCGCGCCGGCGCGCAATCGCCGGCTACGCCCGAGGCGAAGGCCTCCCCGTCCGCGCCGGCCCCGAAGCCGAGCGCGCGCCCGGCCGACGCCCAGGCGGCGCAGGGCGCCGCGCCCGCGGCGCAAACGAGCTCCGGCGCCGCGCCGTCGATCGCGGACGGGCCGAAGGCATTGCTCGAGGTGATCGTGCTGACCGAGGAGGATGGTGCGCCCGTCGCGCGCGCCCAGGTCGCCGTGCGGCGCCGCGGCGACCGCGCGCAGCCCTCCGAGCCGACCCAAGGGACGCAAGGCTCGCTCGAGGAGAGCGTGCTGACCGGCGCGTACGGCCGCGGACGCTTCATCCTGCCGTCCGGCGTCGGGCTCGAGCTCGCGGTGCGCCACCGCGCGTTCAAGAACCCGACGTTCGTCGAGGTGCCCGCGCTCGGGCCGAGCGAGCAACGCAAGCTCAAGATCACCGTGCGCTCCGCCGACGCGTCGCTCGTCCGCGGACGCGTGATCGAGCAGGCGAGCGGCGCGCCGATCGCCGGCGCCGACGTCTCGATCATCGTCGTCGGCAGCACCGGCACGCCGGCGCAAGCGGTGCCCGAGCCGGACCTCGTCTGCACGCGGACCGAGACCGACTCCGACGGGCGCTTCGAGCTGCCGTTCGCGCCGTGGCGCGGCGGCGTCGTGCGCGTCGACGCCGAAGGCTACGGGCGCAAGCTCGCCCAGCTCGACGCGCGCCTGCTCGCCGCCGAGGCCGGCGGCACGATCGCGCTCGCCCGCGGTGCGCGCCTCGAAGTGCGCGCGGAGGGCGCGAGCCGTTCGCCGGGCGCGGAGCTCGTCATCGGCGTCGCGACCGGCGACCTCGCGGCGTTCCCGGAGCTTGAGGGCGGCGCGTGGCGCGGCTCGCAGTTCTGGTTCGCGACGTTCGACGAGTCCGAGCTCGCGGTCCGCAGCGACCTGCCGGTGGGCGCGAAGCTCTGGATCGCCGCGCGCGAGGGAGATTTCGTCTTCCAGCGCTCGCCGACGCCGTTGACGCTCGAGAGCGGTGAGACGCGCGCGGTCGCGCTCGAGCTCGGCAGCGGCGCGCGCGTGCGGGTCGACGCGCACACGCCCGACGGCGAAGTCGTCGAAGGCGTCACGCTCGTGCTCGTGCCCGCGAGCGGCGAGGACGACCTCTACGTCGAGCGGCTCCCCGCCGACAGCTCGGGGGTCGCGCGAGGCGCGCGCGAAGCGGTCACCGACGACCTCGGCCGCGCCGACTTCGAGGAGCTGACGCCGGGCGATTGGTTGCTCGTGCCGCGCGATCCGGGCGCGAGCGTCGCTGCGGACCAGCGCGTCGCGCCGCGAGCGACGCTCGTCCACGTCGCGCCGGGCGATCGCCAGGTGCGCGCGTCGCTGCAGATCCACCGCGGGATCTGGTTGCGCGGACGCGTCGTCGCCGGCGACGGCGCGCCGCGCGAGCCCGAACCGTCCGGCTCAGCGTCCGCCGGCGACTCGGGCGGCCCGAGCGGCGGCGGCGAGCGCGTGTTCCTGCACTCCGCCTCGCACGCGATCCAGCTCGCGGTCGACGTGAAGAGCGACGGCACGTTCGAGTTCGGACCGTTGCCCGCCGGCGCGTACGAGCTCGTCGCCGGACGCGGTTCCTTCGCTCGCGGCGAGCCGGTGCGCGTCGAAGCGCCGGCGGACGACGTCGTGGTGCGCGCGGACGCCGGCGGTTCGCTGCGCGCGCGCCTGGTCGATCGCGGCGGCGCCGGCGTCGGTGCCGCGCAGGTCCTGTGGAGCCGCGGCGGTGCCGAAGGGCAGGCCTTCGGACGTTGGACGGAGGCGCGCGGCGAGGATCTCGCGCTCGAGAACGTCGCGCTCGACACGTGGGACGTCGTCGCGATCACCGCCGACGGACGGATCGGCGTCGAGTCGGTCGTCGCGACGCCGAGCGACGACGCGCCGCCCGCGACCGTGACGCTGGTCCCCGGCGCGCGACTGCGACTGCTGCACCCGCCGTTGACCGGTCGCTGCGTCGCGACGCGCGGCACGCAGCTCGTCGGGATGGCCGAGTTCGGCCGCGACGCGGTGCCGACGCTGGTCGTGCCGCCGGGCAAGGTCCGGTTGACGCTGGTCGACAACGGAGAGGAGACCGAGCGGGTGATCGAGCTCGATGCGCTCGAGGGCGAGCTGCGCGACGTCGATCTCGCGCTCGCTCGTTAGCCGGTCAGTACTGGAGCGTGTACCACGCGCCGCCCAGCCACTCGTGCAGCGCGAGCGCGGAGTCGTGCAGCGCGCGCGACGACGGCAGGAAGTCGACGAAATCGACGCCGTCGAGCGTGCGGAACGCGGTCGGCGCGGCGACGACCTCGAACCCGTTGCGCTCGAACGCGAAGACCGCGCGCGGCATGTGCCACGCGTGCGTCACGACCGCGACCTTGGAGATGCCCTCGCGCTCGAGGATCGCCTTGGAGAAGCTCGCGTTCTCCCACGTGTCGCGCGAGGCGTCCTCGGTCCACCGCGCGTCGGCGCCGAACTCCTCGGTCAGCACGCGCTTCATCTGGTTCGCGAGCGCCGACTGGCTCGGACGCAGCGTGCCGCCGGTCGCGAGGATCGGCACGCCGGTCGCCTTCGAGAGGAACGCCGCGTAACGGACGCGCTCGAGCGAGAGCATGCTGAGCGTCTCGCGCGAGCCGAACTCGTCCGCGTCGACGCGCTGATCGCCGCCGAGCACGACGATCGCGCCGACGTCCTTCGGCAACGCGCTCGCGTCGAGCGGCGGATAGCGCTGCAAGCCCTGCAGGAGCCCGATCGAAACGATCGGCGTCGTCAGCGCGTAGAACGCGAGCGCCGCGACGAGCATCAGCGCCCGCCCGAGCCGCGGCCGGCGCTTCTTCAGCAGCCAACCGATGAACCCGAGCACCATCAGGCTGCCCGGCGGCGAGATCAGGGGCTTGATGAAGCTGTGGCCGATCACGAGGCGCCGCGCGGGCGCGGCGAGCGGAGAGGATAGGCGGACGCTTCGTCGCCGTCGACGCCGAGGCTCGTCGGTGGGAAGCCAGGCGCGCTAGCGATGCGAGTCGGACGTTCGGCCGCTACCTTCCGAGCATGATCCATTCGGTCGAGGAACTGCGTGACGCGCTGTCCGGCACCGGGTTGGCGGAGCGCGAGATCTCGAAGCTCCCGATTCTCGACACCGGGGAGCACGCTTTCGCCATGGAGCTCGAGGTTCCCGAGCTCGCGTCGGCCTGGAGTGCCGCACGGGGTCTGGTCGGTCGGACGGAGCGCTGGCCGGTCGTCATCTCGACGTGGGACGAAGACGCAGGGACTTGGAGCGACCGTTTGCTCGCCTCGGATCCGTTCTCTCGCTTCCACTTCGAAGAAGGAGCTCCAGGCGCAGACGTCTCACCGCGCGCGATCCTCGCTCGCGCGGACCAGGTCGATGTGGACGAGTTCCTCGCACGACTCGCCGACGAGCGGGCAGCTTCGGAAGATCTCGAAGACGCGGCCGGATGGGAACTCGCCGAGACCGAACGGGCCGTCGGGTCACGTCCAACGTGGGAGGCCTGCTACGGCGCCACCGTCTTCGGTCGGCCGGTCGGCTGCGTGCACGACCTCGATCGCTACTTGCTGGACTGGGAACTCGCGCATGCAGGTGGAGTTCCGAGCACAGGCATCACCGAGTGGTTCGTCCCGTCGGACGCGACACTGCTCCTCCTCCCGATCGCCAAGAGCTGGGATGCGCTCGCCTACCTGCACTGGTACGCGAGTTCCGGGAGGCCGGCGGAACTCGACATCGCGCTCGGCCGCGAGTGGCAGCGCCGCTACGGCGCCGAGATCGTGACCCATTTCGGGACAATGCTGGGGTGTCGCGTGACGCGCCGTCCCGATTCCGTCGACGAAGCGTGGCAGCTCGCCCGCGAACACGACCTCGCCGCACCCTACACCTTGCTCGGTCCAGGCGAACGCGTCCGGCGCTATGCACTCGAGCTCCGAAACTCCGAGCGCTGGCAACTCCACGAACGTCCGTAGACGCGCCGATCAGGAGGCGCCGCGCGGGCGCGGCTTGACCGCAGCGTATTGCTTCGGCCACGGCCCGTCGACGAAGCCGTACTCGTGCGTCGCGGCGAGGGTCATGTAGGGATTCGACAGGTGCCCGCGCGCGATCGCGCAGAGATCGGCGCGGCCCGCGGCGATCAGCGTGTTGACGTGGTCGATGCTCTGGATCGCGCCGACCGCCATCACCGGGATCGCCGCCTCGGCGCGGATCTGCTCGGCGAACGGCACTTGGTACATCCGGCCGTACTCGGGCTTCGATTCGGGCGTGTTGCCGGCCGACGAGACGTCGATCAGGTCGCAGCCGCGAGCGGCGAGCTCGCGCGCGAACGCCACCGAGTCCTCGACCGTCCAACCGCCCTGGTCGTCGAGCCAATCGCTCGCGCTGATGCGCACGAAGAGCGGCTTCTCCTTCGGCCACGCGGCGCGCGCGGCGGTGAAGACCTCGAGCGGGAAGCGCATCCGGTTCTCGCGCGAGCCGCCGTATTCGTCGGTGCGCGCGTTCGACTTCGGCGAGAGGAAGCTCGACAGCAAGTACCCGTGCGCCATGTGCAGCTCGACGACGTCGAAGCCCGCGCGATCGCAACGGCCGACCGCGGCGACGAACGCGTCGCGCAACGCGTCGAGGTCCGCGCGCGTCGCGGCGCGCGGCGCGGGCCAGCTCGGCGCGAACGGTTGCGCCGAAGGCCCGATCGTCTTCCACGCCGCCGGGCCGGAGAGCGGCGAGTCGCCCTCCCACGGCACGCTGCACGACGCCTTGCGGCCGGCGTGGCCGATCTGCAGGCCGATCTTCGCGCGCGAGTTCCCGTGCACGAAGTCGACGATGCGCTTCCACGCCGCGCCCTGCGCGTCGTTCCAGATCCCGGTGCAACCCGGCGAGATGCGTCCGTCGGCGGTCACCGCGGTCGCTTCGCCGAAGACGAGCCCCGCTCCGCCGACCGCGCGCGAGCCGAGGTGGACCAAGTGCCAATCGGCGGGCATCCCGTCCTGCGCCGAGTACTGGCACATCGGCGAGACGACGACGCGGTTCGCGAGCTCGAGCGAGCGCAGCTTGAAGCGCGTGAACGCGGGCACCGGCGTCGTGCCGTCGGACGCCGCCTTGGCGCCGATCGAGCGCGCGAACCACTCGCGCGTCTCCGCGACCAACTTGGGGTCGCGCTTCGCGAGGTTGTCCCAGGTGATGCGCTTCGAGCGCGTCATCAGGTTGAACTGGAACTGCACCGGGTGCTGGCCGAGGTAGCGGCGCGAGTGCTCGAACCACTCGCGGCTGGTCTGCGCGGCCTTCTGGATGCGAATGACCTCGCCCGCGCGGCGACGCTGGTATTCCTCGAGCGCGCCGCGGACGTCGTGGGTCCCGCGCTCCTGGAAGACGTCGACCAAAGCGATCGCGTCCTCCATCGCGAGCTTGGTGCCCGAGCCGATCGAGAAGTGCGCGGTGTGCACGGCGTCGCCCATCAGCACGACGTTCTCGTGGCTCCACTTCGCGCAGGAGATCGTCGGGAACGAGCGCCAGACCGAGCGGTTCGCCTGCAGTCGGTGTCCGTCGAGGTGATCGGCGAACAGGCGCTCGCCGTAGCGCAGCGTGTCTTCCTCGCTCGCGCGATCGAGCCCCGCCTTCTTCCACGTGTCCTCGTGGCACTCGAGGATGAACGTCGAGAAGCCGGCCTGGAACGGATAGGCGTGGACCTGGAAGAGCCCGTGCTCGTTCTCGCGGAAGATGAAGGTGAACGCCTTGAGCTCCTTCGACGTGCCGAGCCACGCGAAGCGGCACTTGCCCCAGTGGATCGTCGGCTGGAAGTGCTCGGCCCACTTGGTGCGGATGAAGCTGTTGACGCCGTCGCACGCGATCACGAGGTCGGCGGAGAGGTGATCCTCGAGCGCGAGCACCTCGTTCTGGAAGTAGACGTCGACGCCGAGCTCGTGCGCGCGGTGGTGCAGGATCGAGAGCAGCCGCCGCCGTGCGATGCCGACGAAGCCGTGGCCGCTCGAACGCACGCACTGGCCGCCGTACCACGTCTCGATGTCGCCCCAGGAGACGAACGCCTTGCGGATCTCCTCGAAGCTCTCCGGATCGGCTTCCTCGAAGTTCGAGAGCGTCTCGTCGGAGAACACCACGCCCCAGCCGAACGTGTCGTCGTGCTTGTTGCGCTCGTGGACGACGATGCGGGCGCGCGGGTGCGCCTTCTTCATCAGGATCGCGAAGTACAGTCCCGCCGGCCCGCCTCCGATGCAGACGATCTTCATGCGCGCGAGAATAACGGAGAGCGCGCCGATGTCTGCCGCCGAGCGAGCCTAGACGTCATTCGGTCTTGTGCGTAGTCGCGAGGTCTTCGGGCGGGAAGCTCGACCGCGGAGAACACCGGGTCGACGCTCGAACTCGAAACGCGGTCGAGCGGCCCGTCGAGCGTCCGCCGCCGCGACCGCTCGGTCGCACGAGCGAGCGTTTCGGCGCGCGCCCGAGCCGACGACCCGTCGCGCGCTCGAGCGCTCCGCCGATGGACGCGATCAACGCGATCGGCGAGAACGCGATCGCGATCCGAGCGTCGGACCCGATGATGGCGCGCCTTCACGAAGGAGAAACCCCATGCACTCGCCCCTGCGCTTCGCCCTGTCGCTGGCCCTCCTGCTCGCCAGCGTGCTCACCGGTTGCCGCGGCCCGATCGATTCCGCCGCTCGAGCTCGCTTCGAGCAGACCTTCGGCACCGAAACCGTCACCGTGTTCCCCGCGCACGTCAATCGCGCCGGCTTCGAAGCGTGGGACGCGCGCGCCGCCGAGCGGCTCGCCGAGCTCTGCAACGCCGAGCGCTGGTTCGCCGCGCGCGTCAGCGCCGTCGAGGTGCCGCTGCCGGTCGAATGGAGCTGGAACCAGGCGGCGATGCTCGAGGACGGCGCCGAAGCGTTCGCCGCGTGGGTGCGCGAGCATCCGCTGGAGACGCGCTACGCGCTGATCGCCGACTACCTGCTCCGCCCGAAGGAAGCCGGCGGCGTGCACGTGATCGTCGTCGATGCCGAGGGCCGCGTCGCGGACGTGTCGCTGTGGAACTCGCACTGGGACACGTTCGAGGAGCTCGCGCCGAAGTCCGTCGACGACTGCACCGAGATCGCCGTGCGCGGTCTGCGCGAGAACTGGGCCGAGCTGCGCGCTCGCGCGCAAGCAGCGCGCGAGTGAGCGGCGAGCGTCAGGTCGACAGCCGCGTCTCGCCGCCCGGGCTCGACGCGCGGCCGGCGGTCGGCTTCGGCGCGAGCGGATCGTCGGGGCGGCGGCGCGCGGAGAAGATCCCGTAGCTGTGCGCGAGGCTCGGGGTCTTGCCGAGCGCGATCACCGCGTGCCAGCACACGTCGTCGAGCCCGTGCGACGGCATCAGGATCGCGTCGCCCGCGGTGAGGCGGAAGAAGTGGCCGCGCTCGACGAGCACCCGGGCGAGCGCCGGCGTCTCGTTCAGCACGCGTGCGAGGTCGTCGGCGTCCTCGCGATCGAGCGCGCGCAACGCGCGGGCCGGCGTGCCGAAGCTCTTCTTGGCGCGCGGCGTCTTCGCGAACGCGGGCACGAGCTCGGCGAGCTCGCGCTTCGGCAGCGCGAACCACGCGGTCTCTCCGACGAGCTGGCCGTAGACGACGCCGAGTTGCCACGGCTCCGCGTCGTGGTGGAAGATCGCGCCGCCGCCGGGCGCGTTGTTGTAGACGATGCGCTCGGAGAGACGGATCTCGCGGCCGGTGAGGCGCGTGACGAGCTCGAGCAGCTCGCGGTTCTCGTCGAGCACCGCGCACTCGGGGAAGACCGCCTTCGCGAACGCGTCGGCGTGCACCGCGCGCGTCGGATCGTCGAACCACTCCATCAACGTCTCGGAGCCGAACGAGAATCGGACGCGCAGCGACACGTCGCGCTCGTCGACCGAGATCCAGCAGAGCTTGCCGTACAGGTCGAGCGCGATGCGGCGGCTCTTCTTGGCGGGCTGGCCGCGCTTCGCCGATGTCCCGGAGGCTCCAGTTGCACCGGGCACCGCGCGACGGTGCGCGAAGACCTTCTCGATCTCGCGCGTGTCGCCGAGGTCGACCGACGCGCCGGCGGGCTCGAACTCGCGCGAACCGGCGAGCCGCTTCCACACCTCGTCCTGCAACGTCGCGCCGGCGCGGACGCGGTCGAAGAACGCGACCGAGCGCAGCGCGGCGGCGCGGTGCTTGGCGAGCTTCGGCGCGAGCAGGCCGCGCAGGATCAACGGTCGATCGGTGCGCCAGCGCCGCTCGAGCTCCTCGTCCCCGCACGCGACGTCGCAGACCTCGCGGACGAGCCCCAGGCGCGCGCCGCGGCGCTCGAGCACGTGCACGCCGGTCCGCGAGCGGCCGGGAGCGAACCAGCGGGCCTGGGTGGCGGAAACGATGCGGACGGCGGTGGCTCGCGACATGGGCCGCGAATCTTGCCACCGGCGGCCGACCGCCGCATCCCCGTCCCAGGGCGTACCCGCAGGCGCGCGTCGGGTACGCTCACGCCATGGGATTCCTCGACGTCCGCGAACGCCGCTCGTTCCAACCCGACAAGCTCGCCAAGCTCAACCTCTTCGAGACCGCGCAGATGTTCTGCGACGTCTACTGTCTCGAACCGGGCCAGGCGCAGAAGCCCCACGCGCACGTCGGCGCGACCAAGTTCTACTTCGTGCTCGAGGGCCGAGGCACGTTCACGGTCGGCGAGGAGCGGCGCGAGCTCGGACCTGCGGAGCTCGCGTGGTCGGCGCCCGGCGAGAGCCACGGCGTCGAGAACACGTCGAACGCGCGGCTCGTGTTGCTGGTGGCGATGGCGCCGAATCCGAACGCGGCCAAGTAGCCGCGGGACGCACGCGGCGAAGCTCTGGGCGCAACGCGGCGGGCTCGCGGCGAACGCTCCACCGGTCGAACGCGTCGCGCTCGGTGCGGGCCGAACGCCGCGTCCGAACCGGGCCACGGAACGCCGCGAAGAAAGGCACGGGCCCGACCGAGGCTCGCGCGTCGATCGGGCCCGCTACGGAGAGGAAAAGGGAGGCTTGCGCCGGAGCCGGGGAGGGAATCGAGGTGCGGTTCGAAGCCCCAGCGCGGAACGGAGGATCGCGCGGCTCCGAAAAGAGCCGACCAAGCCGCCGACAAACTCCTCCTGGAGCCCGCGGGCTCGGATGGTCGATCTCTCGCTTGACGCCCCCTTCACGGCGCGTTTCGATCCCTTCCCCCCATGCCCGGCCCGAGCTCCCGTCTGGACGTCGTCGTCCCCATCTTCAACGAGGAAGAGCTCCTGCCCGAGCTCTCGCGGCGGCTCGCGGTGGCGCTCGATTCGATCGGCGGGATCGAGTGGCGCGTGCTGTACGTCAACGACGGGTCGCGCGATCGTTCGCTCGAGCTCGCGCTCGCGACGCAGAAGCGCGACCCGCGGTTCGCGGTGCTCGAGCTCTCGCGCAACTTCGGCCACCAGAGCGCGCTGACCTGCGGCATCGCGCACGCCGACGCCGACGCGGTGGTGCTGATCGACGGCGACCTCCAGGATCCGCCCGAGCTGATCCCGAAGCTCGTCGACGCGTGGCGCGCCGGCGGCGAAGTCGTGCTCGCGGTGCGCAAGTCGCGCGCGGAGACCGGGCTGCGCGGTTTCCTGCTGCGCGGCTTCCACAAGGTGTTCGCGTGGCTCAGCGATTTCCCGATCCAAGCCGACAGCGGCATCTTCTGCCTGCTCGATCGCGCTGCGCACGCCGAGCTCAAGGGCCTGCGCGAGTCGCACCGCTTCCTGCCCGGCCTGCAGTCGTGGATCGGCTTCCAGCGCGCGACCGTCGAGTACGACCGCAGCGAGCGCGCGGCCGGCGCGCCGAAGCAGACGTTCCGCCGGCTCGTGCGGTACGCGCTCGATGCCGTGTTCGGCTTCTCGTACAAGCCGCTGCGCTTGATGACGCTCGCGGGCGTCGTGATCAGCGCGATCGGCTTCCTGTTGGCTCTGTTCTTCGTGATCTGGCGCCTGATCGACAAGGAGCAGGCGCAGATGGGCTTCACGACGCTCGTCACGCTGGTGCTGTTCCTCGGCGGCGTGCAGTTGATCGGCATCGGGCTGCTCGGCGAGTACCTCGGGCGGATCTACGACGAGGTCAAGGAGCGGCCGCTCTTCATCGTGCGCCGCCGCCACGGCGTCGACGCGCCCAAGGGACGCTCGTAGCGATGCAGGCCGAGCAGTATGCGCTGCACGCCGACATCGAGACGCGGCACTGGTGGTTCGCCGCGCGCCGGCGGATCGTCAAGACGCTGGTCGAGCACCTGGTGCCGCCCGCCCCGACCAAGGTGGTGATCGACGTCGGCTGCGGGACCGGAGCGAACGTCGCCGCGCTCGCGTCGAGCTACGCCTGCCGCGGCATGGACGCGTCGGCGGCGGCGATCGAGCACGCGCGCGCGCGCTTCCCGACGGTCGAGTTCGCGTGCGAGGCCGACTTCGCCCGCCGCGCCGACTGGCTCGGCGAAGCGGACGTCGTGCTCTTGATGGACGTGCTCGAGCACGTCGAGGACGACTTCCTGTTCCTGTCGCGCATGCTCGCGCCGTTGAAGCCAGGCACGCAGATCGTGATCACCGTGCCGGCGGATCCGCGTCTCTGGACGCCGCACGACGAGAGCTTCGGCCACTGGCGTCGCTACGAACTCGCGCGGCTCTCCGCGACGTGGAGCGGGCTGCCGGTCACGCAGCGCCTGCTCTCCGGCTACAACGCGCGCCTCTACCCGGTGATCCGGGCGGTGCGCGCGGTCACCTCCGCGCGCGGCAAGGCCGCCGGGCGCGCCGGCACCGACTTCGCGATGCCGCCGGAGTTCGCCAATCGGATGCTCGAGCGCTTCTTCGCCGGCGAGTGCGCGGCGCTCTTGAAGACGCTCGATCGCGGGCGCGTCGCGTACAAGCACGGCGCGAGCTCGATCGCGGTGCTCGAACGCCAGAGCGGCGCGATCGCGGAGCGCGTGCGCCCCGCCTCGATCGCGCGCGACGTCCATCGGCCGGCAGCGCAGGCTTCATGAGCGGCGAGAAGTCAGGGCTCGAGCGCGCGCTCGGAAGCGTCTGGCTCGCCGTCGCGCTCGCGCTCGCGCACGTGCTGGTCGCGTGGAGCGCGACGCTCTCGAAGTCGAACACCTCCGACGAGATCGCGCACATCTACGGCGGCGTCACCATCTGGCGCACCGGCGACTTCCGGATGAACCCGGAGGCCGGCAACCTGCAACAACGCTTGGTGTCGTGGCCGGTCGCGCTGTCGGACGCGCAGCTGCCGGCGCAGGACGGGCCGCTGTGGTGGGGCTCGAACTACTGGTTCCAGGGCTTCGAGTTCCTGAACTCGGCGGCGAACGACCACGACGCGATCCTGAGCCGCGCGCGCGGCGCGACCGCGCTGGTCGGCAGCGTGCTCGTGCTCGCGATCTGGTTCGTGTCGAGGCGGCTGTTCGGCGCGAGCGGCGCATTCGTGTCCGCGGCGGCGGCGGCGTGCTCGCCGACGCTGCTCGCGCACGCCGGGCTCGCGACCACCGACACGTGCGCGGCGCTCGCGTTCTTCCTGTGCATCGCGACGTTCTGGGCGGCGCTCGAGCGCGCGACGGTGCTGCGCTGGCTCGGCGCCGGCCTCGGATTCGCCGCGCTCGCGCTGACCAAGTTCTCGTTCCCGATCGTCGTGCCGGTGCTCGGGCTGCTGTTCGTGCTGCGCGTCGTCGAGCGCGAGCCCCTCGAGCTCTCCGTCGGTGCGCAACGGGTGGTGACCACGCGGCTCGGCAAGCTCGGCGCGCTCGCGGGGCTCTGCGTCGGCGCGCTCGCGGTCGTCTGGCTCGCGATCTGGGCCGCGTACGGCTTCCGCTACTCGACGTTCGCGAGCGCGACGCCCGGCCGCGACCGCTTCTTCGAGGACTGGGCGCCGATGCTCGCGGCCGACGGGCTGGTGCCGGCCGCGGTGCGTTTCGCGCGCGCCATCCAGCTGCTCCCCGAAGCGTTCCTCTACGGCCTGAACTACGTCGTGTACCACGCGCAGGAGCGCCCGGCGTTCCTGAACGGCGAGTTCAGCCACCACGGGTTCACCGCGTTCTTCCCGTACGCGTTCCTCGCGAAGACCGAGCTCGCGCTGTTCGCGTTGCTCGCCGCCGCGGCGCTCGCTTGGTTCGGCGCGCAAGGCGGGAGCGCGTGGCGCCGCGTGCGTCCGCTGATGCCGTGGCTCCTACTGGTCGCGGTGTACTGGGCGTTCTCGCTCGCGAGCACGATCAACATCGGCCATCGTCACATCCTGCCGACGTATCCGGCGCTGTTCGTCGCACTTGGCGCGCTCGGCAGTTGGATCGCGAGCGAGCGCACGCGCTATCTCCCGCTGCTCTTGGTCGTCGCGGGCGCGGTCGAGAGCGCGTTCGCGTTCCCGAACTACCTCGCGTTCTTCAATCGGCTCTCCGGCGGCACGCGCGAGGGCTGGAAGCACTTGGTCGACAGCTCGCTCGATTGGGGCCAGGACCTGCCCGCGGTGAAGCAGTGGCTCGCCGCGCGCCCGCGGAAGGACACCAACGCGTTCGATCGCGTGTACCTCGCGTACTTCGGCTCGGCGAGCCCGACGCGGTACGGCATCGACGTCGTGCGCTTGCCCGGCTGGACCGACCTCGACGTGTGGGACAAGCGCACGTTCACCGCGCCGACGGGCGGCACGTATCTGGTCAGTGCGACGCTGGTGCAAGGCATCTGCACCGCCGCGCCCGGCCCGTGGATCCCGCAGTACGAAGCGGGCTACCGCGACGCGCGCGCGAAAGCGACGCGCTGGCTCGCCGCGCAAGGCGACGCGAACGCGCGCGCCGCGTTGCTGCGCGAGGCGCCGGAGCAAGCGTGGCAACAGGCGCTCGTCGGCTACGACAACCTGCGCTTCGCGCGGCTCACCGCGTACCTGCGCACGCTCGAGCCCAAGGAGAATCTGAACGGCTCGATCCTGGTGTTCGAGCTCACCGACGACGAGGTCCGGAGAGCGCTCGAGTGAGGCCGAGTTCGCGTGCGTTGCGCGCGCGTGTGTGGGGCCGTCAAGGTCCGATCGGCAGCTCGGTCAGGAAGACGTCGTAGGTGTCGTTGTCGTCGTTCGGAACGAGATTGGTTGCGTAGCTCACGTACGTCACCAAGCTGCCGTCACCGGAGATCGAGGGTTCGATACTCGGATGGTTACCCTGCGCTCCGTTCGACGACTGACTCACCAGCAGCACTTCGCCGGTGACCGTGTCGAAGCGGAAGATGTCGAGCGTGCCGTTCGCGTCCGAAGCAACCAGATCCGTGGCGCGGCTCTGGAAGGCGACGTACCGACCGTTGGCCGAGACTGCCGGAGTGCCGGATTGATCGTTGCCGGCCATACCGCTCGGTGTGCGGCTGCAGAGCAGCACTTGGCCCGTCAGGTTGTCGCGCCAGTAGATGTCCCAGAATCCGTTTTGGTCGTGCACGGGATCGAGGTTCGTTGCGGAGCTCGACCACGCCAGGAACCTCCCATCCGGCGAGACAGCCGGCATGTCGTTGCTGCCGCCGATCGTCTGGAACCCGGCGGAGTTCACGCTCAAGCGCGTCGTGCGGCCCAAGAGCACGTCGTGGCCGAACATGTCGGGCATGCCGTTGGTGTCTCCGCGCACGAGGTTTGTCGCGGAGCTTCGGAAGAACACCTTCCGACCGTCGCTCGACAGCATCGAACCCGCCGTGCTCCATGGGTAGCTCTCCCCGTTGCCCGCCATTCCGTGCGAAGAGACGCTCACGCGCTTGACGACCCCGGTCACACGATCGCGCCAGTAAGCGTCATGGTCGTTCTCGGTGTCGCGTCCGCCGAACTGCTCGCTGCTCGTGGATAGCAGCACGAAGCGTCCGTCGTCCGATAGCCCGCCCGCGTACACGGCGTAGTCCGTAGTCACCACCCCCTTCGGCGTCTGGCTCACCAGGACAGTCGTCTCCAGCACACGATCGCGGACGTAGACATCGCTAGAATTATTGGTGTCCTCCGGCGAGAGTTGGCCGTTCGACCCGATCAATAGGAAACGCCCGTCGGACGAGATGAATGCGCACCCGGCGCCTTGGTTAATTTGCGTGCCGTTGCTCGACAACGTGACCAGGTCCATCTGGCCGAGGAGCCGGTCCCACACGTAGCCGTCCATGGTGTGGCCGTTGAGATCCGGCGGCCCGAGGTTCGTTGCGCAACTATTGAACGTCACGAACCGGCCGTTCGGGGAAACGATCCCAGCGGAACTCGAGCAGTTCGGCGACGACCCATCCGGTGCCTTGCTCACAAGGGTGGTGACCACCTGAGCGGCCGCGTTCGCGGCCAAGGCGCCCGCGACCAGCACCGCGCAGGCACCTGAACGCAAACTCGCACCCAGCGTCTGCATGGTCA
>JADLBP010000184.1 GCA_020847695.1 Planctomycetota bacterium
GCGCTTCGACGCGAAGCCGCGCGCGACGGTCGCGAGCCAGCCGCCGAAGCGCTCGAAGCTCGCCGGCGGGGCGACCAGCGCCCGGAGCCAGGTCTCCTGCTCGATGTCCGCCGCGTCGTCGCGGTCGGCGGCGACGTCGATCGCGAGCGCGCGCAACGCCCCGGCGTGCGAGGCGATCAGCGTGTCGGGGATTCGTCGGGGAGCCATGGCCTGCTCGGGAGCATTGTCGGGGACTTACCCCCGGCCGGGCCGGTCGCCCTGCAAGCTCGCACGGAATTCCGCCGCGCCCGGCGTCCCGGGAATGAGCGGATCGTCACCCGGTTCAGGTGGGTGTTGCGCGTCTTCCGGCGCTCCGCAGTCCACCCGCCGCGCGCGGTCGAGACCGCCTGGTTCCAGCGCCAGGCCCGAGCGCAGGCGAATCCCTGCGCTGGGCCCGTTAGAATCGGCGGTTCGTCCGCCAGGCTGGGGAAGGCCGCGTCCCCCCAAGGCCCTCCAGCGGTCCGAAAGCTCGTCCGATAAGGCCGGACGAGCCGTCCGGGCCACGTCCGACCGTCCACACCGTGAAACGCTTTCTGTCGATCGATCCGCGCTCGCTCGGGCGGGCGGCCCGCATCACTCTCCTCGTCGCGCTCGGCGCTTGGCTTTCGGCCCGGCCCGCGCACGCCTACATCGGGCCGGGCGCCGGCATCGCGGCCGCGGGTTCGGTGCTCGTGCTCGCCGGGACCTTCCTGTTGGCGGTCGGCATCGTGCTGACCTGGCCTCTGAAGGCCGCGGTGCGCTACGTCGCGAAGCGCGGCGCGACCAAGCCGAAGGTGAAGCGCGTGATCGTGCTCGGCCTCGACGGCTTCGATCCGGGCCTCGCGAAGAAGTACATGGACGAAGGGCGGATGCCCAACTTCGTCCAGCTCGCGAAGGAAGGCGTGTTCTCGCCGCTCGACACCGCGTGCCCGTCGATCTCGCCGGTCGCGTGGTCGACGTTCGCGACCGGCGTCGACGCGTCGCGGCACAACATCTACGACTTCCTGACGCGCGATCCCTGCTCGTACTTCCCGATCCTCTCGTCGACCGACATCCGCACCGTGCCGCGCACGTTGAACCTCGGCTTCGCGCAGGTTCCGTTCGGCCAGAAGCCGGTGTATCGCAGCCTGCAGAAGAGCCAGCCGTTCTGGAAGCTGCTCGGCCAGCGCTACGTCTGGTCGTCGATCATCCGCGTGCCGATCACGTTCCCGCCGCAGCCCTTCAAGAACGGCACGCTGCTCTCCGGCATGTGCGTGCCCGACTTGCTCGGCACGCAGGGCACGTTCTCCTTCTATTCGACGAAGGCGCGCGTCGCCGGCACGCGCATCGGCGGCCAGCAGTACCAGATCCGTCGCAAGGGCAACGTGATCGAGTCGAACCTGACCGGCCCGCGCGGCGGCGACGGCCATCCGCTGAAGTGTCCGTTCACGATCGAGCTCGACGACGCTCGGAAGCGCGTGACGATCAAGGTCGGCAAGGACGTCGCGACCGTCGGCGTGCGCGAGTACACGCCGTGGATGGTGATCCCGTTCGGCAAGATCCAGGGCATCGCGCGCCTCTACGTGCAGACGTGGGAGGGCGAGGACTTCGAGCTCTACGTCACGCCGATCAACATCGATCCGGACGCGCCGGTGATGCCGATCAGCCACCCGTTCGTCTATTCGATCTACCTGGCGAAGCTGCACGGCCGGTTCGCGACGCTCGGGCTCGCCGAGGACACTTGGGCGCTCAACGAGCGCGTCGTCGACGAAGAAGCGTTCCTGAAGCAGGCGTGGTTGATCTACGAGGAGCGCAAGAAGCACCTCTGGGATGCGATCGAGAAGACGAAGTCGGGCTTCGTCACCGTCGTGTTCGACACGTCGGACCGCATCTGCCACATGTTCTATCGCTACCTCGATCCGACGCACCCGGCGAACGCGGGCAAGGACACGACGAAGCACGCGAACGTGATCCCGGAGATGTACGCGAAGATGGACGAGCTCGTCGGCGAAGTCCGCGCGAAGCTCGGGAACGATCCGGACACCGTGCTGATGGTCATCAGCGACCACGGCTTCTGCAACTTCCGCCGCGGCGTCAACCTGAACACGTGGTTGAAGGAGAACGGCTACCTCGTCCTGAAGGACGGCGCCGAGACGTCGCCCGACTGGTTCGCGAAGGTCGATTGGACGAAGACCAAGGCGTTCACACTCGGCCTGACCGGCGTCTTCATCAACCGCAAGGGTCGCGAAGGCAAGGGCATCGTCGAGAAGGGGCCGGAGCTCGACAAGCTCTGCCACGAGCTCAAGGAGAAGCTCGAAGCGCTGCGCGATCCGATCGACGGGCAGCCGGTGATCAAGGAAGTGTTCCTGACGCGGGAAGCCCACAAGGGGCCGTACGCGGACATGGCTCCCGAGCTCCTGATCGGTTACCACCGCGGCTTCCGCCACTCGTGGGAGTGCGCGACCGGCTCGGTGACCAAGGAGACGTTCACCGACAACACGCGCTCGTGGTCCGGTGACCACTGCGTCGATCCGCGGCTCGTGCCCGGCGTCTTCTGGTGCAACCGCAAGATCGACACGAAGCAGCCCGCGTTGATCGACATGGCTCCGACGGTGCTCGACCTGTTCGGCATCGAAGTGCCGAGCTACATGCAAGGCAAGCCCCTGTTCGGCGCGACCACGCCGACGAAGCCGTCCGCGTCCGCGCCGTCGCAGAAGGTGAGCGCATGAGGTTGCCGCGCTGGACGACGTATCCCGCGCTCGCGGTGATCCTGGGCATGATCGTGATCGCGGTGCCGACGCGTCGCGATCCGGGGCTCGATCGGACGGTGACCGCGCCGGACCATCCGCGCGTCGTCGTCATCGGCATCGACGGGATGGACCCGGAGATCCTCCAGGAGACGATCCAGCTCTTCCCCGAGCGCATGCAGAACTTAGCCAAGCTCGCGGCGGAGCAGGGGATCCACTCGCTCGGCACGTCCAACCCGCCGCAGTCTCCGGTCGCGTGGTCGAACTTCATCACCGGGCGCAATCCGGGCGGCCACGGGATCTACGACTTCATCCACCGCGATCTGACGACGCGCATGGCGCTGCCGTCGACGACGAAGTCGACCGAGGCGCACGAGCTCTCGCTCTGGAGTGACTGGCAGCTCCCACTGTTCGGCGGCGACACGCTCTCCAACCGCACCGGCGACACGTTCTGGGGCCTGCTCGCGAAAGCCGGCATTCCCGCGGACGTCTGGCGCATCCCCGCGAACTTCCCGGTCGAGGAATCGCTCGGGCTCTCGTTCTCCGGGATGATGACGCCGGCGCTGGACTCGGCGTACGGCAAGTTCACCTTCTACACGACCAATCCGCCGACCGACTCGCGCATCTCCGAGCACAAGATCCAGTCGGTGACCGTGCGCAACGGCGTGATCAGCAACGCGCGCCTCGACGGTCCGCCCAACGCGTTCAAGAAGCTCGACGAGAAGACCCACGAGCCGCCGGCGGTCACCGTGCCGCTCAAGATCTTCGTCGACGAAGCGAACGACGCCGCCGCGGTCGAGCTCGACGGCCGCGTCGTCGTACTGCGCCCCGGCGAATGGAGCGAGTTCGTCCCCGCGACGTTCAGCTCGCTGCCGATGGGCGTCGCCGACGTCACCGGCATCGTGCGCTTCTACCTGCGCAGCGTGACGCCGGAGTTCGAGATGTACGCCTCGCCGGTGAACATCGATCCTTCCGCGCCGGCGGCGCCGGTCAGCGAACCGGCGGACGCGAGCGTCGAGCTCGCCGCTCCCGCGCCCGAAGGCATCGGTCCGTACTACACGCAGGGCATGGCCGAGGACGTCGGCGCGCTGAAGGCCGAGGTGCTGACGCCGCCCGAGTTCATGGACCAGGCGCAGCTCGTGCACGACGAGAGCACGCGGATGCTCGACTACGCGCTCGACCACTACGTCGAGAAGCAAGCGGGCGGGCTGCTCTTCTTCTACTTCTCGTCGGTCGACCTCTGCTGCCACATGATGTGGCGTCACTCCGACGAGCAGCACCCGCACCACGACAAGGTCTTCGCGGCTCAGGACTCGTCGAAGTGGTCGCAGCGTCCCGGCAGCACGTGGAAGGACACCGTCCACGACCTGTACATGCGCATGGATCCGGTGATCGGGCACATCCGCGATCGACTGGCGTCCGACACGACGCTGATCCTGATGAGCGACCACGGCTTCGCGCCGTACCGCCGCAAGTTCAGCCTCAACACGTGGCTGCTCGAGAACGGCTATCTCGTGTTGAAGGATGGCGTTTCGAAGGAGCTCCCGGAGGACGATCCGGCGCACCGCGAGGTCTACCTGAACTCGGTCGACTGGTCGAAGACGCGCGCGTACGGCATGGGCTTCCAGGGCCTCTACCTGAACCTCGCCGGTCGCGAGCTCGACGACCCGCACACCCCCGAGAACGAAGCCGGCATCGTCGAGCGGGGCGCGCAGGCCGACGCGTTGCTCGCGGAGCTGAAGACCAAGCTCGAAGCGATCGTCGACCCCAAGGACGGCGGCCGTGTCGTGCTGCGCTGCGATCTCGCGAAGGACATCTACACCGGCGACCGCGTCGCGGACGCACCCGACATCGTCGTCGGCTACAATGCGGATTACGGCAACAGCGACGAGGCTTCCGTCGGGCGCATCCCCGACCAAGTGCTCTCGGACAACCTGGGCGGCACCTTCAACGGCAGCCATTTGATGGCGCCCGAAGTGGTGCAGGGCATCCTGATGTCCAACCGCCCGGTCCGACCGGGAGCGCACGGTCTGGAGGACCTGACGGTCGATCTCCTCGAGCGCTACGGCGTCAAGCCCGGGCCCGGCATGAACGGCCACCCGGTCATCCAGTAGACCCACCACGAAAGGCAAAGAGCCATGTTCGGCGGACCGAAGATCAAGATCGACAAGGACCTCCTCGAGCGCGTCAAGAAGATCAGCGAGCTCGCGGGCTACGCCAGCCCCGAGGAGTTCATCATCCACTGCGTCGAGAAGGAGCTCGCCCAATTCGAAGGCGCGCAGTCCGACGCGGAGATCACCGAGAAGCTGAAGGGCCTCGGCTACATCAGCTGAGCGACCGTTCGCTCCCAAGTCCGCACCGTCCCCGGGATGAACGCGCTCAACGGCTTCTTCAACACGCTGTTCGATTGGGTCCTGCTCCCTCTGGAGAAGGTGGGCCCGCAGACTGCGTTGATCGTCGTGTCGGGCGTGTTCGGCGTGCTCGCGCTCGCGATCTTCAAGTTCATCTCGTTCCAGAAGGGGATCGCGTCGGTCAAGGACCGCATCAAGGGTCACATGATCGAGATCCGCCTGTTCCAGGACGACCTCGCGGTCGTCGGCAGCGCGGTCGCGAAGGTGCTCTTCCGCAACGTGCAGTACCTCGCGCTGAACTTCGGGCCGTTCATCCCGCTCGCGATCCCGTTCCTGTTCGTCACGGCCCAGCTCGTCACGCGCTACGCGTACGAGCCCGCTCACGTGGTCGCCGCGGACGCCAAGCTGCTGCCCGGCCAGGGCACGATGCTCGAGGTGCGGCTCGCCGAAGGCCGCGAGGCGGAGATCGCCGGGCTCCAAGTCGTCCTGCCGGCCGGAGTGAAGGCGCTCTCGCCGCTGGTGCGCAGCCCGTACGAGGGCCGCGCGTTCCAGGAGGTCGTCGCGACCGCGTCGGGCGTGCATCAGCTCGAGTTCGTGCTCGCCGACGGCACGCGCGAGACCAAGAGCTTCGTCGCCGGCGACGCTTCGCTGCGCGCGATGCAGCCGCGGCGAGTCTCGAGCTCGCAGTGGTGGAACCTCGCTTCGCCGGACGATTGCGCGGCGCTCTGGCCCGCCGAGCCGACGTTCGACTCCGGCTCGCCGTTCCGTTCGATCGCGCTGCGCTACCCCGATCGCGACCTCGGATGGCTGCCGGCGGGCGAAGGCGGAGTGCTGATCGCGTTCGTCGTCGCCTCGATGCTGTTCGGCATCGCCGCGCTGAAGCCGCTCGGCGTCACGATCTGATGTTCTCGTCGGGAGTCGAGCGCGCGATCCAAGTCAGCATCGCCGCGCACGCCGGGCAGACGCGCAAGGGCTCGCTCGACACACCGTACGTCGTCCACCCGATCCACGTCGCGCTGCTGCTCGCCCGCCACGGCGCCGACGAGGAGACCGTGCAGGCCGGTCTGCTCCACGACGTGGTCGAGGACTGCGAGGGTTGGTCGCTCGCCCGCGTCGCCCAGGAGTTCAGCCCGCGCGTCGCGACGATCGTCGGCGACCTCACCGAGGACAAGTCGAAGTCCTGGGAGGAGCGCAAGCGCTGGGCGGTCGAGCACGTCGCGCACATGTCGGCGGAATCGGCGGCGGTCAAGGCCGCGGACAAGCTCCACAACCTCTCGTCGCTGCTCGCCGAGCTGCGCTCGAACGCCGATCACGCTCAGGTCTGGTCGAAGTTCAAGGGCGGTCGCGACCGCACGCTGCAGATGTCGGGCGACCTCGTCGACGCGCTCCATGCGCGCCTCGACTCAGCGCTCTCGCGCGAGCTTCTCGCGACGATGCAGGCGTTGCGCGCTGCCGCGCGCTGAGCGGACTGGGCGGCCCGGCGACCCGCGGTACACTGACCGCCGTCCTCCAGTGGCGACTCGGCGCGGCGGGGGACGGGAGCTTCGCTGAAGATGCACCTCCGTTCCTGTCGCGCGGCGTACGTCCGGCGCGTGTCGCAGTGCTTGGTGGCCTGGCTGGCCGCCTGCTCGCTCGCATTCGCGCAGGGCGGCTACACGAAGGAGGCGTTCCCGGACATCGGGCTGAGCCTCGAACGCGCGCGCGACTACGAGCAGGTGCCGCTGCAACCCGACGAAGACCTCGTCGTGCTGCTCTACGCCGAGAAGATCCCGAAGAACCCGAAGGAGCGTCGCGCGGTCCGACCGACGCTCGAAATCGTCTGGCTCGATTGGGTGCCCGATCCGGTCGCGAAGCCGCGCACCGACGGCGGCGCGCCGGCGGGCTCGACACCGGAACCGAAGGCCGATGCGAAGAACGCGGCGCCCCCGGTGCCGTTGCCGATCAACAGCTTCGAGCGCTACGCGGGGCGTCGGCTCAAGGAGTACAAGCTGGCGGAGCCCGCGATCCTGAAGCCGCGCGACGGCTACACGGTGCGCACCGTCGAGCTCGAGGAGTTCAAGCCTTCGAAGCCCGAGGTGCTCGGGTTCGCGTACGTGCTCGAGCAGGAGCAGAAGCGCACCGTCGCGCTGGTCGGCTTCTGCGCGGAGGACGACTTCAAGGAGCAGTCGAAGATCTGGCGCTACATGGGCGACCACCTCGACGTCAGCGAGCCCGCCGAGGCCGACTTCGCCAAGCTCGAGCGCAAGTACGCGCACTCCGGTCTGCGCGGCGCCGACTACCGCATCCGTGTGCGCTCGAAGATGGTGCGCGGTTGGCAAGCCGAGGACACGCCGAACTTCATCGTCGTGCACCACACGCCCGACCAACCGCTCGTCCGCAAGATCGTCAACGACATCGAGATCCTGCACGACGAGTACGAGAAGCTCTTCCCGCCCGCGCTGCCGATCGAAGCGGTGTCGACGGTACGGATCTGCCGCGATCAGGGCGAGTACATGCTCTACGGCGGCATGGAGAACACCGCGGGCTATTGGAACTCCGCGACGGAGGAGCTCGTGCTCTACGACGCGACGGTGAAGGAGAAAGGCAAGCGCCCGCGCGTCGACGGCACGTTCATCGCGCTCTATCACGAGGCCTTCCACCAGTACATCCACTACTCGACGGGCGAGCTCCCGCCGCACTCGTGGTTCAACGAAGGCACCGGCGACTACTTCTCCGGCGCGCGCGTGCAGGGCAACAAGGTCACGCGCATCGGACCGAACTCGTGGCGTGTCGAATTGATCCGTGAAGCGCTCGCGCAGGGCGTCGTCGTGCCGTGGAAGGACATCCTGCGCTTCGAGCAGGCCGACTACTACGCGCCGGGTCGCGTCGCGATCTGCTATGCGCAGGGCTGGTCGATGATCTACTTCCTGCGCACGTCGAAGGTGGTCAAGGCGAACGCGCGTTGGTCTGCGATCCTGCCGACGTACTTCGACGAGCTCAAAGCGGCGTACGCGGACGAGCTCGCGAAGCTCGGCGACGCCGCGAAGGACGGCGGCAAGCGCTTCGAGGCCGGCAAGCGAGCTCGCACGCGCGCGCTCGACCTCGCGTTCGAAGGTGTCGACATCGGCGAGCTCGAAAGCGCGTGGAAGGACTTCGTGCGCGAGCTCGAGGACGACTGATTCATCGCGCGGCGTCGCGTCGCGCGCGCCACGCGGCCGAGCGCCGACGCGCTCGACGGTCCGTCACTCCGGCCCCGCGCGGCCCGGGCGCCCGCGTCGACTCCGGGCTCAGTCCGCGAGCGCGCCGCAGCTCGCCAGCGCCGCGATCACGCGCTCCTTCCACGCCGGCCGGCAGACCACGAGCTCGTGGTTCTTCGGGTCGGCCTGGTTGTAACGGTGATCCTCGCCGCGCAGCTTGCACACGGTCCAGCCGAGCGCACGCGCGATCACCTCCGGCGCGCACGTGTCCCACTCCTTCAGGCCCTTCTTGTGCACGTAGACGTCGGCCTCGCCGGCGAACAGGCGCGACACCTTGAAGCCGACGCTGCCGAGCGGCACTTGCTCCTTCACGCCCATCGCTTCGCAGAAGCGGCCCGTCCAATCCGGCGTGTGACTGCGCGAGACGACGATCTTCGGCGCCGAGGGGCTCGGCGAGTCGCCGCGCGTGAGCGAGCCCGCGTCCTTGCCGTCGATGCCGGCGCGCTCGAAACCGGGCAGGCAGACCGCCCACATCACTTGCTCGAGCGCCGGCAGCGCGACGGCGCCGAGCGCCGGCTTGCCTCCGAGCGTCAGCGCGACGTGCACCGCGAAGTCGTGGCGGAGCTCGCTGAACTCCTTCGTGCCGTCGAGCGGATCGATGATCCACGCGCGGTGCTTGGCGAGGCGGTCGCGCGAGTCGGCGGTCTCCTCCGAGAGCAATCCGTCGTCCGGATACCGGCCGCGCGTCAGCCCCTGGAGCAACCCGTCCGCCGCTTGGTCGCCGATGTCGGCGAGCAGCTTGTCCTTCCAACGCCCGGTCGCGCGCAGGCCCATCGCGCGTCGGCCGGCCCACACCGCCGCTTCGACGGCGAAGGCGAGGTCACGATCCATTTCCGTTGCGGTCGGCATCTTCGTCATTGGAGTCTGTGTCGGCGAACGCGCGCCGCAAGTCAAGCGCTCGGTCAACGATCGGAGCGCGGGTGGGGATTCGCGGTGACCGCGTCGAGGAAGGGCTTGCCGAGCGCGCGCCCGAGCATCTGGTTCCCGAGCGCGTTGAAGTGGCACGAGTCGTAGTAGAGCGTCTCCTCGACGTCGGCGAACACACGCGAGGCGTCGTAGAAGGAGATGCCGCGCTCGAGCAACTGCGCGCTCGCCGCACGCAGCTCCGGATAGCCGAGTCGCGCGCCTTCCTCCCAAGCGGGGATGCTCGCGCCCTTCTCGATCTCCTGCGGAGTCAACGGCTTCGAGCCCGCGTCGTGCAGAGTCGGCTGCAGCACGTGCAGGAACGTGATGCCGTGCTCGCGGCAGAGCGCGGCGATCGAGCGCGAGCCCATCACCCACGCGGTCACCGACGAGCGCATCACCGCCGCGAGGTCGGGATCGAAGCGCGGGCCGGCCGCGGTCGGGCTGACCGTGCCCTTCGCGAGGCGATCGGAGACGCGCTGGAAGTGCGCCATCGCGTCGCTGCGCGCGCGGGTCAGCGACTTCAGCGCGAACGTGCTCGCGAGCGCGCTGCGCCAGATGCCCAGGTCGAGGATGCGCTGCGCCTGACGCGTGACGCCGAGCTGCCGCGCGCGCAGCGTCATCATCCCATCGAGCAGCTCGCGGTCCGCCGCGGGGTTGCTGGCGCGCGCGAGCCATTTCGTCGCGGTCGGGTAGAGCGGGAACTCGCCCATCGTCGCGTTCTGGCGCGTGATCGCGACCTCGTTGAAGCCGTCGAGCAGCAGCACCGCGTCGAACTCGATGCCGAGCGACAGCATCGTGTGGAGCACGATCGTCTGCTGCGGTTGCTTGTACGCGCCGCGACCGAGACTCCAGTAGCGCACGATCGACTTCGCGAAACGCGGATCCTTGCGGAGCTCCTCGATCAAGGTCTCCGCGCCCTCGGCTGCGAAGATCGCCGCGACCGAGCCTCCGAGGATCGCGATGTCGTAGTTGCGCGTCGCCGCTTCCGATTGGAAGTACGTGACGACGTTCGCCATGTCCTCGATGTAGCCCGCGGCGTCGATCCCGAAGTAGGGGTGCAGGACCTCGGCTTGCTTCGGGTCGTTGGTCTCCTCGCGCGGCGCATTCCAGCGCGGCACGTTGTCGTTCAACGTCGAGATCGTGTTCAGGACGTCGAGTCGCGTCGCTTCGGCGTCGAACGCCTTGCCGCGGAAGGCGAGCAACGCGCGCGTGCCGCCCTCGGCGAGCAGCAGAGCGATCGCGAGCGAGCCGACGACGAGGACGAGCTTCTTCCAGAGCGGCGCGCGGCGCGGGGGGGCTTGGTCGGGCGGAGCCATGCGAGGCGGAACGGAGCAGGTTGCTGGAGCGGCGCGGATTCGTCAAGGCGTCAGCGCCCGGTGCCGGGCGCGATCGTCATTTCGCGCGGGCGGCGAGCTCCTCCAGCGCGCGGCGAGCGATCGACTCGGCGAGCAGCCGATGGCCTGCGTCGTCGATGCGGCTCGCATCGCGATAGCGCGTCTCGCGCACGTCCGCGAAGACGCGCGACGCGTCGCAGAACGGCATGCCGCGGAGCGCGAGCTCCGCGCCCCGCGCGCGCAACGCCGGGTAGCCAAGTCGCGCGGCGTCGAGGCGCAGCGGATCCGGAGCGGCGAGCGCGAGCTCGTCCTCGCTCGCCGGCTTCGCGCCGTCGTCGTGGAGCGTCGGCTGCAACACGTGCACGTACGCGATGCCGCGCGCGCGGCACAGGCTCCACATCGAGAACGCGCCCTCGCCCCACGCCTCGACCGCGCAGCGCAGCGCGTCGTCGGTCGAGCCCGTGAACTTCGGTCCGCGCTCCGCGGAGCCCTCGCGGAACGTCTTGAACGCGGCGTCGAGCTCCGCGAGCGCCGCATCGGCCTCGGCGCGCAGCTCGTGCAGCTTGCCGAGCGCGAGCGAGCCCGCGAGCGCGCTGAGCTCGACGTGCCGCGCGAGCGCACGCTCCGCGAACGCCGCGACGCGCGCGCGTCGCCGACGCAGCTCGATCAAGCGATCGAGCGTCCGCACGTCGCCGGTCGGGTTGCCCGCGAGCACGTTCCAGCGCGCGGCGGACGGGTAGAGCGGATGCGTGCCCGCCGCGACGTTCGAGAGCGCGATCGCGACGTCGTCGAAGCCGTCGATCGTGATCACGAGCTCGGGCTCGAGCCCCGCCGCGAGCGCGCACGCGAGCGCGTTGGCCTGCTGCGGCTGCTTGAACTCGGCGCGCGCTTCGCACCAGACGCGCACGGGGCCGTTCGCGCCGCCGGGGAAGTCCGGCGCGGCGCGCAGCAGCTCGCTCAGGCGCTCGGAGCCCGCGCCGACGAAGTCCGCGGCGACGGTGCCGCCTTCGACGAGCACGTCGAAGCCGTCGGGCGAGCGGCTGGCCTCGATCGCGGCGCGCAACCGCTCGTGCATCCGCAGGTCGTCGAAGCCGAGATAGGGGTGCAACGCCTGGTGCGCGTCGACGAGCCCGGCGGTGTCCGGTGCCGCCCCTTTGGAGTCGAGCGCGGAGTCCGCGACGCCGGGCGCGGTCTCGGTCGCCGCGTCCGCGGCGAAGCTCTCGAGCGCGTGGGTGAGCTCGCGCCGCGCGGCCGCGGCGTCCCACGGTGCTCCTGCGAGCCGCGCGCGGATCCGCGCGCCGATCTCGAGCACGAACGCGAGCGCGGCGATGCCGCCCAGCACGAGCGCGAGCTTGAAGAGCGCTCCGCGACGGCCGATCGCGGCCGTTTGCCGGTGCTCGGCGTTCGTGTGCTCGGTTTCGGCGCTCATTTGCCGGCGCTCATTTGTCGGCGCTCATTTGTCGGCGCTCCGGGCGCGTGCGCGCGCGGCGACCAGCGCGCGGCCGATCTCGGTCGCGATCACGGCGTAGCCGCGCGCGTTGAAGTGACACGTGTCGAAGTAGAGCGCCTCCTCGACGTCCGCGAACACGCGCGTCGCGTCGAGGTAGGGCACGCCGGCGGCGGCGAGCTCGGCTCCCGCGCTCTCGAGCAGCGGATAGCCGAGCCCGACTCCGGTCTGCCACGACTCGTTAGCGACGTTGCCCTTCTGCTCGCGCGCCGTCAGCTTCTTCGTCCCGGGGAGCAACGCCGTGGGTTGGAGCACGTCGAGGAAATCGATGCCGCGCGCGCTGCAGAGCGCGTGCAGCGCGAGCCCGTCCTCGCGCCACGCGCGGACCAGACGCGCGATCCGTTGCTCGTCGGTGCCCGAGTTCGGCGGACCGGAGAGCGCGGTGAACGCCTGCGAGCTCGCGACCCGTCGCTCGAGCTCCAGCGCTGCCGCGCTCGCGCCGGTGCGCAGGCTCTCGATCCGTCGCAGGCCGAGCCAGGATGTCACCGCGAAACGCGAGAGGTCCCAACGCGCGTAGTCTTCGGCCGCGTCGATCACCGCGAGTTGGCGCGTGCGCAGTTCCATCGCCGCAGCGAGGCTCGGCGGGTCGGATGCGACCGCTCCGGCGAGGTTGAGCCAGATGTTGCCGCACGGGTAGGAGCCCGCGACGCCCTGGCGCTCGTTCTGGAACCCGACGGCGACTTCGTTGAAGCCGTCGAGCGCGATCACCGCGTCCGGCTTCGCGCCCGCGCACAGCAGGTACTGGAGCACCAGCGTCTGCTGCGGAGCCTTGTGCGCCGCGCGACCGTGGCCGAGCACCATGATCGGTCGCGTCGCGAGCTCCGGATCCGCGCGCAACGCCGCGGTCAGCGCCTCGACTCCGTCGGGCAAGAAGCTCATCGCGACCGAGCCGCCGAGGATCACGACGTCGTACGACTTCTCCGCCTCCGGCGAGCGGTGGTACGCGAGCTCGGTCGGCAGGTTGTTCAGGTAGCCCTGGAAGTCGTAGCCGTAGTAGGGGTGCAGTCGCTGGCCCTGCGAGTGCACGTCCTGCGCGGCGGCCTCGTCGATGCGGCGCACGCGCGGAGCCGCGTCGACCAGGCTGGAGTGCAGCGTGCCGACGAGCTCGGCGGCGGCGGTCGAGTCGAACGGCTTGCCGCTGCGCGCGAGCGCGACGCGCGTCGCGACTTCCGCGAGCACCAGCGCCGCAGCGAGCCCGAGCACGAGCGCGGCGACGCGCACGAGCCGTCGGCGCGGCGGTCGGGGGACCGGGTCGGGGCTCATGGACGAGCGAGGATCCCGCGCTCCCGCGGAACCGTCAAGCGTTCCAATCGTTGAAGCCCTTCATCGCGGCGAAGCGCAGGCCGTTCTCGTAGACGCCGGTGCGGCGGCCGTCGAGCTTGCCGTCGCGGCGGAAGTAGAACCACTCGCCCGATTGGGCTCCGTCCTTGAACTCGCCGACCCAACGCTTCTTGCCGTTGCGGTACCACGCGGTCGAGCGGCCGTGCAGTCGGCCGTGCGCGTAGACGCGCTCGCGGCGCTTCGAGCCGTCGAGCCAGAAATGCGTGCGGCGCACGCGGCCGTCGCTCTCGCGCGTCGTCGAGACGAGCACCGGGCCGAACGGCAGCTTGCGCGCGCGCACGTCGGGGCTCGCGCCCGCGACCGGAAACGCGAACAGCGCGAGCAGCGCCGCGTCGAGCTCGCCGAGCGCGTGTCGGACGTCCGCGAGCTCGATCGAGCGACGGCGCATCACGGTTTCAGCGCGATCGTCGACGCGACGTGCGCGTCGATCGCGGTGTCGCTCCAGTACACGCGCCGCATGCGGCCGGCGACGTAGTCCTCGAGCTGATCGTCGAAGTGTGCGTCGAACGGGTGGCCCGATTGGCCTCCCGGCAGGATCGTCAGCGAGCGATCGCCGTCGCCGAGGTCCGCGATCCAGCGCATCGACGCGCCGTGCCCGACCGCGACGTGGTCGCCGCGCCACCAACCGGTGAACACGCACACGGTCTGCGCCGAGCCCGGCAGCATGAACGGTCCGCGACGGAACAACCCGCCGATGTACGGCGCGGCGGCGAGCGGGTGCTCGGGCTGCCATACGTTGAGCGCGGTCCAATCCCACGCGCTCGGTTCGGCGCCGAAGCGCGTGCGCATCTCCTTCAGCGCCGCGGCGAGCGCGGCGACGAGCGCGTCGCGAAGCGACTCGATGCCAGGCGTCTCGACGTCGTCGCACCATTTCGCGGAGAGCTCGCCGACCAGCAAGCGCTCGAGCGCGTCGGCCTTGCGCAGCAGTCCCATCGGTCCGAGCTTCGCGGCGCGGAACTCGTCGTCGAAGACGCGCGCGCCGAGCTCGCGCTCGAAGATCCCGAACAGCGCCGCGGCGCCACCTTTCTGCATCCGGCCGTCCCACGCGCGCAGGAGGTCCGCCGCGGCGCGCGCGTCTCCGTCGAGATCGTTCGGCAGCGCGGCGACCAGCGCGAGCGCGTAGCGCGAGACGACGTCGAGCTGGAGCTCGAGCGTCTTCTCCGGCGTCCACGCGCGCGCTCCGTCGAGGCGCTCGCGGATCCGCTCGATGCGCGAGGGGTTCGCGAAGTCGCCGGCGAGCGCCAGCGCCGAGTTCTGCGGCCGTGTGTCGTTGTTCGCGGTCGCGACGAAGCCTTCGCTCGGCCGCGAGATGCGCGGGTTGTCGTCCGCGGCGCGCAGGCCGTTCCACGCCCAGCGCGCGTCCCAACCGGGCGCGGGGAACGAGCCGTCGCCGCGCGCGCGCTCCGGCGCGCGACCGAGCAGCGTGAACAGCACCGCGCCGCGCGTGTCGCCCGCGACGATGCTCTGCACCGGTGCGACGAAGTCGGCGATCGCGCGCGGCACGTCGTCGACGCTCTTCGAGCGCGCGAGCGCGACGAACGGCGCGACCGGGTCGAACGGCGTGTACGCGGTCCACGCGAGCGACCGCGCGGGCAGGCCGCGCGACGCGATCGACGGCAAGAGCACGCCTCGATCGGTGGTGCCGGTGTCGACGACGACGTCCTCGCCGTCCTTCACGCGGATCGTCTCGGCGCGCTTCTCGATCGGCACGAACGAGTCGCCGCGGCGCACCGACGTTCCGTCCGCCGAGAGCTCCTCCAGGAATTCGTCGGTCGCGTCGAGCTCGCTGTTCGTGAAGCCCCACGCGACGTCGGGGCCGCGACCGATCACGACCACCGGCAAGCCGGCGAGCGTCATCCCGTACGCGTCGTAGTCGGTCGCTCGCAGGCCGGCCTCGTACCAGAGCGCGGGCAAGCCGAGCCCGAGGTGCGGATCGTTCGCGACCAGCGCCGCGTTCGCTTCCGAGCGCTCCGCGTCGACCGCCCAGTTGTTGCTGCCGCCCTTCTTCTCGACGTGCTCGGCGCCGGCGTCGAACGAGCGCAGCGTCGGATCGGCGGCCGCGAGCTTCTTGCGCGCGTCCGCGGCGAGCACCAGCACGTCGTCTGCGATCTCGAGCGGGCCCTTGCCGATCAGGTCGAGCGCGCGCTCCTTGCCGAACGCGCCCAACCACTCGAAGCGTTGCTCCTCGTAGAAGCGCGGATAGCAGAGATCGCACGCCATCAGCAGCGCGAAGCAGAGGCTGTCGGCCGGTTGCCACGGCGCGACCTCGTCGACCAAGAGGTCGAGGTCGCTCGGGAGGTCGCCGCGGTGCGCGTCGAGCCACGCGTTGACGCCGCGCGCGTACGCGTCGAGCAGCTCGCGGCTCTCGGGCGTGAGCGCGGCGACGTAGCTCTCCGCGGTGCGGCGCAGCCCGAGCTCGCGCATGCGCACGTCCTCGGCGACCGCGCCGGCGCCGACGACCTCGGCGAGGCGACCGCTCGCGCGACGGCGGCCCATCTCGAGCTGGAACAGTCGATCGTTCGCGTGCAGCCAACCGAGCGCGGCGGCGAGATCGACCAGCTTCTCGGCGCGCACGTGCGGCACCGCGCGCTCGTCAAGGCGCACCGCGACCGGCGCCGACAACCCCGGCACCGTGAACTCGCCGCTGCGCTCGGGCAGGCCGGAGCGCCGCCACATCCCGAGCCAGAACGCGCCGACGCCGAGCGCGAACGCGACCACCGCCAGCGCTCCGAGCGCGAGAGTCTTCCAGCGCACGGTGGGCTCAGCTCCGCTTGTCGCGCGAGCCTTGGTCCTCCCGCGCGATCGGGCCCTTCCACGCGCCGATTCCGCCGGCGAGGTTGTAGAGCTCGCGATAGCCCTGCGACGTCAGGAAATCGCACGCCGCGGCCGAGCGTCCGCCTCCGGCGCAGTAGAGCAGCGTGCGCTTGCCGTCGTTCGGGAGCTCGCCCTTGCGAGACTCGAGCTCGTCGACCGGGATCAGGATCGCCCCCGGCAGGATCCCTCCGGCGGTTTCCTGCGGCGAGCGCACGTCGACGATCCGCAGCTCGCCGCTCGCGAGCATGCGCTGCGCCTCCGGCCCGTCGACGTCGCGCCAGAGTTGGCCTTCGAGGATCATCTCGCGGGTCGGCTGCGCGCCTTCGGCGACCGCGGCGAGCAGTTGGCGCGTCACCGAGAGTTGCTCGGCGAGCTCCTCGCGCGCCGCGTTCGCCGCGCGCTTCGCTTCCATGCGCGCGTCCTCGAGCTCGCGCGCCGCCGCCGACACCTTGGCGAGCGCCGAGAGAGCCAGGATCAACGCCAACGCCGCAATGCCGACCGCAATCCAGAGCATCGATGTCTCCTCAAGAGCGGCGCGCGCGGAAGACCGCGACGCTCGCCGTGTACGCGTGCAGGAAATTGCGCTTGCCGACCGGCCCGATCTCGCCCATCGCGAAGAAACCGGCGATCGGAAGGTCCGCGTGCAGTCCGCCGCGCACCTTGGTCACGTCGTGGTCGCGCGTGGTGAACATGCGCGAGCCGCGGCCGTTGCACGAGAAGAGCAACGCGCCCGCTTCGTGCGCGTCGCCTTCGACCGAGCCGCCGCCTTGCGAGCTCATCAGCGCGGCGAGGTCTTCGCTCGCCGAGTCCGCGTCGCGCACCAGGAACTGCAGCGTGCTGCCGCGGCGCGGGACGTCGCTGACCGCGATCGCCTTCTCCTGCGGCTGCACGCCGACGATCTGGCGGACCAGGAAGTCACCGCGCTCGAACGTGCTCTTCGCCGGATCGATCGCGAGGCCGACGAACGGTTGACGTTGGAAGAGCTGGCGATCGCGCGTCGGCAGGTTCTGCAGCGTCTCCGCGAGCACCTCGACCGCGGCGCGGCCGCCGAGCTTCTGGACCAGGTTCTCGTGCGACGCGGTGACGACCCACGGCTTGCCGACCGGCCGGCAACCCTGGCTGACCACCGAGCGCACCTCGACGCCGCCTTCGAGCACCACGCCGAACGCGCCACCGGCGCGCAAGCCGTCGGCGGTGATCAACAGGTTCTGTCCGGGCCCCATGCCGCCGCTCGCCATCCCGCCGACCACCGGCACGCCCGGGAAGCGGTCGTTCATCACGCGCAGGTAGTCGTCCGCGGGGAACGAGAACGGATCGGCGAAGAGCAGCACCGAGCTCTGGGACGGCACGCCGATCGGCGGCAGCGCGCTGAAGGTCGGTCGCTCGTCCTCGTGCGGCTCGGCGGTGCACTCGAACGTCGTCACGCGCGTGTCCGGCAGCGACGCGGCCCACAGCGAGAGCGCGGGCTCGGCTTCGACCTCGCGCGTGCCTCCGATGATGCTCTCGCCGGTGCAGCCGACGATCGCGTTCGTGCCGAGGGCGCGCGCGATCCGCGGACCGAGCTCTTCGATCGACGCGCCGTGGTGGTGCGAGACGAACACCGCGACCAGGTCCGGCCGCGCGCCGTCGAGCTCGGTCGTCAGCCGATCGAGGCATTGGCGCTCCGCCTTCGCGGAGTCGGGTTCGACGGAGAGCGCGGCGGCGAAACGAAGGGGGCGATTCGAGGTCATGGTGGGGGACGGCGCACGCGCCGCGCGGCGGGCGTCATCTTACGCTCCCGGACGCGAGAGCTCGCCGTCTCGGCGGAGTCGATCGTCGCTCGCGGCGCGTGCGGCGGTCCGATGCGCCGGGCGGCGGCTCTTCGGGGTTTCGAAGCGAGCCGGCGAGCGCGCTGCCGGGTGTGATCGGTGCCGACCGCCGGAAGCAATACGCTCTCAGGCGAGCTTCGGCACGTCGCGCAGCAGTCGGACGCTCTTGATCCCGAGTACGTCGACTTCCGCATCACCCTGGGTGACATTGACCCCATACGTGGCGGCATCTCGTACGTAGTGCTCGACGTCCTCGCCGGCACCGATGGGATGCACGTCGCACGAGTGCAGCAGAGCCTTGAAGCCGTTCAACGAATCGAACCTGCCGATGTAGATCGTGGCGCCGGTTTCGATCACCACGTTCAGGCCGTGGGGCACGTCTTGGATCCTCATGGAGGGGGGAGTCTACAGTAAGATGCGCGGATGCAGCTCCCCGGCACAGGCTTCATCTGGTTCAACGGACAGTTCGTTCCTTGGGCAGACGCGAAGGTCCACGTCGCGACCCACGCACTGCACTACGGCACGGCGATCTTCGAAGGCATCCGCGCGTACGCGACGCCGAAAGGCCCCGCGATCGTCGGGTTGAAGGAGCACGTCGACCGGCTCTTCCAGTCCTGCGCGATCTGCGAGATGCCGATCAAGTACTCGAACGCCGCGGTCACCGAGGCGATCGTCGAGAGCGTGCGCAAGAACGGCTACGAGTCCTGTTACATCCGACCGCTCGCCTACCGCGGCTACGCGCAGCTCGGCGTCGATCCGACCAACTGTCCGGTCGATCTGGCGATCGCGACGTGGCCCCATGGCGCGCACTTCGGCGACGAGGCGCGGGCGAAGGGCGTCAAGCTCGGCGTTTCGAGCTGGCGGCGCATGGCGCCCGATACCCATCCGGCGCGCGCGAAGGCGTCGGCGAACTACCTGAACTCGGCGCTGGTGATCGGCGAAGCGCGCCGCCACGGGTACGACGACGGGATCGCGCTCGACGTCGACGGATTCGTCTCCGAGGGCAGCGGCAACAACGTCTTCCTGGTGATGGGTGGGATGATCCACACCCCGTCGGTCGGCTCGTCGATCCTGTCGGGCATCACCCGCGGGTACGTGATCCGGCTGGCGAAGGAACGCGGGCTCGAGGTGCGCGAGGAGCGCGTGCCGCGCGAGATGCTCTACACCGCGGATGAGGTGTTCGTCACCGGCACCGCCGCCGAAGTGACTCCGGTCGCATCGGTCGACGGCCGCAAGGTCGGCACGGGCTCCCGCGGTCCGGTCACGACCGCGCTGCAGAACGAGTACTTGGGCATCGTCAGCGGCAAGATCCCCGATCGGCACGGCTGGCTCTCCTTCGTCCGTAGCTGAGACTCTCGTTCGGCGCCGCGGTTGCACTCCGCGGCGCGCGCCGTGTCTGCGGAGCGAACGCCCGCGTGGAGCGATGGCCCGCGTGGAGCGCTCGTTCAGGCGGCGCACCTGCTCGTGACGATTCGTTCGCTCGCCGCGTCTCGCTGCGGCGTTGCGCGTCGTCGGCGAGGACGCCGACATCATCGATCGTGCGATGCGCGCCTCGGTGCAATGTCGAACAGCGCGTCGAGTGCGCGTATCGCATCGCGCAAGATGCCGAGCCTTTCATGTTGCACGTCATTCGGCAGGACTAAGGCCCACGAATGCAACGACGTCCGTTCGAGCCTCTAGCTCAACGAGAATTCACTGAGTGGATCGCAACCACTCGGTCGATTCCGCGGTCGTAGTGTGCGTTCCGCGCGTGCTCCGGCAGAAGCGCGCGGCGACGGCAGAGAGGGAAGCTGCGTGGTGGGCGTGGGCTCGCTCGCACGACCCTCTTCGATCGGCAGGCATCGAAAGAGGACATTCATGTTTCGTCATCTCTCCACGCGCGTCGTGCTCGGACTCTCCGCGGTCGCGTTCATCGCGGCCACGGCGTCGGCGCAGAATCATCCGAGCACCACGTTCTTCGGCGGCAATGCGCACGATCGCGTCCAAGGCTGCGCGATCGACGCGCAGGGGCGCATCCTGGTCACCGGCAACACGGGCTCGACCAACTTCTCGCAGACGCTCCCCGCCGCGAAGGGCGGCTTCCAGAAGACGTTCCACGGCATGAGCGACGCCTTCGTCGGCATCCTGTCGGCGGATCTCTCGACCGTGGTCGCCTGGACGTACCTCGGCGGCACGGCGGACGAGCGCGGCTACGGCGTCGCCGCCGACTCGCAGGGACGCGTGTGGGTCGTCGGCTTCACCGAGTCCAAGGACTTCCCGGTCACCAACGGCTCGAAGTGGAAGGGGCTCAAGGACGTCTTCGTCGCGCGCTTCTCGTCCGACCTGAAGACGCTCCAGATGTGCACCTACCTCGGCGGCAAGGACGAGGAGAACCCGCGCGGCTCTTTCGCGCTCGACGCACAGGGGAATCTCTACCTCGGCGGCGCGACCGCGTCGCTCGACTTCCCGACCACCGCGGGCGTCTTCCAGCCGGCGCATGCGGCGGGCACCGCGGGCTCGTGGGACGGCTTCGTGACCAAGCTGAACTCGCTCGGCAACGTGGTCTGGGCGACGTACCTCGGCGGCAGCGGCGAGGATGCGACGTACAGCGGGCTCGAGCTCGCCAGCGACGGATCGATCGTGGTCGCCGGGATGACCAACTCGTCGAACTTCCCGGTGACCAGCGGCGCGTTCCAAACCCAGTACGGCGGTGACACCGGCTCCAGCATCTACGCCGGCGACGGCTTCGTCACGCGGCTGTCGGCGGACGGGAAGAAGCTCGTCTATTCGACCTACCTCGGCGGCTCGGGCGACGACGCGGTCGCCGGCAACGACGCGCTCGAGCTCGACGACTTCGACAATGCGATCGTGCTCGGTCAGGCGACCTCGCACGACTTCCTCTTGCCCGCCGGAGGCTGGATGCAAACGCACACCGCCGGCACGTCGCGCGACGGATTCGTCGTGCGGCTCTCGCCCGACGGCAAGCAGTTGCTCGCGGGCACGTTCCTCGGCGGTTCGGCGGACGAGGAGCTCTCCGGCCTCGATGTCGACTCCAGCGGCAACGTCTACCTCAGCGGCAACACCGACTCCGCAGGCTTCCCGGTCACGCTCGACGCGACGCAACCGAAGTACGCCGGCAGCACCGACGCGGTGATCGTCAAGCTCTCCGAGGATCTCTCGGAGCTGCTCTACTCGACGTTCATCGGCGGCAACGGCAATACGGGCTACGGCGATCGCGGTCGGACGCTCGCGCTCGGCGCGCAGAACAAGGTCGTGCTCTCCGGCGACACCGACTCCGCCAATTTCCCGACGACCGCGGGCACGTTCGACCCCAGCTACGACGGCGGCACCAGCGATGGTTTCGTCAGCACGCTCTCGCTCGGCGACACCTACGTGTTCGGCAAGGGCAAGCAGACCTCGCAGGCCAAGTTCGCGACGCTCGCGTGGAAGGGCACACCTTCGATCGCCGGCCAGAACTTCACGGTCGAGGTGAAGAGCGCGATCCCGAAGCGACGCGGGATGATGGTGTGGGGACCGGCGATCGTCGCGCAGCCTTTCAAGGGCGGCACGCTCTACCCCGAGAAGCCGGTGCAACGGCTCTCGACGCACTTGCTCGACACCACCGGTTACACCAAGTACTCGATCGCGCTCGACATCTCGATGGCGGGCGAGACACGGGTCTACCAGTTCCTGTTCGAGGACCCGAACCTCGCGGACGGCACGCAGACCGCGATGAGCAACGGCCTCAAGGTGGTCTTCACTCCCTGAGGTCGGTCTCTCTCCAGCTCTCTCTCCCCCCGGCGGAGCCGCGCGCCGCGAGATCGCTCGGCTCCGCCACTTCCGCGGCGTGGCAAGGACGCACCGGAAGCCGATGAGGCCGGTCTCCACCGCGGAGACCGGCCTCACTGCATCACGGCCACCCGCGTGCGGTGTGCGCGTGCGGTGTGCGCGTGCGGGGGGCGCGTGCGGTGGGCGCGTGCGGGGGGCGCGTGCGGTGGGCGCGTGCGGTGGGCGCGTGCGGTGGGCGAAGAGGACTCGTGAACCCGCGAGCGATCTCGGACGAGCCGTGGCTCGCGCGACGCGGTGCCGTCGGGGGCGCGAGCTCGTGCGCTGGAAGCACACGAGGCCGGCCGCCCGTTCGGGCAGTCGGCCTCGTTCTTCGAAGCTCCGTCGCGACGCGTCGGGCGCGCGCGGCGGCAGCGCTAGCTCAGGGGCACAAGACCACGTGCAGCGCGTCGGTCAGGCCGGTGTTGTTCGGCGGCGAGAAGCCCGGGTCGCGAGCCCAGTACTGTCCGTCGAACGCGGCGCCCGCGACCAGCGCCGGATCGACGCCCGACGCGATGTACGCGTTGAAGTCGATCGAGTAGGTGCCCGAGCAATCGTTCGGCGGCGGGTTGCCGCCCGAGCCTTGCAGCGACGTGCGCTTGATCGGCAGCTTGAAGCAGAGCGTGCCGCCTTGGAAGGCGATCGCCTGCTGTCCGTTGAAGCTGTAGAAGAAGAGCCCGCTCTTGTTGTTGAGCACGTTGGCGGCGGTGATGAAGAAGCCCGCGCCCGCGCTCGCGCTCGGCGTGCCGGACCAGCCGATCGCCGGCGTGCAGCCGATGCTGTTCACCTTCGCCGTGCAGTAGACGACCGGGGGCGTGCAGCCGCCGCCCGAGAGCGTCACGCGCACCGGGCGCGAAACGCGCACGTTGCCCGCCCAGTCGGTGAAGACGAGCTCGTAGCAGAGTTCCGCCGCGCTGGTCGCGTCGATCGCGAAGCGGTACTGCTGGCCGCCCATGTAGAAGCCCTTCTGGGTCACGGCGCCGCCGGTGACGACGACCTGGGCGTTGAAGCCGCCGGTGGTCGAGATCGCGTAGGTGCCGGGCGCGACGAACGTGAACGCGTACGTGCCGCCGTTCGCGATCGTGCCCGAGTTGAACACCCACGGCGCGGTGTTGATGTCGACCGACTGGTTCGCGCCGGAGTTGTTGGTCCACGTCACCGTGGTGCCGGTCGCGACATTGAGCACCGCCGGCGTGAACGCACCCGGGTCGATCGAGACTCCGGCGGACTGCGCGGTCGGGTTCAGGGTGAAGCGCGACGCGCTGGTCACCCAGTTCATGCCGTCGTCGATCACTTGGTCGCGGATCTTGGCGTGCAAGACGACCGGACCGGCGGCGGCGGCGGTGAACGACGACTGGCTGACGATCACCGGAGCGAGCGTGTCCTGCGCGCCGGAGTTCTTGTACCACTTGTCGGTGAACTGGGGCGCGTTGGACTCGCCTTGGGCCGTGATGATGTCGTAGCGACCGTCGTTGTCGAGGTCGGCGACCGTGCAGTCGAGCGTCGAGTCGCTGACGAACGTGATGTTGCCGGTCGACGAGTCGGTGAAGCTGAGCGCGCCGTTGTTGCGGTGCAGGTACTCGTGACTGCCGAGCGAGCCGACGACGACGTCGTAGTCACCGTCGACGTCCCAGTCGAACAGCGCGATCTCGTTGTCGTCGACGCTGCCCGGCAGCGGGGTCATCTTGGTGAACGCGAGCGTGCCGCTCGCGACCTTTTCGTTGCGGTACGCGCCCTCTTGGAAGCCCGTCACGCTGACGAAGAAGAGGTCGATGTCGGTGTCGCCGTCGAGGTCGCCGCAATCGGCTTCGTACGTCGACGTGGTCGTGCCGGTGATCAGCGACGACTGGTTCGTGAAGTTCGCCGCTCCGTCGTTGAGCATCAGATAGTGGTTGCCGCCCGAGTTCGACTGCCGGCAGACGCCGAAGAAGTCGAGGTCGTCGTCGTTGTCGACGTCGACGAGCTGCACGTCCATCTGCGAGCCCTTGGCGGGCGCGCCGAGCTTCGCCGGCTGCTCGGTGAAGACGCCGGCGCCGTTGTTGAGGTAGAGGTGCGGGGCGGCGGCGGCGGTGAAGTACGCGTCGTTGATGATGACGTCGAGGTCGCCGTCGTCGTCGAGGTCGCCGAACTGCGCTCCGCCGGCGGAGTGGGCGGTCGTGAAGCCGCGCGCGACGCCGTCGAACGTGAAGAAGCCCGGGTTCGACGCGCCCTGGTTGTGATAGAGGAACGGCAAGTCGGTGCCGAAGCCGTTCGCGAAGAGCGCATCGATCCAACCGTCGTTGTCGATGTCACCGGTGGCGACGCCCTTGCCGTTCGAGATGTGCGCGCCGAGTCGCGCGAGGCTCTCGTCGGCGAAGACGCCGGGGCCGGTCTCGACGAGCTTGTTGATCACCAGCTTGTTCTGGCGCTTCGTGCCCGCGGACATGAAGCCTTCGCCTTCAGCGAAGAACACGTCGAGGTCGCCGTCGTTGTCGACGTCCGCGCACTCGACGCCCTCGGTCCATTGGGCACCGTGGGGGAAGACCGGTTGAAGGGTGAACTGTTGGGCAAAGAGCGCCGGAGACAATACGGCTGAGGTCGCGACGAGGGTCGCGACGCGACGCGTGGAGAACGTCATGGTGCGCGGCGGGGTGTGGGCTGGGGGACGAAAGTCGGATTGGACGGAGAGAGCTTCCTAGTGTACCCGACGCCTTGGAACTCGCTTCGCCGAGGAGCAGCGAACAACGCCGCTCTTACCGATGCGCGAGCGCGCCGGATCCTCTCTCGCCGGAAGCGCTTTCCAGGTTCGAGCGTCACACGTGTGCACCGCCAAACACGGAGGGCGACCGGTCGGCCGCCCTCCGTCTCGTCCGAGCCCTACGCGACGCGGCGCGCGTCGCGATGACCGTCGCGACCCGTCGCGCGTCGCGGTCGGCGCCTCAAGGCTCGATCGTCACCTTCAGCGCGTTCGAGAGGCTGGTGGCGAAACCGCTCGGATCCTGCGGATCGCGCGCCCAGTACTGGCAGCAGACCTGCGCGCCGGCGACCAAGCTCGGATCGGCGCCGCCTTGGATCCACGCGTTGAGGTCGTAGCTGTACGTCCCGGTGCAATCGGTGCCCGACGCGCTTCCGCCGGAGGCCTGCAGGCTGGTGCGCGTGATCGGCAGCGCGACGCAGAGCGTGCCGCCCTGGAACGCGGCGCCGAGCGTGCTCGAGCCGTAGAACAGCAGCCCGTTCTTCTTGTTGAGCACGTTGCTCGCACCGACCAGGAACGGCTGAGGCGAGCTCGCGCTCGCGAAGCCGACCCCCGAGATCGCGGGCGCGCAGCCTTGGCTGTTCACCTTCGGCGTGCAGTAGAGCTGCGGAGTGCCAGGGCAGGCGAGCTCGAGCACCTGGAGGTCGTCGATCGCGGCCTCGACCGCGGAGTCGTTGAGCGAGTCATCGGCGATGAAGCGCAGACGCACGGTGCTCGTCGGCGCGACGAAGTCGGCGACGCGCACGACGTGGAGGAACCAGCCGCCGGCGGTCTCCGGTCCGTTCGGACCGACGGTCTCGACCGTCGTCCAGCTCGCGCCGTCGTCGTTCGAGATCTGGATCGTGAAGACGTCCTCGTGCTTGAACGGTCCGATCGCGTTGTGGAACCAGCGCCAGTAGCTGATCGCGGGCTCCGCGAACGTCGACAGGTCGTAGAGCGGCGAGTAGAGCGTCGTGAAGCCACCGTCGACGTCGCCCTGGTTCGCCGAGCCGAACGGCGGCGTCGCGCCGGTGACCCAGCAGAGCGTGCCGTTGCTGGTGTGGTCGTTGTCGGTTTGGTTCGGCGAGCCCGCGGGGTCCATCCGGATCCAGATGCCGTTGGTCGCGGTGTCGGCGGGATCGCCCGCGGTCCAGCCGCTCGGAGCCTCGAGCTCGTCGGTGGCCGCGACCGTCACGCTGCCCGCGTAGAAGCTGGTCACCGGGGCGAGCGGCGAGCCCTGGGGCTCGATCCAATCCCAGCCGTTCTGCGACTTCGCTCCGACGTACCAGCGCAACGCCTTCGCGCATTCACCGGCGGGGATCGCCGCGTCGTAGAGATCGCCGCCGAGCGAGGTCAGCGGCGCCGTCTGCCAGCCGCTGCCGTCGTCGAAGTAGAGCGTTTCGCTGCCCGCGAGCACGCTGGAGCCCGCCGCCGGAGTGATCTTGACCGTCACGGACTGGCCGGCGGGATCGAGGATCGTCGGGTAGTTGTTGGGGAAGCTCACGGCGAGCTGCGGAGCGCCGACCCACCACACGAAGAGGCCTTTTTCGATGTCGCTGCCGATGACGACGTTGCTCGGGAAGAACGGGTAGTTGTTCCAGAGCCCGTTGAAGTGTGCGTCGTCGTCGTCCGGCCACGTGTCGAAGTACGCGATCTCGACCGGGCTCGTCTGGTTGGTCTTGTCGAACACGCGCAGGCCGGCGCGGTAGTTCGCCGCGTAGAGGCGATTGCCGCGCGTGTAGAGGTTGTGGCCGATCGCGGTGCTCGAGTTCGTGAACGTGTTGACGTGCTGGGGCGCGGAGAGGTTGGTGACCTTGATGACGTAGGTCTTGGTGAAGCCGACGCCGCCCTCGTCGAACTCGTCGTCGATGTAGAAGTACTGCTTGTCGTCGCTGAGCCAACCTTGGTGGCAGTACTGCGCGCCCGAATACGAGAGGTGCCCGAGCACGACGATGTTCGACTTGTTGGTGACGTCGAGGATGTCGAGGCCCGTGCTGTTCCAGCCGTTGTTGTAGCCGCCGCAGCAGAACGCGATCTGCTTGCCCGCGTAGGTGCCCGACGTGTAGGTGAAGACCGACGCTTCGTGCACGTACTTGGTCTGCCATTGGCCGACCAGGGTCGGGTTCGCCGGGTTCGCGAGGCTGTAGATGCGCAGCCCGTTGTCGACGCCGCCAGCGCGGTAGAGGAAGCCGCTCTGCGCGTCGAGCGCGAGCGTGTGCGTCGCGAGGTCGCCTCCGGTGGTCACCGTGTTCGCCAACGTCACGACGCCCGCGTCGATCTGCGACAGGTCCATCACCTGGATGCCGCCGCCGCCCTCGCTGATCGCGTAGCAGTACGTTTGATACGTCTTGACGTCGCGCCAGAGGCTGGTCGGTCCGGTGATCGTCGCGACGACGGTCGCGTTGCCCGGATTGGTGATCTCGACGAACGCTGTGCCGTTCGAGAGCCCGATGATCCCGTACTCGCGGCCCGACGGCGACACGTAGCCCCAGCACGAATTCGCGTTGTCCGCTCCGGGTTTCAGATCGGACAGCGGGAGCCACGAGAGGAGCTCGATGCCGCTCGCTTGGAAGCCGAGCAGATTGATCGACTTCTGCGTTCCGCCGGGGTTCGCGGCCGAAGCGCGCGTGAAACCCGCGCCGCGGTACGGCGGGCGTCGATCGAGGATCTTGCCGTCGTCCTCGTGCGCGAGCGCCGAGCTCGCAGCGAAAACCAACGCGCACGCGACGAACCAACCGCGATTCAGCATCTTCGGCTCCAGGCGGGGGACAGGGGCGGGACGGACGACCCCATGCTACTGCGCCGGGTCGCACAGCGGCATCGGCCGGACGTTCGGAAAGACGACGACGGTCGCGACGGATGGGTTCCGTCGCGACCGAGGATGGGTGGAGAGAGGCTCAGAACTCGACGCTGAACTTGATCGCGTTCGAGAGGCTGTCGGTGAAGCCGCTCGGATCGCTCGGATCGCGGCTCCAGTACTGACCGTAGACGAACGTGCCGACGTCGAGCGCGGGATCCGCGAAGCTCTGCAGGTAAGCGTTGAACTCGAACGCGAACGTGCCGGTGCAATCGGTGCCGGAGCTGGAGCCGCCCGAGTTCTGCAGCGTCGTGCGCTTGATCGGAGCGCTCATGCAGAGCGTGCCGCCGTGGAAGGGTGCGTTCGCCGGGGCGAGGCCGTAGAAGAAGAGGCCCCACTTCTTGTTGAGCACGTTGCTCGCGTCGATCCAGAACTCGAGCGGGCTGAGCCACGCCGGCCGGCCGGTGAACGAGATCGTCGGCACGCAGCCCTGCGAGTTCGGCTTCGCCGTGCAGTACGTCGACGGACCGGGCAGGCCCGCCATCGTCCAGACGAACAGACCCTTGTCGATGTCGAAGCCGAGGATCGTGCCGCTCGGTAGGTACGGGTAGACGTTCCACAGACCGGAGAATGTCGGCTCGTCGCCCGACGGCACGGTGTCGAACGAGTAGTACTCGAGCGGGAACGTCTGCGAGAACTCGGTGTTGAAGACGCGCAGTCCGCTGCGGTAGTTGGCTTCGAAGAGCCACTTCCCGTTGGTGTAGAGGTTGTGCCCGATCGCCGAGTTGCCGTTCGAGAACGTGTTGAGCACCTGCGGCGCGGCGAGGTTCTGGATGTCGATCACGATCGTCGTCGACGGCAAGCCGAAGTCCTGCTCGTCCTTCTCGTCGTTGACGTAGAGGTACTTGAAGTCGCTCGACGGCCACGCTTGGTGCGAGTAGCCCGCGTTCGCCCAGGTCGTCGAGCCGAGCACCTTGATGTTCGACTTGTTGGTGACGTCCAGGATGTCGAGCCCGGTGTTCGTCCAACCGCCGTTGAAGCCGTCGCAGCAGAACGCGATCTGCTTGCCGGCGTACGGGCCGCTCGTGTAGGTGAAGACCGAGACTTCGTGCACGTACTTGTTGTTCCAGCTCGCGACCAACGTCGGATTGACCGGGTTAGCGAGGCTGTAGATGCGCAGTCCGTTGCCGCTGCCGCCGGAGCGATAGAGGAAGCCGCTCGCGGTGTCGATGCAGACCGTGTGCGTCTGCGCGGCGCCGCCGGTGGTGATCGTGTTGACGTGCGTGACCGTGCCGTTGTCGATCTGCGACAGATCGAGCACTTGGATGCCGTTGCCGCCTTCGCTGACCGCGTACGCGTACTGCTGGTACGTGCGGATGTCGCGCCAGATGCTGGTCGGGCCGGGGATCACGGTGAGCAGTTGCGCAGCGCCCGGATTGGTCACTTCGACGACGCCGGTGCCGACCGACAGTCCGATGAACGCGTATTCGCGACCGGACGGCGAGACGTAGCCCCAACCGCTGTTCGCGTTGTTGATCACCGTCGCGAACGTCGACAGCGGCAGCCAACTCTGCAATTGGATGCCGATCGCCGGGAACGAGGTCGCGGCGAAGTGGTTGTCGCCGTCGAAGTCGCGTCGGTAGGCGGGCCCGCCCCAACGCTCGCGCGGATCGACGACTTTCGCGTCGCCGTCGTGCGCGACGGCGAGCGAGGACGCGGTCAAGGCGAAGAGCAACGCATGAGCGAAACGACGATGCATCGGGATCCTCGAAGAGTCGAAAACGACGTCAGGGGTGCGCGGATGCTAGCAAGCGCCGCGCGAGTCGGTCAGTCGTCCGCGCGAGCTCCGCGGACCGCGAAAAGTTCCGTACGGAGCCCGAGCGGCTCTCAGAGTCCGATGCTGAACCAGAGCGCGTTGCTCAAGCTGTCGAAGAAGCCCGCCGGATCGTTGGGGTCGCGGCTCCAGTACTGGCAGCGCACTTGCGTCGCGGGTTGCAGCGCCGGATCGGCGCCGCTCTGCAGGTACGCGTTGAAGTCGAACGAGTACATGCCCGTGCAATCGGCGGTCGGAACGCTGCTGCCGCCCGAGCTCTGCAGCGAGGTGCGCGTGAAGGGGCTCTTCACGCAGAGCGTGCCGCCGTGGAACGGACCGTTCGCCGCCGACGTGCCGTAGAAGAGCAGTCCGAGCTTCTGATTGAGGAAGTTCGACCCGGTGACCGCGAACGGCGCCGCCGAGCTGGCGCTCGGGCTGCCGGTCGAGCCGATCGCGGGCACGCAACCCTGCGAGTTCGCCTTGCCCTGGCAGTACGTCGTCGGCTCCGGCAGACCCGCGACGCGCCAGACGAAGAGCCCTTGCTCGATGTCGGAACCGATCACGGTGCCGCTCGCGAAGTACGGGTAGACGTTCCAGAGCGAATTGAACGTCGGCGCGTCGTGCGCGGGGAACGTGTCGAACCACGCGATCTCGGTCGGAGCGGTCGGATTGGTGACGTCGAAGATGCGCAGACCGCTGGTGTAGTTGGCTTCGAAGAGCAGTTTGCCCTTGGTGTACAGGTTGTGGCCGACCGCGAGGCTGCCGTTGGTGAAGCGGCCGAGGTACACCGGGTTCGACAGGTTCTGGATGTCGAAGACGATCGTCTCCGTCGGCGTTCCGTACGTGACCTCGTCGTACTCGTCGTTGATGAAGAGGTACTTCATGTCGGCCGACGGCCAGGCTTGGTGCGAGTAGCCCGGGTTCGGCCAGAAGACGTGCGCGAGCGGGACGATGCTCGCCTTGTTGGTGACGTCGAGGATGTCGAGGCCGGTGTTCACCCAGCCGTTGTTCTGGCCGCTGCAAGCGAACGCGATCTGCTTGCCGGCGTACGGGCCCGACGTGTACGTCACCGGCGTGACCTCGTGGACGTAGCGCGTCTGCCATTCGCCGACGTACGCGGGCGCGGCGGGGTTGGCGAGGCTGTAGATGCGAAGCCCGTTGCCAGAGCCGCCGGCGCGGTAAAGGAAGCCGCTGGTCGCGTCGATCGCGAGCGTGTGCGACGAGTCCGAGCCCGGCGAGCTCACGGTGTTCACCAACGTGACCGTGCCGGCGTCGACGTTCGCGAGGTCGATCACCTGCACGCCGACCGGGCTCTCCTTCACGGCGTACGCGTAGTGCGAGTAGGCGCGGACGTCGCCCCACAAGCTCGCCGACGCCGGGATCACCGAGATCACTTGCGCGTTCGTCGGGTCGGTCACTTCGACGACCGCGGTGCCGTGCGACAACGACAGCAGCGCGTACTCGCGGCCGGACGGCGACGTGTAGCCGAAGCAGCTCGCCGCGCTGGAGATGTTGGTGCCGAAGGTCGGCAACGTCAGCCAGCTCTGGAGGCTGACCCCGCTCGCCGGGAACGCGCTCGCGGCGAGCGCGCTGCCCGCGGTCGGTTGCGACGCACGCCAGGCGGGACCGCGGAACGGCGGCTTGCGATCGAAGATCTTGCCGTCGTCCTCGTGCGCGAAGCCGATGGAAGCGGTGAGCGACGCGAACGCGAGAGCGACGAAGATGCGCATCATTCCGAGGTCTGCCGGCCGGGCTGAGGTCTGCCTGCCAAGCCGACGGCGGCCGGCCAGGATCAGGGGGAGGGCGAGCCCGTTCGAGGATACCCCCGTCCGCTGCCCGCCGCTGTACGACGCGCGAGGTCGGAAGGAAGTTCGGCGTTCGACGGCGGAATCATGTCAGCGCGGAGCGAGGGATCTCCCGCGCCCCGCGCCGGCTCGTCGCTCGCCGGCCGTCCGGGCGCCCGCGGTCGTCGCCGCGGGCGCGCCTGGGTCCGTCAGAGCGGGATCGAGAGGTGGCTGACCAGCGCGATGCGCTCGTAGCCGACCAACCACACGTGCAGGCGCTCGGGTGTCCCCGCTTCCTTCCACAGGTACGCGCGGTCGACGCCGCCGAGGTGGTTGTCGACGTTCTTGTCGCCGGGGCCGAGGAACAGCAGGTACGACGCGCGGTCGGCGGCGAGCTCCTGCTCGCGCTCGGCGCGCGACGCGTAGATGTCGGGCGTGCCGATGCCGAACGTCAACTTCAGCACGTCGGCCTCGCCGGTCGGCGGCGTGGTCCGCGCGGGCAGCGACGCGAGCTTCTCGTCGCCGATCAGGATCCGATTGCCGTTCGAGTAGACGATCTCGAGCTCGTCGAACTCTGTCCCTCCCGCGCTGACGCGGCGCAGCTCGGCGCCCTTGGTGTTCGCGAGCCAGCGCAGGTCGAACGTCATCGGCTTCGAGTTGTCGTAGTAGCCCGGCTCGGCGAAGACCGCGGTGCGGATCGGTTGCTCGGCGTCCTTCGAGAAGTCGGCGTACGACTTCACGCCGGGATTCAGCAGGAGCTTCGCCTTGCGCTTCTGCTCGGAGAGCTGGACGACCGTCTCGTCGAGGTGGTTGGTCAGCTTCACTTCGCGCTTCGACACGACCTTGCGCAGCGCGTCCAGCGGCACGACGAAGCCGTCGAGCGCCGGGTAGTTCTCGAGGTCCTTCGCGACCGGCGCGAACGGCATGCCGTTGACCGCTTCGAAGCGCTGCGAGTAGAGCTCGCGCGACGGATCGAACCAGCCGTGGAAGCTGAGGAGCTGCTTGTCGCCCTCCTTGACCAGGAACATCGCTTCCCACAGGCCGGTCTTGAGGCAGTTGTTGGCGAGGCGCACGTCGTCGAGCCCGGCGACCGGCCCGAGGCGGACTTCGTTGCGGTTGAACTCGCGCTGGATCAGCGCGAGGCGCGTCAGCACCGGATTCGCCTTCGCGAGCTTCGGCACGCGCGGGATCCAGAGGTCGAGATCGACCGCGTCGACGCGCACCGAGCCGTCGCCGAACACGACGTCGAACTTGCCGTCGGGGCGAGGCGAGAGCGTCAGCTCGCCGACGTCCTGGCGCAGCGGCGTCTTCAACGACGACGGGTTGTCCTTGTAGCCCTGCGGCTCCTGGATCTTGATCGCTACGCGTCGCGGGCCGTCACTAACGGCGGGCTCGGACGGAACGGGGGAGACGAACGAGACGGAGAGCAGAGCGGCGAACCACATGTACGGCGGCATCCAAATGGGGGGACGGGGCGGAAAAATCCGGGCGCGAGCGATCTCGGCGAGCGCCGAGCGAAGGCTACGCGGACGCTTCGCGCGGGCGCTCCGTGGCGGCCATTGCGGCTACGCGGTCGTCGCGTAGGTCCGATGCGTCGGCGCGCGGCGTGCGCGGCGCGGTCCGTCGATCAGGCATCCGGATCCGTCCGAGCTCGCGCGGCGGCGGACCGGCCGGCGAACGCGGAGCGTCGGACGGCGTCGCCAACCCGCGGGGCCGACGCGCCGGCCAAGGAGTCACCGCCCGGGCTCGCGCGGAACGCCGCGGCTCAGTCGTCGCTGGGCGCGCGCTGGAGCTCGTCGGCGACGTCCGCGCCGTCGAGCGAGCGCAGGAACGCGACCAGGTCCTCGATCTCGGCGTCGGTCAGCTGCAACGGCTGCATCACCGTCTCCTGGTGGTGACCGACCGCGAGCGCGCCCTCCATCGTCGAGTAGAAGCGCACGACCGCTTCGAGCGTCGCGAACTGGCCTTGGTGCATGTACGGCGCGGTGCGACCGACGTTGCGCAGGCTAGGCGTCTTGAACTCGCCCCACATCTCCGGGCCGGAGCGCACGGTCGCCAACCGTTGCGCGACGTCGCCGTCGGGCGCGTCGCTGAAGCGGCTCGCGGCGTTGAACGGCGCTTCGCGGACGAGCTTCGCACCCGCGTGCCGCCCCGAGTCGCGCGGCGGCGGTCCGGCGAGCGGCGCGACGCCGATCGAGTGGAACTCGCCGTCGGAGAAGTTCGGTCCGGAATGGCACAGGCGACAGTTCGCCTTGCCGACGAAGAGCTCGAGCCCGCGCTGCGCGGACGGAGAGAGCGCGCCGAGCTTCGCCGGATCGCCGTCGTCGAGCCCCTGGACGAAGCGATCGAACGGCGACGGACCGGTGACCAACCGGCGCTCGTACGCGGCGACGCACTTCGCGAGGTTCGACGCGGCGCGATCGATCGCTTCGCGGTCGTCCGCGTGCATCGCGAGCCACAGCGCGTTCGCCGCCGCGTTCGATTCCGACGGCTTGGCGTCGCGCGGGAAGCGCGCGGCGTCGCCGACGTCCGGCGGCGCGCCGAAGAGCGCGGTGTACTCGGCGCGCAGGGTCGCGTCGCTCGCCACCAGCGCGACCGCGCCGACGCGCGTGCCGCCCATCTCGGCGTCGTTCTCGAACGGGCCGAGCGCCTGCGACCAGAGCGTGTCCGCGCGGCCGTCCCAGAAGAACCAGCGGTTGTACGCGACGTCGAGCAAGCTAGGCGTGTGCCGTTCGAGCTTCGCGAGGCCCTCGCCGAGCGGTTTCGCGTCGGCGAACGCGCGCTCGGGCTCGTGGCACGTCGCGCACGAGATCTCGCCGTTCTTCGACCAGCGCTTCTCGAAGAAGAGCCTCTGACCGAGCTTCGCCGCGCGCGGATCGTCGGCGACGCGGTTGGTCGGATCGGCGGGCGGCGCGGGCCGCGGGGAGTGTTGGCGGATCCGGTACGGAGCCTGGCTCCACCCCCGCTCGTTCGGCGCGCGGTACGGAGCCTGGCTCCACCCCCGCTCGTTCGGCGCGACGCCGAACGAGCGGGGGTGGAGCCAGGCTCCGATCGCGACCGCGACGATCGCCGCTGCGCGGATCATTCGAGATCGACGCGGACCTGCGCGCGCTCGGTGAGCTCGCCGCGCACGACGTCGAAGTAGAGCTCCCAGCGTCCGGGCATGTGGAACAGCATCCCGGCCGCGTCGAACGAGCCGTCGGGACGGCGCGTTTGCTTGGGCGCGCGCGCCATGCCGTGCTTGTGCTCGGGCATGCCGGCGTCGACGACGAGCTCGACGTCGGTGAGCGCGTGCTCGCGATCGTCCGCCGCGAAGACCCACGCGCGCAGCGTGAACTCCTCGTTCATCGGGATCGCGTCGGGCGTGGTGCGCCAGCGGACGAGGAACGTGCCGGTGCTGCCGACGACCTCGTGCGCGCCCGACCAGTCCGGGGCCGCGCGCGGCGCGACCGGCGCGGGGCCGGCTTCGACGGCAGCTTTCGCGTCCGGCGTCGCGCCTCGGGTCGCGGCGTGTTTCGGCGAGCCGCAACCGGCCGCGAGCGCGGCGAGCAGCGTGGACGCGGCGAGCAGCGAACGCGAGGCGCGCTGCGCGAGTGAGGACCGTCGCGGGAGCGAGGAGAGCCGCGAGAGCGAGATCGAGTTCGTGCGCATCGGAGTCATCGTAAGCGTGTTCAGCGTTTCGTACCGCGCAGCTCGCGCGTGAAGAGCCGCGAGCCGAACCAGCCGAGGATCTTGCCGGCCGAGTCGCCGGCGACGCCGCGCACCACGCCACGGTGGTTGCCCCAGTCGAGCACGACGAGCTCGCCGCGGCCGTCGACGGCGAGCCCGCGCGGCTTGAAGTACTGGTCGCGGCCCATGCCGCTCGCGCCGACGCGCTCGACGAGCTTGCCGTCGGGCGCGAAGCACAAGAGCGACGCCGTGCGCCGATCGGTCACCCAGATGCGGCCTTCCAGGTCGACCGCGACGCCGCTCGGCGCGAAGAGCTCGTTGCGGCCGAGCGCGCCGAGCCCCTTGCCGTCGCTCGCGAACGTCCAGACGAGCCCCGCGAGCCGATCGGCGACGTACACGCGGCCGTCTGCGCCGACCGCGACGCCATCGAGCGATTGGAACGCGATCCCGCCGGTGTCGAGCTTGCCCACGAGCGCGAACTTCGCGTCGACGATCCACACTTCGAGGTTGCGCGGGTCGCAGACGAAGAGCCGGCCGCTCGCGTCGAGCGCGATCGCTTCCGGCTCGATCACCCAGCGCGCGCCGAGGTCCTTCCCGAGCTCGTGCAGCTTCGCGAAGTCGAGCGAGCGCGCGAACGCGAGCAAGTACGGGTCGTACTTCAGCTCGCCCTCGAAGTCGCCGACGATCGCGAACGTCGAGAGCCGCGCGTTGGCGGGATCGCTGACGTGCACGAGCTTCTTCGCGAGGTCGATCGCGGCGTCGTGCGGGCGCAAGAGCTCGCCCGAGCGCGTGCCGTGGATGCCCGCGGCGGTGATCTGGATCGGCTCGGGCAGTTCGGCGCGGAAGAGCGCGATTTGCGACGCGCCGGGCTCGAGCGCGACGATCAGGTTGCCCGCGGCGCCGACCTCGGGCCCGTAGTGCGCGGCGACGTTGCGCTCCGGCGGCATCGGCGGCGGCTCGTTCGGATCGCGCGGCGCTTCGGGCCCGAAGACCTGCACGCGGTTCTCGAAGCCTTCGCAGACGAGCATGCTCTTGCCGTCCGCAGAGATCGCGATCGCGTCGGGGTAGTGGAGCTTGCCCTGGCCTTCGCGCGGCAGGAGCGAGTGAACCGCGATCTCGTCCAACCATTTGCCGTCGAGGTCGAACACCTGGATGCGGTGGTTCTCGCGGTCGACGACGAAGACGCGCTCGCCGCTGAGCTCGAGCGACGACGGATACGCGAACTGGCCGGGGTAGGGGCCGAAGTCGCCCCAGCTCTTCAGGAACTTGCCCGCGGCATCGAACTTCTGGACGCGGTGGTTGTCGGAGTCGGCGACGTAGACGTTGCCCCGCGCGTCGACCGCGACGTCGAGCGGCGCGAGGAACTGCCCGTCGCCGGTGCCGCGCGAGCCGATCATCACCTGCGGCTTGCCCTGGAGATCGAGCACCTGCACTCGATCGTTGCGCGAGTCGGCGACGTAGAGCTTCTCGCGCCCTTCGTCCCCCGCGATGCAGATCCCGCGCGGCGTGTTGAACTCGCCCGGGGCTGCCCCTCGCCTACCGATGCGTCCACCGTCGGCCTGCATGATGCAGTGCGCCCCCGCGTCTGCAACGAAGAGCGGCGCGTCGTGCCCGGTCGAAGCGGCGAGGCCGCGCGGCTCGACCAGGCCTTCGGCGAAACTCGCGCCCCAAGACTCGCTCCACTTTCCATCGGCGTAGAGCGCTCGAACCGTGCGCCCCTGAGCCTCGGCGACCCACCAGCCGCTCTCTGCCGCCAGCGCGGCAGCCGGCTCTTCGAGCGCATCGACCTGCAGTAGGAACTCCGCGAGCCGCGACGGCGTCGGTTGCGGGGCCTCTGCGTCCTGGGCGCTCGCGCGCGACGCGAGGACGATGAGCGCGATCGAAAGGGTGTTCACGAGGCCGCGTCGGAGCTGCATGCGGCCGGCCAAGATAGCTCGCGAGCACCCGGCCCGTCGCTACGCCTGGTGCGAGGAGCGTTGCCGGTACGGAGCCAGGCTCTGCCCCCGCTGGTTCGGCGCGGGCGCCTACCCAGCGGGGGCAGAGCCTGGCTCCGTACCGGCAACGGCAACGCATCACCGGACGCGCTACTCTCGCTCCGTGCCCGAGCTCCCCGACATCACCGTCTACGTCGCGCACCTCGAACGTCGACTCGTCGGTGCGACGCTCGAGAAGATCCGCCTCGAGAACGCGTTCCTGCTGCGCTCGGTCGAGCCCAAGCTCGCCGAGTTCGAAGGCCAACGCGTCGTCGGCGTCGAGCGCCTCGGCAAGCGCATCGTCCTCGCCTTCGACGGCGAGCTCTTCCTCGTCCTCCACCTGATGATCGCCGGCCGACTCCACTGGAAAGCGCGCGGCGCGAAGCTCCAGAAGCGCCTCGCGCTCGCCGCGTTCGACTTCGACGTCGGCACGCTGGTCCTCACCGAGGCCGGCAGCAAGCGCCGCGCGTCGCTGCACGCCGTCCGCGGCCGCTCTGCGCTCGCCGAGCACGATCCCGGCGGCATCGACGTGCTCGTGGCGGACCTCGCGGAGTTCACGCGGGTGCTGCGGTCGCGAAACCACACACTGAAGCGCTCGCTGACCGATCCGACGCTCTTCAGCGGCATCGGCAACGCCTACTCCGACGAGATCTTGCACCGGGCGCGGCTCTCGCCGCTGCGGCTGACCTCCAAGCTCGAGACGAGCGAAGTCGCGCGCTTGCACGACGCCGTGCGCGAAACCCTGGCGCTGTGGATTCGCCGGCTGACGGACGAGACCGGAAACGAGTTCCCTGAAAAAGTGACCGCCTTTCGAACCGACATGGCGGTGCACGGCAAGCATGGAAAGCCCTGCCCGGACTGTGGCGCACCCGTGCAACGTGTCGCGTACGCCGATCGCGAGTGCAACTACTGCGCGCGTTGCCAGAACGAGGGTCGCTTGCTCGCCGACCGCGCGCTCTCGCGGCTCTTGAAGGACGACTGGCCGCGCACGTTGGACGAGCTCGAGGCGCTCCGGCGAACGCACGGCAAGGGCTAGCGGCCTGCCAGCGTCGGAGTAGAGTGGAAGGACCTGCGGTCGCCGCTTCGGCAACCGCGCACTCACAGCATTCGAGGAGTCAGGGTCATGTTCACGATGCCTCGCGGATCGTGCTTCTTGGTTACCGCAACGTTGACCGCGTGGCTGTCGTCAGTCGCGCCCGCCCAGTCGAGCGAAGTGAAGGTGCGTGCGACGACGGGGGGCAACGAGCTCTCCTTCGACGGCGTTCAGAGCTTCTACTCGACGCAGAACGCGGTGGTCGGAACCAAGAGCTTCGAGGTTCAAGGCGTGCGCGTCGCCGTGTGGCGCGAGCTCGTCGCCGGCAACGAAGTCGGCTACTACGCGATCCGTCTCGCCGACGGCTCGACCCACGTCAAGGTCAGCGACTACGCCGTCGCGCTGCGCCGCGCGACGTTCGACCCCGCGGTCTCCACGCCCGACTTCTCGCGCTCCGCGATCGCCTGGGAAGGCGAGACCTTCATCGTCCAATTCGAGACGCAGCCGCTCTTCGAGTACCAAGAAGCGCTGCGCGCCGCCGGCGCGATCGTCTACGACTACTTCCCGAACCACTGTCACCTCGTGCGCATGTCGCCGACGGTGAAGGCGGCGGTCGAGAAGCTCCCGTTCGTCCGCTGGGTCGGCCCGTTCCACGGTGAGTACAAGCTCGACTCCGTTTCCTTCGCCGCGATGGAGCAAGGCACGCTCGAGACGCAGCGCTACTACGTGCAGGTCTTCGAGCGCGGGCTCGCGCAGAAGGCGCTCGCGGCCGAGAAGGTCCGCGCGGTCGGCGGCACGATCGAAGTGCTCGACGCCGACGGCTTCCGCTTCCAAGCGACGTTGACGCCGGTGCAGCTGCGCACGGTGCTCGGCTTCGACGAGATCGCCGCGATCGATCCGTGGAGCATGCCCGAGCACGACATGAACAACGCCCGCATCGTCAGCGGCACCAACGTGCTCGAGACCCAGACCGGCTTCAGCGGTCAGGGCGTGCGCGGCGAAGTGCTCGACGGCGGCGTGCGCACGACGCACACCGACTTCCAGCACGACGGCGGCATCCAGTTGCACGGCCCCCCCAGCAGCGACACGTCGCACGGCACGTCGACGACCGGCATCGTGTTCGGCAGCGGCACGAGCAACTCGCTCGCCCGCGGCGTCCTGCCCAGCGGCAAGATCATCGCCGGCGCGTACTACAACCTGACCGCGTTCGGCGGCGCGACCACCCGGTACGTGCACACCGCCGACCTGGTCAATCCGCTGCTGATCTATCAGTGCGTGTTCCAGTCGAACAGCTGGGGCAGCTCGCTGACGACCAGCTACAACAGCACGTCGTTCGAGATGGACGACATCATCTTCATCAACGACTTCCTGATCCTGAACTCGCAGTCGAATGCGGGTTCGACGCAATCGCGTCCGGAAGCGTGGGCGAAGAACATCGTTTCCATCGGCGGCATCAACCACAACGACAACCTGAACAAGGCCGACGACTTCTGGAGCGGTGCGAGCATCGGTCCCGCGGAAGACGGCCGCATCAAGCCCGACCTGTCGCACTTCTACGATGCGATCCTGACGTCGAGCTCCTCGTGCGACACGTGCACGACGACCAGCTTCGGCGGCACGAGCGGCGCGACGCCGATCACCGCGGGTCACTTCGGGTTGTTCTTCCAGCTGTGGCACAACGGTGTGTTCGGCAACCCGCACCCGGGCGCGACCGTGTTCGCGAACCGGCCGCACTTCACGTTGGCGAAGGCTGCGATGATCAACACCGCCAGCCAGTACACCTTCTCAGGCGCCGCCCACAACCTGACGCGCACGCACCAAGGTTGGGGTGTCGCTGACGTCGCCGCGCTGTACGCCCGCCGCACGAAGACGTTCTACGTCAACCAAACCGACGTGCTGAACAACCTCGAGACGGCGACCTACCAGCTCAACGTCGCCGCCGGCGAACCGGATCTCCGGGTCACGATGGTCTATCGCGATCCCGCGGGCACGGTCGCCGCGAACCAGCACCGCAAGAACGACCTCTCGCTGCGCGTCACCGCGCCGAACGGCACGACGACGTACTGGGGCAACAACGGTCTCGCGACCGGCAACGTGTCGACCGTCGGCGGCAGCGCCAACACGAAGGACACCGTCGAGAACGTGATCGTCAACTCGCCGTCCGCCGGCGTGTGGACGATCGAAGTGATCGGCTCCGACATCAACACCGACTGCGTCGGCGCCGAGCCGGGCAACAACGCGGACTTCGCGCTCTGGGTCACCGGCGGCACGAAGGTCTGCACGACGCCGACGACGTACTGCGTCGCGAAGATGACGTCGATCAGCACGCTGCCGGCGATCTCCTCGACCGGCACGCCGTCCTTCGCGCTCAACAACTTCTCGCTCGACCTGACCGCCGGCACGCTCAACAAGTCGGCGATCGTGTTCTGGGGTTCGGGCCAGCAAGCGGGCTCGTTCCACGGCGGCACGCTGTGCGTCACGCCGCCGTTCAAGCGCAGCTCGGTGGTCACCACGAGCGCGCTCGGCGCGGGTACCTACCAGTACCCGATCCAAGCCGCGGACGTCGGCCAGACGCTGAACTTCCAGTGGTGGATGCGCGATCCGGGCGATGCGTTCGGTGATGCGCTCTCGAACGCGCTGTCCGTGACCTTCTGCAACTAGAAGCCACCGACGATCGACAGCAGACGGACGCCCGTCGAGCGCGAGCTCGGCGGGCGTTCTGCATTTCGAGCGCGAACTCTCACGCGGACGTGCTTGTAAGATCGTGAAGCGGAACGAGCGAATTCCGACGCCGTCACGACGCTCGCGGCGCAGACCGACCGGGCCGATGTTCGGAGTCGCCGTGCGCGAAGTGCGCTACGGCGCGTGCCGCGCGGCGCGGTGCGAGGCCCGCTCGCAATCGAGCGAACGCGGACCGACAGTTGCCAACGCGACTGCGTCGCCTCGCTCCGACTCCGGTCGGCAGTGGGCGACGGTGCGTCCTCGCAAGGCTCCGGGACGCAGCGTCGAGCGCGGAACATCGCGCGGTCGGCGCCAGGCAGGAGTCACGAGAATTGCTGATGTCGCTCTCTCACCATGCTCGCGCGCTGCTGTTCGCGGCCGCATCCCTCGCCGCGTTCTCCACGCTCACCCCGAACGCCAAGGCGCAGACGATCAAGCTCGATGACGGCACCCCCGGTGCGGCGTTGAGCTACGCATTCCCCGAGGACTACTGCTGGTTCAACGTGCTGAACGCCGGCGGCACGAAGACGATCACGTCGGTCGAAGCGATCATCGGCGACGTGCCGAACGGCTGGCCGATCCACATCTGCATCTGGCGCGACCTCGGGCAGATGGGCGATCCGGGCCAAGGGCTGCTGCTGACGCAGGTCGACACCGTCGTCCAGAACTCCGGCAAGCAGTTGCTGACGCAGTACGCGGTGCCGCCGACCACCGTCACCGGCCTGTTCTTCGTCGGGGTCTACCTGACGACCGACGGCACGTTCTCGATGTCGACGATGGACCCGCACACCAACTTGCCGGGTCGCTCGTGGTTCGGTTGGGCGTACGGGCCGGGCACGTTCGATCCGTCGTTCACCGGCGCGTGGTCGTGGTGGGCGCCGCAAACGGTCGGGTTCAAGGGTGTGTGGATGCTGCGCGCGAATGCGATCGACGGCCCGACGCCGGACATCCGCTGCGTGTCGAAGACGAACTCGCTCGGGTGCGTGCCGTTGATGACGCTGAGCGGGACTCCGAGCGCGAGCGCGCCGAGCGGCTTCGTCGTCGCGACCGCCAACGTGCTCAACAAGAAGAGCGGGCTGTTCCTGTACTCGCTGACCGGCCTGCAGCAGGTCCCGTTCGCCGGCGGTCACCTGTGCATCCGTCCGCCGTTCAAGCGCACGTCGATGATCAACTCGGGCGGCAGCGCGAGTGGCAATGACTGCACCGGCAATCTGTCGTTCGACTTCAACACGTACGTCGCGAGCGGCGCGGATCCGGCGCTGGTCGCGGGGACGACGGTCGACGGACACTTCTGGTCGCGCGACTCGGGCTTCGCCGCGCCGAACAACGTCGGCCTGAGCCAAGCGGTGCACTTCGGCCTGACGCCGTGAGCTGAGCCTCTCGCCGCCTCGACGCGGCGCGCGCGGCTTCGGCCGAGCGCGCCGCGCGCGTTTCGGGCCGCGGTACCCGGGCGAGCGCTCGCCGGCACGCCGTCGAGGCCGAAGCGCCGCGAGCTCACGACTGCGAGCTCACGACTGCGAGCTCACGACTGCGAGCTCACGACTGCGAGCTCACGACTGCGAGCTCACGACTGCGAGCTCACGACTGCGAGCTCACGACTGCGAGC
>JADLBP010000185.1 GCA_020847695.1 Planctomycetota bacterium
ACGACCTCGTCTGTCCGATCGTCGGCGCGGACGATCTGCACCGCGCGTGGCCCGAGGCGAGCTACGTGGTCGTCGACGACGCCGGCCACAGCTCGCACGAGCCTCCCATCGCGAAGCAGCTCGTCGCCGCGATGGACCGCGTCGCGCGCACCGGCAGCCCGCGGCTCTAACCTGCGCCGGGCCCGCCGCCGGGCCGGAGCCTCGCACCGAGGTCGCCGGCACCCGTTGCTGTCTTCCGAAGTTGTCGGCGGAGTCGCATCCCGGCGCTCGGATCGAGCGCGCGGGCGCTGGCTCCGAGAGCTCGGCGGTTCGACGCGCCTCGCGGCGCGTTCGATCGCGAGCCCAAGCGGTCGCGGATCGGAACCGTGCGCGAGCGGTTGCAGCCGCGCGTGCGCCGAGCTCGCGCGGCTGCGCGCTCTCAGCGTTTGACCTCGAAGATCAGGTTGAACGGCGTCTCGGCGGCGCGCCGGAAACGACCGAAACCAGCCTTGCGGAAGACCTCGGCGAGACGCGCGGGTCCGGCTTGCGCGCCGAGCACCAGCTTGCCGCCCTCCGACACCGCGTGCGAGCAGCAGATCATCGTCGAGCCGGCGTAGTAGAGCTGGCCGACCAACGAGAGGTTCTGCTCGACGCGATCGTGCGCGAACGGTTCGACGAGCAAGACGGTTCCGCCCGGCGCGAGCACTTCCGCAGCTCGCCGCGCCGCCGCGACGGGATCGCCGAGGTCGTGTAGCGTGTCGAAGAAGCAGACGAGCCCGTACTGGCGGTCAGGAACCTCGCTCGCTCGTGCGACGGCGAACTCGACGCGTTCCGCCGCGCGCGAGGTCGCCGCGTTGCGGCGCGCCGCGTCGATCGAGCCCGCATGCGCGTCGAACGCGAAGAAGCGCGAGCGCGGGAACGCTTCGGCCATCAGCAGCGTCGAGTGTCCGTGCCCGCAACCGATGTCGGCGACCGCGATGCCTCGCTCGAGCGCTGCGACCACGCCGTCGAGCGCCGGCAACCACTGCGACACCAGGTTCGCTCGATAGCCGTTGCGGTAGAACGCGGCGACGCCGCACGCGAGCCGCGCGTCGTGCTCGCCCCACGCGACGCCGCGGCCGGTGCGGAACGCCTCGAGCGTCTTCGCCTCGTCGGACCACAGCGCCGCCGGCAGGTCCCACGCGGGCGCGACGAGGTACGGGCTGTCCTCGTCGGCGAGGACCTGCGCGTGCTCGGGCGAGAGCTCGTACGTGTCGCTCGCGGCGTGGTAGTCGAGGTAGCCGGCGGCCGCCTGCGCGTTCAGCCACTCGCGCACGTAGCGTTCGGCGCACGACGTGCGGCGGGCGAGTTCCGCGGCGCTGGTCGGGCCCGCGCCGTCGAGCGCTCGGTAGAGGCCGAGCTTGCTGCCGAGGCTGACCATCAACCCCGCATAGGCGGAGGCGATGTCGCCGATCGCGCGCATGGCGAAGGTCTCGAGCTTCGTTCGATCGATCATCGGAATCTGCATGGGCGGTTCCTTGCTCGCGTTCGCGAGCGGTTCGGGTCGAGCGACAGCATCGGAGAGAGCCCCCGCAGCGCGACAGAGGCGGTTCGACCCTCGATCGGTCCGTTCGTGCCATCGCGGATGCGCTAAGGTCTGCGCCTCGGACCCCCGCCATGCCTCGACGCACCGCCCACACCGGCTCAGCGCCGGTGCACGTCAGTCTGGTCGCTCTGCCCGACGCCGTCGTCTCGACGCTCGCGGGACTCTTCGACGTGCTGAACTCCATCGCGGCGTTCGGGCTCGCCGAGCCGAGAGCGCGCGCTCCGTTCCGCGTCGAAGTCGTCGGCGAGTCGAGCGGGCCGCTGCGACTCGCGAGCGGCGTCCCATTCGAGGTGCAGCGCTCGATCGCTCGCGTCGCCGACACCGACGTGGTCATCGTGCCGTCGGTGTTGCTCGGTGCGCAGGGTTGGCGCACGGGGCGCTACCCGAAACTCGTCGCGTGGGTGCGACGCATGCACGCGCGTGGCGCGCTCGTGTGCTCGGCCTGCTCCGGCGTGTTCCTGCTCGCGGAGACCGGGATCTTCGACCGCCGCGACGCGACGGTGCACTTCGCGTACGCCGACGCGTTCGCCGCGCTGTATCCAACGGTGACGATCCACCCCGAGCGCGCGCTCGTGATCTCCGGCGAGCGCGAGGAGCTCGTCTCCTCCGGCGCGTCGTCGACGTGGCACGATCTCGCACTCCACCTGATCGCGCGTCACGTCGGAGCGACGACGGCGCAGGAGGTCGCACGGCTGTTCGCGTTGCAGTGGCATCAGGACGGGCTCGCGCCGTACATCGTGTTCGAAGGCAAGCTCGACCACGGCGACGCCGAGATCGCGGGCGCGCAGCGTTGGCTCGCGACACACTTCGCCGTCGCGCATCCGGTGGAAGCGATGATCGAGCGTTCGAAGCTCGCCGCGCGGACGTTCAAGCGCCGTTTCGCCGCCGCGACCGGCCTCGCGCCGCTCGAGTACGTCCAGCGCTTGCGCATCGAGGATGCGAAGCGACGGCTCGAACGCACCGACGCCGCGATCGACGAGATCGCGTGGCGCGTCGGTTACGAGGACCCGGCGTTCTTCCGCCGGTTGTTCAAGCGCACGACGGCGCTCTCACCCGGCGCATACCGCAAGCGCTTCCGCATCCCCGATTTCGCG
>JADLBP010000186.1 GCA_020847695.1 Planctomycetota bacterium
GACGTGTTGTTGGTCCGCGCCGGAACCTACAGCGGGTTCGCGTGCACCAAGGCGCTGCGGATCCTCGGCGAGCCCGGCGTTCACTGCTCGGGCGTGTCGACGTGGAGCGGTTCGAGCGCGGGCTCGGTCGGCGTGCTCACCGACTTCGTCTTCGACACCACCGGCATGCTCACGGTGTCGAACTGCCAAGGACCTATGGTGCTCCAACGCTTCGAAGGGAGTCTGAAGATCGACGCGTCGTCGGACGTGCGCATGCTCGACTCGAGCACCCGAGTGAGACTCGTGGTGACCGGCTCTCGACTCGAATTGGCGCGAACGAGTTGCCTCGGCTACTCACCGGGGAAGAGCACTCAGCCTTCGGACGGTTACCCCGCATTGTCCGTGATGTCGGGCTTCGCGCACATCGCGCTCTCGGACCTGCGCGGCGGCGACGGAGGCGATCTGAAGTACGATCCGTCGAGCACCTGGCCCCCGGGCACCGGTGGCCCCGGTTTGCAGCTCCTGGCCAACGGAACCGCTGTCGTCGTCGGCACGCCGAACCACTTGATCCAAGGAGGAGATGCCGGCGAGGATCCGACTCTGCTCTTCTGCGGAGAAGGCGGCAACGGAGCGGATGTAGCGTCGTTCGGTGGCAACCTCTGGCATTCCGGAGTCACCTTTCTGGGCGGCTCGTCGTTGCATCCGGCCTGTGCGAACGGCCAGCCGATCGTCGGGTCGAACGTCGCGGTCGTGCCGGAGGATCCGTCGCTCGAGCTGCTCGGCGCGACGACGCCCGGCGCGACGATCACGTTCCGGGTTCGCGGCCCCGCGGGCTCGAACGCGACGATCCGACTCGGCCGCACGCCGATCGTCGCCGCTGATGGGCTCGCGCAGATCGAGCAACTGACGCAGAAGCTGCGCGTGCTCAACGTCGGCGTGATCCCGGCGTCCGGCCAAGCCGATCGCAACTTCACGCTGCCGGTGGTCCAGCCGGGCTTCCTGTTCGTCGCGCAGGCGGAACTGACGCTGCCCGACACGACGCTGCGCCGCAGCAACTCGACGCCGATCGTCGTGCGCTGAGTTTCGCGCGTACGAAGCGCTCTCGAGCGCCGACGTCGCGCGGCGCGGGTCAGACCACGAGCTTCGTGGCGATCCGCGCCGCGTTCGCCATCAGCGTGAACGTCAGGTTCTTCGCCGGCAGGAACGGGAACGTCGCGCCGTCGGCGATCCAGAGGTTCGAGAAGTCGTGGCTCCTGCAATCGCGGTCGACCGTCAGCGGCGCACGCTTCGTCGACATCGGCAGCGTGCCCGAGTAGTGCACGCTCGCCCCCATCGGTCGCACGTGCGCCATCCCCGGCGGCACGAAGCAGCCGAGTTGCCACAGCGCGCGCTTGATCCGCGCGAGCGCTCGTTTGCGGTCGGCGGGCTCGCTGGGCGCGGGTTCGTAGCGCGCGACGAGCTTCGTGCGCTCGCCGTCGCCGGTGGCGAGCTCGAGCCAGCTCTCCTCGCGGCGCGTGTCGTGCAAGTTGACGTTGACGATCCCGAGCGCGCCGTGGACGTTCTTCGTCAACCACGTCGCCGTCGCGAGGTCGAGCGGCGCCGACAGCGCGATCGGGTGGATCAACGCGGTCTTCAGCGTCGTCACCAGCCCGTGCACGTACTCCTTCGGTCGCGCGCCGGCGAGGCCGAACGCGAGCTGGTGGTACTGGTACGTGTCGGGATCCCAACGCGCGCCGAGCAGCTTCAGGTTCGCGAACGGCACCAGCGTCTGACGATTGTCCATCAGGCCGACGAGCCGCACGCGCTCGCCCTTCGCGCGCCAGATCGAGTCGAGCACGATCTTCGAGGTCGGCAGCGTGCCGGCGGCGAGCACCAAGCGCTCGACGTCGAGCTCCTCGGTGCGCTGCGTCGACAGATCGACCAACGCGACCGCGCGCACCTTGCCGCCTTCGAAGCGGAAGTGCGTCACGAAGCGCCGGTCGAGGTACGTGAAGCCCGGCCGACCGAGCAGACGCTCCAGCGTCATCGCCGGCGTGTAGAGCGACTCGCGCGGACACGTCCACAGACAGCGCCCGAGATAGTCGCAGCCCTTGCGGCCGTCGCGACCGTCGTGCTCGGGGCGCAGCACCGCGGCGCGCGAACGGCCGAAGTACGCGCCGTCGGCGTTCATGCGCTCGCGCACCTTGGCGTAGCGCTCGAGCAGGAGTTGCGCGTGTCGGTCGAGGTCGAGCGGTGCGTCGAGGTGTCGATGCACCGGCATGAAGCGCGCGAGGTCGTCGTCGGCGCCGACGATGCCGATGCGGCGCGCGACCTCGTCGTAGAACGGCCCGAGCTCGTCGTAGCGGAACGGGAAGTCCTCGAGCTCGTCGTCGTTGAACGGGAACGACCCGCCGGTCCACGCTTCGGCGAGCCCGCCGCGCGCGAACGACGCGAGCGGCTCGAAGCCCTGCGCTTCGACGGTGTACCCGTCGACGCCCTCGAAGATGTACTCCTTGTGCGGCGGGAAGCCGTAGTACTCGCCCTTCTTGCCGGGGAAGAGCACGCCTTCGAAGCGCGGGCCGAGGAAGTAGCGCCACGGATCGTCGAGCTTCGCCTTGAGCTCCGCGAACGAATCGTCGGGGCGCACCGGCGCGGGCCGCGGGCGGCCGACGTCGACCATCGTCACGCGGAGTCCGCGCTCGAGCGCCGTCTGCACGAAATGCACCGCGCTCGCGCCGGAGCCGACGATCGTGACGTCGCTCGTGCCGCCGCTCATCGATCGCCTCCGAGCGCGCACAGCGCTCGCAGCGGCAGGAAGACGAACAGCCCGAGCAACGCGAGCAGTGCGAACACTGCGAGCCGCAGCGCGGTCTCGACGACGAACGCGACCGGCCCGCTGACCGACGGCGCGTCGACGCGGCCGACGGTGTCGGCGTGCGTCTCGAGCAGCGCGAGCAGCAACACGAGCTTGCGCCGCAGCAGCCCGCCGTTCCGGAAGAGCCGCGCGTGCGCGTCGGCGAGCCGCGTCGAGAACGTGC
>JADLBP010000187.1 GCA_020847695.1 Planctomycetota bacterium
ATCGACAGGGTCCGGACCCACCGCCGGGCTCGATAGCTGGGCGCTCGCGCGCGCCAGCTCACTTCTTATACACCTTTCGCGCGCCGAACGTGCGCGCGGCGTCCGAGGCGTCGCGCGCGTGACGCGGTCGAGCCCGCCGAGCCCGGCGATCTCGAGCGCCGCGCTCGCCTGAGCTTCGCCGCGAGGGGCGCGCCGTCTCGCGTCTCGCCTCGCGCGCTCGACCCTTCGCGCGTTCGCCGAGCGCGGGGCAAATGGCGGAGAGGGAGGGATTCGAACCCTCGATGCCGTTTCCGACATACACGCTTTCCAAGCGTGCTCCTTCAGCCGCTCGGACACCTCTCCACGTGCGGCGTCTCACGACGCCGCGGTCCACGTGCGGCGTCTCACGACGCCGCGGTCCACGTGCGGCGCCTGACGGCACCGCGGTTCCTGCGCGGCGCTCGAAGCGCGCCGCCGATCGACACGCGCCGCCGTCGCGGCGCGCGGCCGCCCGGCGCGCACGCCGAACGGCTGTGAAAATGGCGGAGAGGAAGGGATTTGAACCCCTGGTACCCGTGAGGGCACACCGGTTTTCGAAACCGGCCCATTCAGCCGCTCTGGCACCTCTCCGCTCTGGTTCCGCTCGCCGCTCGCAACGCGAACGGCGTGGTTCCGTTCGCCGATCGCTACACGAACGGCGTGGTTCCGCTGCCGATCGCTGCACGAGCGACGTGGCTTCGCTCGCCGCTCGCGGGGCGAGCGGCGTGTTCCATGGACGCGGACCCACGGCCGACTGGCCGTGCTCCGCGGTCAGGAGCCTTCGGGGCTCCCGCGCTTCTTGCGAAAGAACGATTGCAAGAGCTCGCGCGCCTCGTCGGCGCACACGCCCTCGTGGATCTCGGACTGGTGGTTGGCGCGTTCGTCGCTGAGCACGTGGCCCAGCGAGGCGCAGCCTCCGAACTTCGGGTCGCGCACCGCCCACACGACGCGCTTGACGCGGGCGTGCAGCAGCGCGCCGGCGCACATGAAGCACGGCTCGACCGTCGTGAACACCTCGGCGTCGACCAGGCGAGCGACGCCCAGCGTCCGCGCGGCGCGCGACAGCGCGAGCAGCTCCGCGTGGTTCGTCGGGTCGGTGTGCGTCCGGGTCAGGTTGTGCGCGGCGGCGATCACGCGGTCGCCGATCACCACCACCGCGCCGATCGGCACCTCGTCGAGGCGCTCCGCGGCGCGGGCCTCGTCGAGCGCGATCCGCATGAAGCGCTGGTCGCGAGCGAGCTGCGAGTCGCCGCCGACTCCGCCCGCGGACGCCGCGCTCACCGAGCTGCTCCCGATGGGCTCAGCGGCAACGCGCGCGCGCGGCGCGAAGGTGTCGGGTTGGGCTCCCAAGGTGTGCACGGGCGTGTGCTCGGGGTTGGGCTCGGGAGAGACGGGCGGACTCGGTGCGGGGTCGTTGGAGCTTCCGGTGCGCTCACCGGAACGTTCGCCGACGAGGCTCGCGGCGGTGGGCGGCGTGCTCGTCGGCGTGTGCTTGGTACACCCAATAGGACTCGAACCTATAACCTTCTGATCCGTAGTCAGATGCTCTATCCAATTGAGCTATGGGTGCGTGAGGGGCGACCTATGTAGCCGCGCTCCCACCCCCTGTCAAGGCGAGCGCGCGTCCGACGACCGCCACGGACGCATGGACACCGCCCCCGCGAGGATTAGGCTGGCGCGCATGTCCGAAAAGCGTGTCCCCCAGCATCTGATCCGTCTGAACGATCTGTCGCCCCAGCAAGTCGACGACTTGCTCGAGCTCTCCACGCGCCTGAAGCGCAAGGGCACGCGCGCGGAGCTCGCCGGCCGCACCGTCGGCCTGCTGTTCTTCCGCGGGTCTTTGCGCACCCGCGCGTCGTTCGAGGCCGCGATGGTGCAGCTCGGCGGCAACACGATCAACCTGACCGCCGCGAGCGACTTCTGGGACCTCGAGGTCCGCGAAGGCGCGGTGATGGACGGGCGCGCGCCCGAGCACATCCGCGACGCGGCGGCGGTGCTCTCCTCCTACGTCAACGCGCTCGCGATCCGGCCGAAGCCCGCCGGACGCTCGTGGGCGGAGGATCGCAAGGACAGCGAGATCCGCTCGTGGGCCGATCACGCCCGCGTGCCGGTGATCAACATGGAGAGCGCGCTGTGGCACCCGCTGCAGGCGCTCGCCGACCTGCTGACGTTGCGCGAGACGCTCGGCGACGTGCGCGGCAAGCGCCTGTCGGTCGTGTGGACGCACTCGCCGACTCCGGCGACGCCGGCGGTCGTCCATTCGCTCGTCCACGGCGCCGTGCGCGCCGGGATGCACGTGCGCGTCGCGCACCCGCAGGGGTACGAGCTCGACACCCAGGTGCTCGAGGAAGTCTCCACGCTCGCGAAGACGAGCGGCGGCAGCTTCGAAACCGGTCTTCCGTTGGTCGAGGGCGTGCGCGGCTCGCACGTCGTGTACGCGCGCTCGTGGGAGTCGCTCGAGGACTACGGCAACCCGACGCTCGCCGCGAGCCGACGCTCGCGCCAGCAGGGTTGGGCGGTCGACGAGCGCTTGATGGCGCAAGGCGCGGACGCGCGGCTGATGCACGCGATGCCGGTGCGGCGCAACCTCGAGGTCACCGACGAAGTGCTCGACGGACCGCGCAGCCTGATCGTGCAACAAGCGGAGAACCGACTGCACTCGCAGAAGGCGCTGCTGACGCACATGCTGCGCGGCTGAGCGCGACGACGGAGTCCGGCGAACGCCGCGCTTCCGCGGCGAGCGCGAGCTAGGATGCGCGCCCCCAACGAGGAGCGCGCATGTCGGAACCGGACTTCGTACACCTTCACGTCCACTCCGAGTATAGCCTGCTCGACGGCGCGAACCGCATCGGCGACCTGGTCAAGGCGTGCACACAGGACAAGCAGCACGCGATCGCGCTGACCGACCACGGCAACATGTTCGGCGCGATGGAGCTCTACCAGACGGCGAGCTCGTCGGGCATCAAGCCGATCCTCGGGTGCGAGGTGTACCTCGCGAAGAAGTCGCGCAAGGAGCCGCACAACAAGAAGGACAACGGCTACCACCACCTGACGCTGCTCGCGCGCAACGAGCGCGGCTACAAGAACCTGCTCGACATCTGCTCGACCGCGTACACCGAGGGCTACCACTTCCGGCCGCGGATCGACAAGGAGTACCTCGCGAGCCATGCCGAAGGGCTCGCCTGCCTCTCCGGTTGCCTCGCCGGTGAGATCAACCAGCACTTCTTGCGCGACGAGGACGCGAAGGCCGAGGAGCTCGCCTCGACGTTCCGCGACTTGTTCGGCAAGGAACACTTCTGGCTCGAGCTGCAGCGCAACGGCATCGACATCCAGGCGAAGGCCAACGAGGCGCTGGTGCGGCTCGCGCAGCGCACCGCGATCCCGCTGATCGCGACCAACGACATCCACTACCTGCGGCAGGAGGACTGCCACGCGCAGGACGTGCTGCTCTGCATCAACACGCAGGCGAAGCGCGCGGAGAAGAACCGCTTCCGCTTCGACACGGACACGCTGTTCTTCCGCACGCGCAAGGAGATGGGCGAGATCTTCCGCGATCTGCCCCACGCGCTCTCGGCGACGATGGACGTCGCGAACCAGGTCGAGCTGAAGCTCGAGTTCGGCAAGTACCACGTGCCGCTGTTCCACACCGGGACGAGCGAGACGCCGACCGCGTTGCTCGACCGTTTGTGCGAGGAAGGCCTGCTGCGCCTCTATGGCGCCGATCCCGCGGGCGTCGCGAAGGCGCGCGAGCGCATCGAGCACGAGAAGCGCGTCATCCGCCAGATGGGCTTCGAGTCGTACTTCCTGATCGTGTGGGACCTGATCCGCTGGGCGCGCGACCACGGCATCCCGGTCGGTCCGGGCCGCGGCTCGGCGGCGGGCTCCGCGGTCGCCTACGTGCTCGGCATCACGCAGATCGATCCGCTGCGCTACGACCTGCTGTTCGAGCGCTTCCTGAACAGCGCGCGCGTGTCGATGCCCGACATCGACATCGACTTCTGCATGGACGGCCGCGAACGCGTGCTGCAGTACACCCGCGAGCGCTATGGGCAAGCGAACGTCGCGCAGATCGTGACGTTCGGGACGATGGCCTCGCGCACGGTCGTGCGCGACGTCGGGCGAGTGCTCGACGTGCCGCTGAAGGACGTCGATCGCATCGCGAAGAAGATCCCGGCGGGGCCGAACGCGCCGTCGCTCGAGGAAGCGCTCGAGAAGGACAAGGACCTGGCCGCCATCCGCAAGGAGCGGCCGGAGTTCGAGGAGCTCTTCGAGTTCTCGAAGAAGCTCGAAGGCCTCGCGCGACACATCTCGACCCACGCGGCGGGCGTCGTCATCTCGCCGCGGCCGCTGATCGAGTTCGTGCCGCTCTGCACGCACGACGGCGAGGTCGCGACGCAGTGGCCGGCGAAGCAGCTCGAGGATCTCGGGCTGCTGAAGATGGACTACCTCGGGCTGCGCACGCTGACGATCCTCGCGCGCGCGCTCGTGAACATCGAGAAGCGCGGCGGCACGGCGCCCGACCTCTTGCACCTGCCCGAGGGCGACCCCGCGACGTACCGCATGCTGATCGCGGGCGACACGGAAGGCGTGTTCCAGCTCGAATCCGACGGGATGAAGAAGCTGCTCGCGCGGATCAAGCCCGACTGCTTCGAGGACCTGATCGCGATCCTCGCGCTGTACCGCCCGGGCCCGCTCGAGTCGGGCATGATCGACATGTTCGTCCGCCGCAAGCACGGCGAGGAAGCGATCGAGTACCCCCACCCGCTGGTCGAGCCGATCCTCAAGGACACGTACGGGTGCATCGTCTACCAGGAGCAGGTGATGCTGATCGCCTCGAGCCTGGGCGGCTTCTCGCTGAACGAAGCCGACAACCTGCGCAAGGCCATGGGCAAGAAGAAGCCCGAGATCATGGCCAAGTACGCGGACCAGTTCGTGTCCGGCGCGGTGAAGAACGGCGCGACCGCGCACGTCGCGCAGGCGATCTGGGACAACATCGTCAAGTTCGGCGGCTACGGCTTCAACAAGTCGCACTCGACCGCCTACGCGCTGATCACGTATCAGACCGCGTATCTCAAGGCGAACCACCGAGCGGCGTTCCTCGCGGCGAACCTGTCGTGCGAAATGTCGAACACCGACAAGGTCAAGGCCTTCTGGGACGACGCACGGCGCGCGAAGGTCGAGATCCACGGTCCGGACCTGCGGTCCTCGCGCTGGACGTTCGAGTGCGAGGGTGACGGCGTGCGCTACGGGCTCGGTGCGATCAAGGGCACCGGCGAGCGCGCCATCGAGAACCTGCTCGCCGCGCGTGACGCGCTGCAGAAGGAGCGCTTGCCGATCGGGATGCACGAGCTCTGCGCGCGCGTCGATTCGAGCGAAGTGCCGAGGCTGTGCTGGGAAGCGCTGATCAAGGCCGGCGCGCTCGACTTCAGCGGCGTCAACCGCGGGGTGCTCGTCCACCAGCTCGACTCCGCGCTCGCGGAGGGCTCGCGCCTCGCGGCGGACCGCAAGGCGGGACAGGGCTCGCTGTTCGGCGGACCCGCGGAGCCGGCGCCCGCGAAGCACGGACTCGGCGGGCCGAACGACGACGCACACGCCTGGACGCGCGCGGAGACGCTGCGCGCGGAGCGCGAGGCGCTCGGCTTCTACCTCTCGGGTCACCCACTCGAGGAACGCGCGGGGCTCTTCGCGTTGCTCTCGACCGTGCGCACCAGCGAGCTCGCGACGCGCTCCGGCGGCAGCGAGCTCACGATCGCGGGCCTGGTCGTCGGCTTCTCGGAGCTGATCGTGAAGTCCGGCTCGCTCGCCGGTCGCAAGATGGCTCGCTTCCGACTCGAGGACCTCGAAGGCTCGGTCGCGGTCACCGTGTTCCCGCGCACGCTCGAAGCGCAACAGGGCCGCCTCGCCGAAGACACGGTGATCGTCGCGCGCGCGAAGCTCGAGGAGCACTCCGAGGAGCCCGCGCTGATCCTCGAAGAGGCGTTGTCGATCGACGAGGCGCTCAAGCGCTTCGACGGCGGCCTGGTCGTCGAGCTCGAGCCCACCGATCGCGAACGGCTCGCGGAGCTCAAGTCCGCGTTCGCGTCCTCGCCCGGCAAGAGCCCGGTGTGGTTCCTCGTCAACGGCGACGACGGCTACCTGCGCCGCGTCCGCGCGTCGAAGGACCACGCCGTGACGATCACGCCGGACCTCGCCGAGAAGGTCCACGGACTGCTGGGCCGCGGACGCCTGCGGCTCGCTCGGATCTGAGCGATCCGCGCGGAACCCCACGGCGAAGCGCGCTCCGTTATCCTGGCGCGTCGCCCGCGGGCGCGCATGGATCGACCCGACTGCAACCCCTCCGCCGCCGCAACGGAGCGCGACCCTGTCGCTTCCGGGAAGCTCTTCGCGCTGCTCTATGACGATCTCCGGTGCACCGCCCGGCGGCTGTTCCGCGCCGCGCCCTGGAACAGCGACCTCCAAACCACTGCGCTCGTCCACGAAGCGTGGATCCGTTTGGGACCCGAGGGTGAGCAACGGTTCGCCGCACAGCGGGCGTTCGTCGTCGCGATCACCAAGACCATGCGGTCGATCCTGGTCGACAGCGCGCGGAGCCAGGGACGGATCAAGCGCGGAGGCGATCGCGTGCGCGAGCCGCTCGACGACGTGCTCGCCGTCTACGAAGCGTCGGGGACCCACGTGCTCGACCTGTGCGAGGCGCTCGCGGCGTTGGCGGCGATCGACGTCGAGCTCGCGGAGCTCGCCGAACTCCACTTGATCGGCGGGCTCGGGCTCGACGACATCGCGCTGCTGCGGGCGGAACCGCGCGCGCGGGTCGCGCGGGACTGGGATGCCGCGCGGCGCTGGCTCGCGCGACGGATGCGACGCGGGGAAGACGCGTGAACGCGAAGCGCGTCCTGCAGCTCCTGCGCGCGGCGTTGGAGGTGCCCCACGCGGACCGCGCGGCGTGGATCGACTCGCACTGCGCCGACGACCCCGCGACCGCCGCCGAGCTACGCGCGTTGCTCGCCGAGGATGCCGAACGCGGCGCTTCGTCCTCCGCGATGGACTCGCTCGCCGCTCGCATCGCGACGGACGCGGGCCCGGTCGATCTCTCGGGCACGACGCTCGGCGAGTTCCGCCTGGTCGCACGCGTCGGCGAAGGCGGCTCCGCGATCGTGTACGTCGCCGAGCACGAACGACTCGGGCGGCGCGTGGCTCTCAAGCTGATGCGCCGCGCATGGACGCTTCGTTCCGGTGAAGCGAACTTCCGGCACGAGGCCCGCGCGCTCGCGCGGCTCCGTCACGAGCACGTCGCGGTCGTCTACGACTACGGGTTGCACACGTCGCAGGATCCGCTCGGGCGTGCGCACTCCGTTCCGTGGCTCGCCGTCGAGCTCGTCGAAGACGCTCGGCCGATCTTCGTCGTCGCACGCGACGCGCCGCTCGATCGCAAGGTCGAGCTGCTCGTGCAGGCCTGTCGCGGACTCGCCGCGGCTCACCAGGCGTTGATCGAGCACGGAGACGTCAGCTCCGCGAACGTGCTGGTCGACCGGAACGGTCGCGTCAAAGTCGTCGACTTCGGGCTCGCACGGCTCGAAGCCGAAGTCGGCGAACGCACGTCGACCGCCGTCTGCGGCAATCTGCCGTACCTCGCGCCCGAACTGCTCCAGGCCCGCGACGATCAGCCGATCTCGAGCGCGCGCCGCGACGTGTTCTCCTTCGGGATGGTGATGCTCGAGGTGTTGTCCGGGGTGCCGGCGACCGAGCTGAGGGGCGCGACTTCGGAACTCGCCGAGTTCGGGCGCCGCGAAGTGCCTCGGCTGGACCGCGTGGCGCCATCCTTGCCGAAGGATCTCGCGTGGATCGTCGCCAAGGCGACCGCGTTGGACCCCGCCACGCGCTACCGCAGCGCGGACCTCGTGCTCGACGATCTCGAACGCTTCCAGCGCGACGAACCGGTCTCCGTCGGCGCGCGCGAGTGGAGCTACATCGCTCGGAAGTTCGCCGCGCGCCACCCGTGGCACATCGCGACCGTCGTCGCCGCGATCACCGCGCTGGGCATCAGCGGTTCCTGGGGCATCGATCACCTGAACGCCGCGGAGCGGGATCGCATGAACTCGGCGTACATGCTGACGCTCGAGAGGCTCATGTCCGGGATCATCGGGGCGTTCGATCCGTCGGGCGAGTCCGCCGAGCCGCTGCGCCTCGATCCGAACGACCGGCCGCTGCTCCGAATCCACCGCGACCAGCTGATCGAGAGCGAAGTCGGCGACGCCGAGCGACTGATCGGATTGCTCGCTCGCATCGGCAACACGCTCCGGGCCCGCGGCGACTTCGAAGACGCCGAGCCCGCGCTGCGCCGTGCGTCCGAGCTCGCCGTCGAGCACTTCGGTGAGGACAGCCGAGCGTGGGCGGAGCGCGAGCACGATCTCGCGATCCTCGCTCACGCGCGCGAGCACCTCACCGTCGCCGAGCCGCACCTGCGCGCGGCCTACTCGACCCTCGAGCGGCTCGCGGGCGCCGCCGCGGATCGAACGCGGCACATGCGCGACGACCTCGCGGAGCTGCTGATGGTCGAGCCCGCGAGGTGGGACGAGGCGGAGGCACTGCTGCGCGCGAACGTCGAGCTGACCGCCGCCGCTCCGGCCAAGGAACATGCGCGCGCCTGGCAGCGGCTCGGGACGTTCTTCCTCGTCTCGCATCGGCTCGACGCCGCGGCGGACGCGATCGACCGGGGCACGCTCGACGAGCTCGACCCGGCTCTCGCCGCCGAGCGCCGTGCGGCGGCCTGGGTGTTGCGCGGCAAGCTCGCGATCGCGAGGAGCGACTGGCCGACCGCGCGAGCCACCTTCGGCGAGGGCGTCGCGGCGTGGAAAGAAGTCGGAGCGCGCGGCCTGCTCAAGGCCGCCGATGCCCAGTTCGGGATCGCGCATGCACTGGCCGCGGAAGAGCGGATGGAAGAGCGACTCGCGTGCGTCCGCGACTCGATCGCGATCTACGCGAAGTTGCTCGACGACGATCATCCGCTGGCGCTGATCGCGCGCGCGAACCTCGCGGACGTGCTCTCCGCGGCCGGGCACAGGGAGGAGTGCTTCGTGGTGCTCGACGAGTTCCTCGCATCGATCGATCGCAAGTTCGGACCGAACAGTCGGCGCGCGATGCGCGAGTCTGTCGTGGCCGTGGAATGGTTGCTCCGCGACGGCTCGGCTCGCGAAGCGAGTTGCTACCTCGCGCAAGCGCTCGATGCGCGGCGGCGCGGCGGCCTCCCGCTCGATCACGATGCCGCACGCGCGGCGCACGCCGCGTACGGGGTCCGCGCCGCGCTCGGCGACCGCGAGGGTGCGCTGCGGTGGGCGCTCACGGCGGCGGTGCTGACGCGCGCCAATGCGTCCGCGACCGAGAGCGCGCATCTCGATGCCCTCGCGGACGTCTGCGCCTCCGCCGCGGCGCTCGGCCGACGCGAGCTGACGCTGGCGGCCGCGAACGCGCTCGCGCGGAAGTCCTGGACGTCGCCCGAGCGGGCCGCTGCGGCAGATGCGATCGCGAGGACTCGCCGCGCGGAAGCCTTGGCGATGCGTTGACAAGCGAGCGGGCGACGCGCTCGCAGCGCATCGCCCGCCCGTGAACTCGACCCGGCGTCCGTCAGGACTTCGCGGTCGCTGCCTTCTTGGCCTTCTTCTTCGGCTCCGGAGCGGCTTCGGGCTCGGCGGCGACCTCCGGAGTCGGGGCTTCCGTCTCCTTCGGCGTGCGCTCGACGAACTCGAGGATCGCGCGGGCTCCGTTGTCGCCGAGCCGAGGCTTGGCGAGCTTCAGGATGCGGCAGTAGCCGCCCGGACGCGCTTTGAAGCGCGGGCCGAGCACCGCGAAGAGCTTCGACACCGCGTCCTTGTCGCGCAGACGGGCGAACGCGAGCCGGCGGTTGTGGACGGTCGGCTCCTTCGAGAGCGTGACCATCCGTTCGATGAACGGCTTCACGTTCTTGGCCTTCGGCACCGTCGTGATGATGCGCTCGTGAGCGATCAACGCGTTGGCGAGGTTGCGCTCCATCGCCGTGCGGTGCGCCGCGGTGCGGCCGAGGTGGTTGACTGAGGAACGGTGACGCATGGTGACTAGGCCTTCATGCCGAGAGACAAGCCCCTCTCGGCCAGCTTGGACTTGATCTCGGTGAGCGAGGTCTTGCCGAGATTCTTCAGGTTCATGACTTCGGCTTCGGTGAGCGTCACGAGCTCCTTGAGCGTCGTGATGTTCGCGCTGTCGAGGCAGTTGCGCGCGCGCACGGAAAGTTCGAGTTCGGAGATCGGACGCACGAGCGTCTCTTGCACGCGCGACACCTCGCGGACGCGCTCGCTGAACTGGGTCGTCGACGGATCGTCGGCCATCGGTTGCTGCTCCCGGTTGTGCTCGTAGAGCACGAACGGGTTCAGGTGGCGACGGTAGATCTTGGCCGCTTCGACCAACGCCATGTCCGGGGACACGGTGCCGTCGGTCCAGATCTCGATCACCAGGCGGTCGTAGTTCGTGAACTTGCCGACGCGCGTGGCTTCGATCGCGTAACGAACGCGGTGGACCGGCGAGTAGATCGAGTCGACGGGAATCGTGCCGAGTTGGTACCCCTCGTTCATGTTCTCCTCGGCCGAGACGTAGCCGCGGCCGCGACGGACCTCGAGCTCCATCTCGAAGCTGCGATCCGCCGTCAACGTGGCGATCACCATGTCCTTGTTGACGACCTGAGCGTCACCCGGGCACTGCACGTCGGCGCCGGTGATCGGTCCCTTGCCCTTCTTCTGGATGCGGCAAGTGATCGGCGTCTCGCCCTCGTAGGCGAACCGCAGACGCTTGATGTTGAGGATGATGTCGGTGACGTCCTCGTAGACGCCTTCGAGCGAGTCGAACTCGTGCGAAGCGCCGGTGATGCGCACGGCGGTGGCCGCCGCGCCCTCGATCGACGAAAGCAGCACACGGCGCAAGCCGTTGCCGATCGTGTGTCCGAAACCCTGTTCGAAGGGCTCGATCACGAACTTGCCGTACTCGCGGGTCAGCGTGTCCTTGTCGGGCTGAACCTTGCTCGGCAGTTCGAAATTGCGCCAGCGAATCCGCATGGGATGACCTCCGCGTCTACTTCGAGCAGAGCTCGATGATCAGCTGTTCCTGGATCGGGTGCGGCACGTCCTCGCGTCGCGGCAGCGCCACGACCCTCGACGAGAGCGCGTCGCGATTGACTTCGAGCCAGCTCGGGACCGGTTGCGACTTGTTGACCTCGACGGCCTCCGCAACGATCTTTCGAGTGTTCTCCTTGGTACCGGGCGCGATCACGTCACCGGGGCGAACTTGGAAGCTCGCCACGTCGACGCGACGTCCGTTGACCGTGAAGTGTCCATGGTTGCAGAGCAGGCGGGCGTGATTGCGCGAGAGCGCGAAACCCGATTGCAGCACCACGTTGTCGAGCCGGCGTTCGAGCAAGGCGAGCAGCGTCTCGCCGGTGTTGCCCTTCAGTCGCTCGGCCTCGGCGAAGTACAGACGGAACTGACGCTCCATCACGCCGTAGATGCGCTTCAGCTTCTGCTTCTCACGCACGCGGACGCCGTAGTCGGTGACCTTGGTGCGCTTCTGCGCGTGGACCCCCGGCGGGTAGTCGCGGCGAGAGAGCGCGCACTTGTCCGTGAAGCAGCGCTGACCCTTCAGGAAGAGCTTCATCCCCTCCCGACGGCAGAGCTTGCACTTGTTGCCCGTGTAACGACCCATACTTGTTTCCTCTGGAGTCCGATCAGACGCGACGACGCTTGCGCGCGCGGCATCCGTTGTGCGGGAGCGGGGTGACGTCCTCGATGATGCTGACGAGCAGGCCCGAGTTGGCGAGCGCGCGGATCGCGGACTCGCGTCCCGAACCGGCGCCGCGCACCTTGACCTCGACTTCCTTCACGCCGGCTTTCATCGCGTTCTGCGCGGCGTGTTCGGCGGCGCGTTGCGCGGCGAAGGGCGTCGACTTGCGCGTGCCCTTGAAGCCGACGATACCCGCCGAGCCCGTGGCGATCGCTTCGCCTTGAGCGTTGGCGATCGTCACGTGCGTGTTGTTGAACGAGGCCTTGATGAACGCGACGGCCTTCGCCGGTGCGCGTTTCACCTTCTTCTTCGGAGCGGCTGCTTTGGACATGGACTACTTCATTCCCTTCACGGACTTCTTGCCGGCGACCGTCTTGCGCGGTCCCTTGCGCGTGCGCGCATTCGTGCGCGTGCGCTGACCGCGCACCGGCAGACCGCGGCGGTGACGCAGTCCGCGGTACGAGCCGATGTCGCGCAAACGGTTGATCGATGCGGTGACCTGGCGGCGCAGCTGACCCTCGACCGAGAAGTTCTTCTGGATGTGGTTCGCCACCACCGTCAGCTGATCTTCGTTCAGATCACGGGCGCGCATCCCGGGGTCGAGGTTCAGTTCCTTGCAGATCTTCGACGCCGTCGTCCGACCCACTCCGTAGATGTAGGTGAGGGCGACTTCGAGGCGCTTGTTCGGGGGGATGTCTACGCCGATGACACGCGGCATGAGATTTCGACTCCTGGAGAGAGGTGTACGGGTGAAGGGCTACTTGCCCTGCTTCTGCTTGTGCGTCGGGTCTTTGCAGATGACGCGCACGACGCCACGGCGTCGCACGACCTTGCAGTTGGCGCACATGCGGGATACTGAGCTGCGGACTTTCATTGGTGGTCCTTCTTCTTGGTGCCGCGGTAGACGATTCGACCCTTGGTCAGGTCGTACGGCGACATCTCGACGGTGATCTTGTCTCCGGGCAGGATGCGGATGTAGTTCATGCGCATCTTGCCGCTTACGTGGGCGAGGATCTCGTGGCCGGACGAGAGCTTCGCCCGGAAGCGCGCGTTGGGCAGCGCCTCGGTCACGATGGCCTCGACCACGATCGGTTCTTCCTTCGCCATCAAGCCGCCTCTCCGCCGATCGAACGGCGGGACAGGTCGCGGAAGACTTCTTCTTCCGGACGATTGCCGTCGACTTCCGCGAGCAGCTTGCGGCCCGCGTAGAAGCCTTCCAGCGGCTGGGTCTGGTTGCGGTACACCTCGAGGCGCTTGGAGACGACCTCGAGCGTGTCGTCGGTGCGCTGCACGAGCTCGCCGCCGCACTTGTCGCACTTCCCCGCCACCTTCGGCGGCGCGAAGCGCAAGTGATGAACGTGATTGCACGCCTTGCAGGTACGGCGAGCGGTCAGACGCTCGAGCAGCACCGGCTCCGGAACTCGCAGCGAGAGCACGACGACCTTCGCGTGGCCGCCCAAGCGCTTCTCGAGCGCCTCGGCTTGCGGGATCGTCCGCGGAAAGCCGTCGAGCAGGTAGCCCTGGCGGCAGTCCGGCTTCGCGACGCGGTCGAACAGCATCTCGAGCACGAGCTCGTCCGGCACGAGTTGCCCCGCGTCCATGAAGCCCTTCGCGCGCTTGCCCAGTGCGGTGTCCTGCTTCAGGTTCTCGCGGAAGAGGTCCCCCGTCGAGATGTGCGCGAGCGAGCGAGCGGCACACAGGCGCGCGGCCTGCGTTCCCTTGCCCGCCCCCGGCGGCCCGAGAAGGATCAGCACCAGGACCACGGTCATTCTCCGTCGCGCGGCGTTTCGCCGCTGCGGCCCCAGGTCGAACCGGTCTGCTTCATGAAGCCCTCGTAGTTGCGCATCACGAGCTGCGCATTGAGCTTGTCCACGAGGTCCATCGCGACGCCGACGACGATCAGCACCGACGTGCCGCCGATGAAGTACGCCATGCGACCGTGGAAGCCCGAGCTGGTCGTCATGAGGTTCGGCAGCACGGCGATCAACGCGAGGAAGGCGGCGCCCGCCATCGTGATTCGCGTCAGCGTGTAAGTGAGGAACTCGGCGGTCTTCTGACCCGGTCGGATGCCCGGGATGAAGGAGCCGTGCTCACGCAGGTTGTTGGCGATCTCTTCCGGCTGGAACATCAGGCGGTTCCAGAAGAAGCAGAACGCGAAGATCAGGACGATGTAGAGCGAGATGTGGATGAACCCGCGCGGGTCGTTCATCAGGTTCTCGAGCGTCGTCCAACCGAACACCTTGAACAGCACCCCCGGGATCACGAACAAGATCGAGGCGAAGATGATCGGCATCACGCCCGCCATGTTGATCTTGAGCGGCAGGAAGTGACGCTGACCGCCGTAGACCTTGCGGCCGCGAGTCAGCTTCGCGTACTGGATCGGGATGCGGCGCGCGCCCTTGGTGATGTAGACGATCACGACGACGGTGATGATCCAGATCACCACGTAGGTCGAGAGCGTTTGGATCCAGTCGGGATCCGCCGTGATCTGCATCATGCTGGCCGGGAGCTCGGCGATGATGCCGGCCATGATGATCAGCGACGCACCGTTGCCCAGGCCGTACTCGGTGATCAGCTCGCCGATCCACATGCAGAGGACCGTACCAGCGGTCAGCGACAGCACGACCAGCACGAAGAGCCCGACGCCGGGATCGACGCCCGGCGCGATCATCTCGGGGAACTGCTTGAACACGCCGGTGTAGACGAACACCGCCTGGAGCATCGCGATCGGCACGGTCGCGAGGCGCGTCCACTGGTTGATCTTCTTCTGGCCGGTGGCACCTTCCTTGGCGACCGCCTCGATGCGCGGGCTGATCTTCGCCAGCATCGAGAAGATGATCGACGCCGAGATGTACGGCATGATCCCGAGCGCGAAGATCGTCGTGCGCCCGATCGCACCGCCCGAGAAGGCGTTCATCAGGCCGAAGAGACTGCCCTTCATGCCTTCCGCAGCCTGCGCGAGGAACTGCGGATTCATGCCCGGCAACGGGATCTGGAACCCGAGACGGAACGCAAGAATCAACATCAACGTGTTGACGATCTTGTCCCGTACCTCCGGGATCTTCAGGAGTTGTAGAGCTCGGTGCTCCACTCCGTTCAACCTTTCTTCTCCGGGCTCTGGCCCGGGTCGCACGCGACGACTTCGCGGTGCGCCTGGTCGAGTTCGACGACGGTTCCGCCGGCGGCCTCGATCTTCTGGCGCGCGGTCGCCGTGAACTTCTGGGCGCGCACGGTCAGCTTCTTCTTGAGCTCACCGTTGCCCAGCACCTTGAGGAAAGGCGTGTTCATGCTCGCGAGACCCTTCGCGACGATCGCGCCGAGGTCGACGACCGTGCCGGCGTCGAACGACTCCAGCTTGTCGACGTTGACGACCGTGTACTCGGTACGGAACCGAGCGTTCGTGAACCCGCGCTTCGGCACGCGGCGGTAGATCGGCATCTGACCGCCTTCGTAGCCGGCGCGCCGCGGGGCGCCCGAGCGCTGGCCCCAGCCCTTGTGACCACGACCGGAGGTCTTGCCCAGACCGGAGCCCGGGCCGCGACCGACGCGCTTGCGGACGTCGGTCTTGACGCCCTTGTTGCAGACGGACTTCAGGTCCATGTCACTTCGTCTCCGGATTCGGGGTCGTGGCCGAGGTGCTCGCGGCGGGCGCGGCAGTGATCAGCGCGACGCCGCGCAGCGCGGCGACGTCTTCGGGGGTGCGCAGCTCGGACAGCGCCTGCAGCGCCGCCTTGACGACGTTGATCGGGTTGGTCGAGCCGTACACCTTGGTGAGGATGTTCTTGATGCCCGCCATCTCGCACACCGCTCGCACGCCCGCGCCGGCGATGATGCCGGTACCGGGAGAGGCCGGGACGAGACGCACGCGCGTGGCGCCGAACGCGGCCTCGACCGTGTGAGAGATCGTGCCGTCGGCGGTCAGCGGGACGTGCATCAGGTGCTTGCGCGCGTCGCGGGCGGCCTTCTCGATCGCGCTCGGGACTTGCCGGCCCTTGCCGTAGCCGAGGCCGACGACGCCGGAGCGATTGCCGCTGACCGAGAGCGCCGAGAACGAGAACCGGCGACCGCCCTTGACGACGGCGGCGCTGCGGTTGATGCGGACGAGAACTTCGCTCAGCGTCGACAGTTGGTCGACCTCGGCGGCGTCCAGGTAACGAAGGGTTTGGACCATCTTGCTTCCTCGTGTGCGCTCAGAACTTCAGACCGCCGGCGCGCGCGGCATCGGCGAGGGCCTTGACGCGGCCGTGGTAGCGGGCATAGCCGCGGTCGAACACGACTTCCTCGAGGCCCAGCTCCTTCGCCTTCGCCGCGATCGCGGCGCCGACGACGGCGGCCTTCTCGGACTTCTTCTTCCCGACGAGCTGCGGCGCGGCTTCCTTGCCGACCGACGTCGCGGCGCACAGCGTGCGGCCCGTGTTGTCGTCGATGATCTGCGCCGAAATGTGCTTCGACGAGCGGAACACCGAGAGACGCGGACGCGTGGTCGTGCGACGGATCTTCCCGCGCACGTGCCAGAGGCGACGCTGACGACGGATCTTCTTGTCTTCCTGTTGACTCATGATCAGCTACCGAAGCTCTTCCCGGCCTTCTGACGGACGTACTCGCCCTTGTAGCGAACACCCTTGCCCTTGTAGGGCTCGGGCGGACGCGTCGAACGGATGCGCGCGGCGATCGCGCCCACGAGCTGCTTGTCGGGCCCGAAGATCGTCAGGCTCGTCGCGCTCGGCGCGCCGGCTTGCACGTTCGGCGGGAGCGTGATGACGATCGGGTTGCAGAATCCGACCTGCAGCGTGACCTTGTTGCCCGCGACCGCGGCGTTCCAACCGACGCCGACGATCTCGAGGTCCTTTTGATAGCCCTTGGTGACGCCGAGCATCATGTTCGCGAGCATCGCGCGCGTCATGCCGTGGTAGGCACGCACGTCGCGGGCATCGCTGGCACGGCTGACGAAGACCTTGCCTTCCTTGATCTCGATGTCGACCTCCGGGCGGAGCGTCAAAGCGAGCTCGCCCTTCGGGCCCTTCACCTTGACCTGACGGGTCTTGGTGAGCTCTACGTTGACGCCCGGGGGAACGACCACGGGCTGCTTTCCGATACGGGACATGACAGAGGCTCCGAATGGATCAGTAGAGCTGGGGATCAGTAGATCTTGGCGAGGACTTCGCCGCCGATGTTCTGCGCACGGGCAGCGCGATCGGACATGACACCCTTCGACGTCGAGAGCACGTAGATGCCAAGGCCCTTGAGGACCGGCACCAGCTCCTTCGGGCTGCTGTACACGCGACGGCCGGGCGTGGACACGCGCTCGATCGTGCGGATGACGCGCTCGCCGTCGGGACCGTACTTCAGGTCGACCTTGAGCTTGGACTGGGGTACCGCGGGCTCGACGGAGACGTTGGCCAGATAGCCTTCCTCCTTGAGCACCTGCGCGACGTGCACCTTGAGCACGGACGCCGGCAGCACCAGCGACTTCTTGCCAATCTCGTTGGCGTTGCGGATGGCGGTGAGCAGGTCACCGATCGGATCAGTCATCGACATGGTCGGTGGAGCTCCTTACCAGGACGCCTTGCGCATGCCCGGGATCTCACCGAGCAACGCGCGTTCGCGCAGACAAATGCGGCAGATGCCGAACTTGCGGTACACGGCACGCGAACGGCCGCAGATTCCGCAACGGGAGTAAGCCCGAGTTTTGAACTTGGGCTTTTGCTGGGACTTGTAGATCCAGGAGGTCTTTCCCATGGGTCAATCTCGCGCAGTGGCTCGCGTCGTAACGCGGCTCACGCCTTCGCTTCCTTCTTGCTCTTGCCCGACTTGGCGGCCGGCGTCTGGAACGGCATCCCGAGTTCTTTCAGCAGGTAGTAAGCCCGCTCGTCGGAACCGGCGCTGGTCACGAACGTGATGTCCATGCCTTGGGTGGCTTCGATCTTGTCGAGCTCGATCTCCGGGAACACGGTCTGCTCGGACAGGCCGAGCGTGTAGTTGCCGCGGCCGTCGAGCTTGTCCTTCACGCCGCGGAAGTCGCGGATACGCGGGAGGACGACGGAGATCAGTCGGTCGGCGAACTCCCACATCCGGTCGCCGCGCAGCGTGACCGCGCAACCGATCGGCATGCCTTCGCGGAGCTTGAACGCCGAGATCGCGATCTTGGCCTTGCGGATCGTCGGCTGTTGGCCGGTGATCATCGCGAGGTCCTTCGCCGCGGCATCGACGCGGGTCTTGTTCTCGACGGCGCCCTTCACACCCATGTTCACGACGACCTTGAGCAGCTTGGGAACCGCCATGTCGTTCTGGATGCGGAAGTGCTCCTTGAGCTTGCCTTTGACTTCCGATTGGTATCGCTCTTTGAGACGCGGTGCCATGGATCAGCTCTTCTCGGCCTTCGGGGCCTTGTCGGTCTTCGCCGACTTCTTCTGGGCCGACTTCTTCTTCGCGCCACCGGCCTCGGCTTCGACGCGCTTGACGTTGGAGGCGTGGATCGCGACTTCGCGCTGGATCCGCTCGCCCTTCGGGTTCTGCTGCGTCGGCTTCTTGTTCTTCCAGCGCAGGTTGATGCCCTCGACGAGCACCTTGGTCTCGGCGGGCATGGCTTCCTTCACGACGCCGGTCTTGCCTTTGTCGTTGCCGGAGATGACCAGCACCGTATCGCCCTTCTTGACGTGCATCACACGACCTCCTGGGCGAGCGAGATGATCTTCATGTAGTTCTTCTCGCGGAGCTCGCGAGCGACCGCGCCGAAGATGCGCGTGCCCTTCGGGTTGCCTTCGGCGTCGATGATCACGAGCGCGTTGCGATCGAAGCGGACGTACGTGCCGTCTTCACGGCGAGTCGCCTTCTTCGTGCGCACGATCACGCCCTTCACCACCGAACCCGCCTTGACTTCCGAAGTCGGCAGGGCCTTCTTCACCGAAGCCACGACGATGTCGCCCAGCCCGGCCACGCGGCGGCGCGTGCCGCCGAGGACCTTGATGCACTGGACGCGCTTCGCGCCGGTGTTGTCGGCGACGTCGAGGTACGTTTGCATCTGGATCACGAGGCACCTCCGTCAGCCTGTTGTTCCTTCTTCTGCTTCTTCGAGGCGAGCACGTCCTCGGCACCGGCGGCGGCGATCGCCGCGACGTCGGCACCGCGATCGGGTGCGGCCTGAACGATGGTCTCGAGGCGCCAGCGCTTCAGCTTCGAGAGCGGGCGGCACGCGACGATCGACACTTGATCGCCGATGCCGGCGGTCTCGTCCTCGTCGTGGGCGTAGTACTTCTTGCGGTGACGCAGGTACTTGCCGTACTTGGCGTGCTTGTAGAGGGTTTCCACGCGCACGATGATCGTCTTGTCCATCTTCGTGCCGATGACGGTGCCGATCACCGAGCGGCGCGTAAGGCGTGCTTGGGTCATGTTCAACGCGGCTCCTGTCCGCGGATCTTCGTCTTGCGCTCTCGCATGATCGTGTTGATGCGCGCGATCTCCCGGCGGAGCACACGGATGCGCGAAGGGTTGGCGGACGTCTCGGTCGCTTGCTTGAAGCGCAACCCGAAGAGTTCCTTCTTCAGGTTCCCGAGGTCGTACTCGAGCTCGCTGTCTCGTTTGGAACGGATCTCGTCGATCTTCATGGCGGCTATCAGGTCGTCGGCAGGCGACGAATCAACTTGACCTTGATGGGCAGCTTGTGCGCCGCGCGCTTGAAGGCGAGCTTCGCCTTCTCCTCGGTGACGCCGCCGATCTCGAACAGCACGGTGCCCGGCTTGATGACCGCGGCCCAGTGATCGACGTCGCCCTTGCCGGAACCCATGCGGGTCTCGGCCGGCTTCGACGTGATCGGCTTGTGCGGGAAGATGCGGATCCACACCTTCGCGGTGCCGCCGGTCGCGCGGTTCGCCGCGACGCGGGCCGCTTCGAGTTGGCGAGCGGAGAGCCAGCAGGCGTCGAGCGACTGCAGGCCGTAATCCCCGAACGCGACGGTGTTGCCGCGCGTGGCGAGGCCGCGGACCTTGCCGCGGTGAACCTTGCGGTACTTGGTACGACTCGGTTGAAGTGCCATGGTCCTCTACCTCACGCCCCTTCGGAGCTGGCGGCCGGCTGGTTGTCGCGCGGAGCGCGCGGACGACGCGGACGATCGTTCGGGCGCGGCGCGCCCGCCGAAGCGGCCTGCTGACGGAAGTCGATCTTCGCGCCCATCGGCAGGTCGCCTTTGTAGATCCACACCTTGACGCCGATGATCCCCCACGTGGTGCGGGCGATCGCGGTGCCGTAGTCGACGTTGGCGCGCAGCGTGGAGAGCGGCACTTGGCCTTCGCGCTCCTTCGCCTCGCGCGCCATTTCCGCGCCGCCGAGACGACCGTTGACTTCGATCTTCACGCCCTTGGCGCCCGCTTGGATCGTCGTCTGGATCGCCTTCTTCAGCGCGCGGCGGAACGCCATGCGCTTCTCGAGCGCCTCGGCGACGACCTCAGCGACCAGGGCGGCCTCGAGCTCGGGGCGCTTGATCTCGCGCACCGTCAAGTGGCAGGTCTGGCTGGTGATCTTCTGGAGCGCCGTCTTCAGTTCGTCGACGCGCACGCCCTTGCGACCGACGAGCACGCCGGGACGCGAGGTGTGGACGATGACGTTGACCGCATCCGCGGTGCGCTCGATCTCGATGCGCGGGATGCCGGCGCCCTTGTACTCCTCCTGGATGTGCTTGCGGATCTTGTGATCCTGCAGAAGGAGCTTGGAGAAGTCCTTCTTGTTCGCGTACCAGCGCGAGCGCCAGGGCTCGATCGTGGCGAGGCGGAAGCCGGTCGGGTGGACCTTTTGACCCATGGGACTCTCTACAGTTCCTTCGAGGACTTGGACTTCGACTTCGGGGCGGCCAACATCTCGGCGACCTCGACGCGGATCGTCAGGTGGCTCGTCCGCTTGTGCCAGGGACGCACGCGCCCTTGGGGGCCCGGGCGGAAGCGCATGCGGCCTTGGACCAGCGGACCGTCGTCCGCCTTGACCTCGGTGATCACGAGGTGGTTGACGTTGACATCTTCGTCCTGCGCCGCGTTCGCGACGGCGGACTTGAGCAAGCGCAGGTAGAAGGGCGCGCCGCGCTGCGGAGTGAACTGCAGCACCTCGAGCGCTTCGTTGACGGACTTGCCGCGGATGATCGCCGCGACACGGCGCGCCTTGCGCGCGGTGATGCGCGCGAAGCGGTGCTTCGCCGCGAACGACTTGGTGGCGGTGGCTTCCATGGATCAGCTCCCCCCTGCGACGGCGGGACCCCTGTCCTCTTCCTTCTTGTTGGTGTGGCCGCCGAAGCGGCGCGTGGGCGCGAACTCGCCGAGCTTGTGCCCCACCATGTCTTCCGTGACCAGCACCCGCATGTGGTGCTTGCCGTTGTGGACCATGAACGTCAGGCCGACGAATTCGGGCACGATCGTGCAGGCGCGAGCCCACGTGGTGATCGGGTCCTTCTTGCCGGACTTCTTCAACGCGGTCACCTTCTTCATGACCTTGGCGTCGACGTACGGGCCCTTTTTGATGCTGCGACTCACTTGCGCGCTCCTCTAGGTTCGCTGCGTTACCGGCATCACGCCTTGTGGCGGCTGCGCACGATGAACTTGTTGGTCGGGTGGTTCTTGCGACGACGACGGCCGCCCTTCGCCGGAACACCGTTCGGGTTGCAGGGGTGACGACCGCCCTTGGTGCGGCCTTCGCCGCCGCCGTGCGGGTGATCGACGGGGTTCATCGCGGTGCCGCGCACGTACGGGCGGATGCCCATGTGACGCGAGCGACCGGCCTTGCCGAGCGCGACGTTCTGGTGGTCGAGGTTCCCGAGGCGACCGATCGTCGCCATGCACTCGCGGTGGACCTTGCGGATTTCACCGGACGACAGCAGCAGGTTGACGAACTCGCCTTCCTTCGCCATCACCTGGGCGGCGACGCCCGCGGCGCGACACATCTGACCGCCGCGACCGGCACGCAACTCGATGCAGTGCACTTCGAGACCGTCCGGGATGTCGGCGAGACGCAGCGCGTGCCCGACCTTGGGCTCCGCGCCCTTGCCCGAGCACACCGCATGTCCGACCTCGAGGCCGAGCGGCGCCAGGATGTAGCGCTTCTCGCCGTCTGCGTAGTTCAGCAGCGCGATGCGCGCCGAGCGGTTCGGGTCGTACTCGATCGTCGCGACCTTGGCGGGAATGCCGTCCTTGTTGCGGCGGAAGTCGATCAAGCGGTACATCCGCTTGTGACCGTTGCCGCGGCGGCGCGAGGTCAGGTGACCGTGGTTGTTGCGACCGCCCGTCGAGTTGAGCCGACGCAGCAGCGCCTTTTCCGGCGTGCGAGTCGAGAGCTCGGCGAAGTCGTGGACCGTGCCGTGACGGCGGCCCGCGGAGGTCGGCTTGTATTGCTTGAGCGCCATGGAGGGGACTTCCTAGTGGCTCCTAGAGGATGTCGATGGTGTTGCCCTCAGCGAGGGTCACCATCGCGCGCTTCCAAGCCTGCGTCGAACCCGCGACATAGCCGCGGCGACGAACCTTGCTGCGCACCGTCGCGGTGTTGACCGCGAGCACTTTGACGTTGAAGAGCTTCTCGACCGCGCGCCGGATCTCGATCTTGTTGGCATCGACCGGGACGCGGAAGTGATAGGCGTTGCGCTTGGCCGTGTCGTCGGAGGCCTTCTCCGTGATCACAGGCTTCTGCAGGATGTGGTACTGACGATCGAGGGTCGACATCAGACGGCTCCGGTGGTCTGGTTCGAGGTCTTGGCCGGGCCGACGCGCTCGGCGACCAGCGCCAGCGCCGACTTCTCGGCGAGCACGATCCCGCCGGCGACCACGTCGTACGCGCACAGATCCTTCGCCGTGCGCACCTTGACGCCGGGGAAGTTGCGGAACGACTTCCACACGTTCTCACGCGGCTCCGCGAGCACGAGCACGGCGCGCTTCGCGCCGACGTCGGCGAGCATCTTGCGCGCGGACTTGGCCGACGGCGCGCTGAAGCTCGAGAAGTCGGACACCACGACTTCGCCGTCCTTGAACTTGCCGGCGAGCGCGGCGCGCAGAGCGACGCGGCGTTCGCGGATCGGCAGATCCTGACGGTAGTCGCGCGGCAGAGGTCCGAAGATCGTGCCGCCCTTGCGCCACAGCGGCGACTTCTTGTCGCCCGCGCGCGCTTGGCCGGTGTGCTTCTGCGACCACGGCTTCTTGCCGGAGCCGTGGACCTCGGAACGACCCTTGGTCTTGACGGTGCCCTGGCGTTGATTCGCTTGGTAGGCGACGACCGAGCTCTTCAACGTCTTGAAGAGCACCTTCTCGCCGAACGAGCTCGTGTCGAACTCGCTCTCCGAGAGCTTGCCGCCTGAGTAGACCTTGACCTTCATGGACTCGCGCTCCTCTCAGCGACTCACTTCTTCTTGCCTTCGGCCTTCTTGGCCTCGATCTTGGAAGGCTGCGTCGCCGCGCCACGCTTGCGAGCCGTCTTGGCCGATTGCACCAAGACGAAGCCGCGCACCGGACCGGGGACCGCGCCGGAGACGAAGAGCAAGTTGCGCTCGACGTCGACGCGAACCACGCGGAGGTTCTTCGAGGTGCAGCGCTCGACGCCGTAATGACCGGCCATGCGCTTGCCCTTCGGGAGCTTGCCGATGCGGCGGCTGGCGATCGAGCCGGGTTGGCGCACGTTCATGCAACCGTGCGTTTCCGGGCCGCGGTGGAAACCGTGGCGCTTGATCGTGCCGGCGAAGCCGCGGCCCTTGGTGGTGCCGACGACATCGACCATGTCGCCGACCTGGAAGATCGCCGCGGTGAGCGTGTCACCGACCGCGACCTTGGCCGCGTCGGTCAGCCGCTCTTCGCGCAGGAAGCGCTTCGGCGCGACGCCGACCTTCTTGTACTGACCGAGCTGCGGCTTCGCGACGCGCGTATCGGGCACGTCTTCGTAGCCGAGCTGGACGGCGTCGTAGCCGTCCTTGTCCTTGCTGCGGACCTGAGTGACGACGCAGGGGCCGGCGGAAACGACGGTCACACCCGTGAGGGTGCCGTCTTCCGCGTACAGCTGCGTCATTCCTTGCTTTCGTCCTAGGATCAGCGTCATGAGTCCTGAGAACCTCGTTGGTTATGCCGGTTCGACCAGAAACCTGCGGCCGTCGAGCGTTGCTCGGGTCGGTCGCCTGGGCTTGACAGCCTGGCCACTCGGCGTGTCTTGATGGGAGTTGGAGAGAACGTGCCGACGAAACGAGACGAGCCCGGGTCGTCGGAAGAGCTGCGGGAGGCAGGTCGCGAGCGAGCGTGTCGCCGCTTCCAGACGCGACAGGGCGCTTGGCGCCGCGTCGCGCTCGAGGCCGTCAGGCCTTGATGCGGATATCCACCCCCGCGGGCATGTTGAGGCTCGACAGAGCGTCCACCGTCTGACTGGTGGGCTCCGAGATGTAGATCAGGCGCTTGTGCGTCCGGATCTCGAACTGCTCGCGAGACTTCTTGTCGATGAAGGGCGAGCGCAGGACGGTGTAGCGCTCGATCCGCGTCGGCAGCGGAATGGGCCCGGCGACGCGAGCGCCGGTGCGCTTGGCCGTTTCGACGATGTCGAGGCTCGACTGGTCGAGCGCCTCGTGGTCGTAGGCCTCCATCCGGATTTGGATCTTTCCCTTCATGCCTTGGTCTCGTTCCGGGCGAGCTCGGGCTCGCCGGGGTTTGCCGTCCTAGGACGGCGTCGATGCCGTCCCTCCCCGTGGGCGGGGTTGGGCCGGCGTGTGCGTTGCGTCGGGTTGCGACAGTTCTACCTTCCGAGCGCGAGGGGCTTCTCTGACGGCGACAGCGGTCGTGGGGACCGGAGGGGGGCCGTGGTCGAGGCTTTCGCTCCCGAAAGGTAAAGGGCGAGCAGATTACACGTGACCCCCAGGGTCGTCAACGCTCGTGTGGAGTTTCCGCGGACCCCCGCGGATCAGGTCCAAACCAGCCCGCGGACCGCCAGCTCGGCCTCTGGCACCGCGGCGAAGCCTGCGGGTTGCAGCGAATGCCCCGCGCGCCCCTGCGAGAGCGACCGCACGACCGTCGAGTAGCCGAACATGCCGAAGAGCGGCACCTTGCCCGAAAGCACGCGGTCGTTGCCCACCGCGTGGACCGAGCTGACCTCGGCGTGGCGGCTGTTGAGGTCGGCGAGCACCCCGCTCGAGAACTCCGACGGCACGTGGATCTCGAACGACATCACCGGTTCGAGCAGGTCGACCTCCGCGCGCTCGAGCGCCTCCCGCAAGGCCTGGTTCGCCGCTTGGACGAAACCGACCTCGGAATCGACCTTCGGACGCGACTCGCCGCCGGAGAGCCGCACGCGCGCGTGCACCAGTTGGAATCCAAAGCGCGGCCCGACCTGCGCCGCGAGCGCGAGCGAATCGCGCACCGCGGGCCGCAAGGCCGGCGGCACCTTGCAGTCGGGCTCGAAGACGACCTCGACGCCGCTTTCGAGCTCCGGGCACGGCTCGATCGCGACATCGACGGCTCCGAAGACCTCGCGGCCGCCGAGGATCCGCTCGACGCGACCGAACGCGGCGCCCGCGCGGCGCACCGCTTCACGATAGGCGACCCGCGGCTTGCCCATCCGCGCCGCGACGTGGAACTCCGATGCCAGCCGGTGCAGCATCACTTCGAGGTGCAACTCCCCCATCCCGGAGACGTGCCACTGCCCGGTCGCTTCGTCCTCGCGCTCGTGGAAGCTCGGGTCCTCGTGCGCGAGGTGCTTCAGCGCGGCGCCGAGCCTCGCGCGCTCCGACGTCGACGCGGGCTCGAGCACCATCGCGATCACCGGCTCGGGGAACGTCAGGCGTTCGAGCACCAGCGGCGCACCCGGATCGCAGAGCGTGTCTCCTGTGGTCGTGAACTTCAGACCTTGCACGCCGACGATCTCGCCGGGCCCGGCGGTCTCGATCTGCGTGCGGTGATCGGCGTGCAGACGCAAGAGCCGCGCGATGCGCTCGAGCTTGCGCGTGCGAGGGTTGAGGAGCTGCTCGCCCGGCATCAACACGCCCGAGTAGATGCGCACGAACGTCAGGTCGCCGTGCGCTTCCGCGTGCAGCTTGAAGGCCAGCGCCGCGGTCCTTTCCTTGGTTTCGGGGCGACGCGACTCACGCGCGCCGTTCTCCGGATGCACGCCCGAGATCGGCGGCACGTCGAGCGGAGACGGGAGGTAGTCGACCACCGCGTCGAGCAGCGGCTGGACGCCGATGTTCTTGAACGCTGCGCCCGCGAGCACCGGCAGCAACCGAGCTTCGATCGTCGCGCGGCGCAGCGCCGCCTGCAGCACCTCGAACGGAACGGGGCGCTCCTCGAGCACCGCGCCGAGGATCCCCTCGTCGCCGTCGGCGAGCGCGTCGAGCAAGTCGGAACGCAGCACGCCGATCTCGTTCGCGAGCTCCGCGGGCACGTCCAGTTCGCGCGGCGGCACCGACGGATCCTCGTCGAACTCGATCGCGCGGCCGCGCAGCACGTCGACCACGCCGACGAACCGGTGCTCGCGGAAGAGCGGGTACTGGATCGCGACCGGATGCGCGCCGAGCCGGCGCTGCAAGCTCGCGAGCGCCGCCATGAAGTCCGCTCCGGCGCGGTCGCACTTGTTGACGAACGCGATCGCCGGCACGTGGTGGCGGCGCATCTGGCGCCACACGGTCTCGGATTGGGCTTGGACCCCGGCGACCGCATCGATCACGAGCACCGCGCCGTCGAGCACGCGCAGGCTGCGCTCGACCTCGATCGTGAAGTCGACGTGCCCCGGCGTGTCGATCAGGTTGATCGTGTGCTCGCGCCAATGCAGCGTCGTCGCCGCAGCGGTGATGCTGATCCCGCGCTCGCGCTCCTCCGGCATCCAGTCCATCACCGCGGTGCCGTCGTCGACCTCGCCGATGCGATGCTCGACGCCGGAGAAGTAGAGGATGCGCTCCGAGACCGTCGTCTTGCCGGCGTCGATGTGCGCGACGACACCGAGGTTGCGCAGCCGTGCGATGTCCATTCCGGGAGCTTAACAACCGCCGCCGGTCCGACTCGCACGTCACGCGCGCGGCAAGAGCTCCGCGTTGCGCGCCAAGAACTCCGGCGCCCAGCGATAGTGCGTAAGCAGCTCGGGCCTTGGACGGTCGAGCAGCGCGACCGCGGCGTAGAGCGCCTCAATCGACGCGAGCCCGTTGCTCGGATCGGCGAAGACCTTGCTCTTGCGCGGATACGCGGTCACCAACGGCGGCAAGCGACGCGGCCGCAAGTCGCCGCGGACGACGCGGCGCAGTTCGGCGAGGTGCTTCCACGAGCTGTCGAGCACCAAGAGCCCGAGTCCGCGATCCGCGGGTCCGATCTCCTCACCCTCCGGGTCGAGCAGGATGCGCGTACCGACGTCGAGTTCGAGCCCGCGCCGGTAGTTGACGAAGCGCACGCCGGGGAAGTCCCGCAGAGGCACGAGCGAGCACTTGTGCGGCGACTCGCGCGGGTCGCGGACGATCAGCACGTCGAGGTCCATCGCGGCTCTTCGGGCGAACGACGAGCGCCGAGCACGGCGGTGAAATGCGCGGGGCCGCGCGAAGCGGCCCCGGTTTCGTCCAGCGTGCTCGTGCGGCTCAGCGCGCGTAGTGCGCGTAGGCCTTGTTGGCCTCCGCCATCTTGTGGACCTGTTCCTTCCACTGGACCGAAGCGCCGGTCCCGTTGAAGGCGTCGACGAACTCCTCGGAGAGGCGGATCGCCATCGGCTTGCCTTTTTTCTTGCGGGCGTTGTCGACCAGCCAGCGGATCGCGAGCGACTGCTGACGGTTGCGACGCACTTCGCGCGGCACTTGGTAGTTCGCACCGCCGACTCGCTTCGAGCGCACTTCGACGGACGGACGGATGTTGTCGATCGCGCGGTTGAAGATCTCCTGCGGATCTTGGACGTCCGGGAGCTTCTTGTGGGCGCGGTCGAGCGCTTCGTAGAAGATCGCTTGGGCGGTCGACTTCTTGCCGCTCCACATCAGCTTGTTGATGATCTTCGAAGCCAGGAGCGAAGCGAACTTCGGATCCGGCTTGATCAGCGGAGCGGTCGACTTGTAGTTACGCGGCATCGGGTTCTCTCGGGATCAGGTTCGGCTGACCGCTATCACTTCTTGGGGCGCTTGGTGCCGTACTTCGAACGCTCGTTGTGACGGCCTTCGACACCGGCGGTGTCGAGGGTGCCACGGATCACGTGGTAGCGCACACCGGGGAGGTCGCGCACGCGACCGCCGCGGATCAGCACCACCGAGTGCTCTTGGAGGTTGTGACCTTCGCCCGGGATGTAGACGGTCACTTCCTTGCCGTTCGAAAGACGGACACGCGCCACCTTGCGCAACGCCGAGTTGGGCTTCTTCGGCGTCATGGTCTTGACCTGGAGGCAGACGCCGCGCTTCTGCGGGCAGGCTTCGAGCACCGGCGACTTGGTGCGGCGCTTCTGCTGCACGCGCGGCTTGCGGATCAGCTGATTGATGGTGGGCATGGGTTCTTTCGGCTCTGGGTCGGCGACGCGTCGCCGAGCTCGCAGGGGGCGAGCATTCTAGGGGTCGCCTTCCGGCGGTCAAGCACGAGTCTCGGCCGCCGGCAGGGATCCCGCCCTACCCGGCCCGCGGTGACGACCGACGGGCGGGCAGGACGGCCTGGATCAGGGTTCTTCTTCGGTGACTTCGTCGTCTTCGGAGATCACCGGGTCGGCGTCGTCGTCGAGGTCTTCGTCCTCGTCCTCCGACTTGTCGGCGGTCGCCTCGAGCGGCGGCGGCAGGTCCTCTTCCTCCGGCGGCAGCGGCAGCGGAGCGCTGCCTGCGCCGGCGGCGACCGCGGTCGGCTCGCGCCGCGGATCGAGCCCCGCGACCAGGGCTTCGAGGTCGGGATCCATCGCGCGCGGGATGAAGCTCACCGTCGAGCTGATCTCGCCGAAGTCGATGTTCTTCTTCACGCGGGTCCGATAGTGATCGCGGAAGCCCGTGCCGGTCGGCACGAGGTGTCCGAGGATCACGTTCTCCTTCAAACCGACGAGCATGTCGCGTCGGCCGGCGATCGCCGCTTCCGTGAGGACCTTGGTGGTCTCCTGGAAGCTCGCCGCCGAGATGAAGGAATCCGAGGACAGCGACGCCTTCGTGATACCGAGCAGCAAGGTCTCGCCGGTCGCGGGCTTCTTGCGCTCCTTGCGCAGACGCTCGTTCTCGCGGCGGAACTTGAACTTGTCGGCGACGGCGCCCGGCAGGAACTCTGCGTCGCCGGGATCCTTGACCTGCACCTTGCGCATCATCTGGCTGACGATGATCTCGATGTGCTTGTCGTCGATCGTCACACCCTGCGAGCGGTAGACGTTCTGGATCTCGCGGAGCAGATAGCCCTGCACTTCTTCCTCGCCGTTGATGCGCAGGATGTCGTGCGGATCGAGCGGGCCGTCGACCAAGGGCTCGCCCGCGCGCACCTCGTCGCCCTTGTGGACGCGCAGGTGCTTGCCTTGCGGCACGGCGTGCTCTTGCTCTTGGATGACCTCGCCCTTCGGACCGACGGCGCGCACGATGATCGTGCGCTTGCCGCGCTTCTTCTCGCCGAGCTCGACGACGCCGTCGATCTCGGAGATGACCGCGGGATCCTTCGGACGGCGAGCTTCGAAGAGCTCGGTCACCCGCGGCAGACCGCCGGTGATGTCTTCCGTGCCTTGGATGTCGCGCGCGGACTTGGCGAGCAACTCGCCCGGTCCGATCGCGACGCCTTCCTCGACTTCGAGGTACGCGCGTTCCGGGATCGGATAGACCGCGAGCACCTGACCGTTGTTGTCGGTGATCTCGATCTGCGGGTGTAGGTCGCCCTTGTGCTCGATCACCTGCTTGCGGATCGTGCCGCGGCGCGCGTCGCGCTCGACCTTGAGAGTCTTGCCCTCGATCAAGTCGACGTAGCGGATCTTGCCCTTGAACTCGGCGATGATCGGAACGTGGTGCGGGTCCCAGCGGCAGAGCTTGGCGCCCGCCGTGACTTCTTGCTCGTCGGTGACGAACATCACCGCGCCGATCGGGACCTGGTAGCGATCGATCTCGCGATCGCGGTTGTCGAGCAAGCGCAACTCACCGTTGCGGTTGAGCACGACGACCTCGCCCGCGGCGTTCTTCACCACCTTGACGTTGGAGAAGTTGACCTTGCCGCCGCGCTTGGCGACGACTTCGGACGCTTCGATCGCGCGGCTCGCGGTACCACCGATGTGGAAGGTACGCATCGTGAGCTGCGTGCCCGGTTCACCGATCGACTGCGCGGAGATGATCCCGACCGCGAGTCCGCGTTCGGCCATCTGGCTGCGCGACAGGTCGGCGCCGTAGCAGCGCGCGCACACACCGAAGCCCGCTTCGCAGAGCAACGGCGAACGCACGCGGATCTTCTGGTGGCCGAGCGCTTCGATGCGCTGGGCCGAGTCGTCGGTGATCTGCTCGCCTTCGCGAACCACGACCTCGTCGTTGATCGGATCGATGATCGTGTCGCGCGCGACGCGGCCGCGAACGGCTTGCGCGAGCGACAGGACGACCTTCTCGCCCTTGTAGACGACACCCTTGTAGATGCCGTTCGGCGTGCCGCAGTCCTCGATCGTCACGACGACGTTCTGCGCGACGTCGGTGAGCTTGCGCGTCAGGTAACCGGCGTCGGCGGTCTTGAGCGCCGTGTCGGCCAAGCCCTTGCGCGCGCCGTGGGTGGACGAGAAGTACTCGAGCACCTTCAGGCCTTCGCGGAAGTTCGCGCGGATCGGGGTCTCGATGATCTCGCCCGAAGGCTTGGCCATCAGACCGCGCATACCGCCGAGCTGACGGATCTGGTCGATCGAGCCCCGCGCGCCCGAGCTCACCATGCAGAAGATCGGGTTGACGTAGGTGTCGTTCTCGCGGAAGTCCTCGCGCAAGACCTGCATCAGGTCCTGACCGACGCGTTCCCGGGCGTGCGTCCAGAGGTCGACGATCTTGAGATAGCGCTCGCCTTCGGTGATCTGGCCCTTCTGGAAGGCCTTCTCGACCTTGTCGATCTCCTTCTGCGTCTCGTCGAGGATCTTCGGCTTGGTCGCGGGCACGCGGATGTCGTCCTTCGCGAACGACAGACCGGCGCGCGTCGACGCCTTGAAGCCGAGGTCCTTGAGGTCGTCGAGCAACCGCAGCGTCGCGTCACGCCCGAGCAGGCGGTGGCAATCGCTGATCAGCGCTTGGATGCCCTTCTTGTCGAGCTCGTAGTTGTAGAACGGCATACCCGGCGGGAGCACGTCGTTGAACAGCGCGCGACCGATCGTGGTCGTCAGCAGCACGCGCTTGCCGGCGATCTCGACGCGACCGTCCTCGCCGACCTCGATCTCGGGTCCGCGCGTGCCCATCTTGACGCGACGGCCGACTTCCATGCGGACCTGCACCGGACGCAGGGTCTCCGCGATGCCGTGGCCATGCGCGAGGAAGAGCTCGGCGAGCGAGCCGAAGCGCATCATCTTCTTCTCGCTCTTCTTCTCGAGCGGGAGGTGGCTCTTCGTCAGGTAGAAGAGGCCGAGCACCATGTCCTGCGACGGAGAGATGATCGGCGCGCCGTTGGCGGGCGAGAAGATGTTGTTGGTCGACAGCATCAGCGTCGCGGCCTCGATCTGGGCCTCGTAGCTGAGCGGCAGGTGAACCGCCATCTGGTCACCGTCGAAGTCGGCGTTGAAACCGCCGCAAACGAGCGGGTGCAGACGGATCGCGTTGCCTTCGATGAGCACCGGCTCGAACGCCTGGATACCCATGCGGTGCAGCGTCGGAGCGCGGTTCAGGAGCACGGGGTGGTCGCGAATGACCTCCTCGAGGATGTCCCACACCTGCTCGTCGCGGCGCTCGAGCATCTTCTTCGCCGACTTGATCGTGTCGGCGAGTTGGAGCTCCTTGAGCCGACGGATGATGAACGGCTGGAAGAGTTCGAGCGCGACCTTCTTCGGCAGACCGCACTGGTGCAGTCGCAGTTCCGGACCGACGACGATCACCGAACGCGCCGAGTAGTCGACGCGCTTGCCGAGCAGGTTCTCGCGGAACCGGCCCTGCTTGCCCTTGATCATGTCGGTCAAGGACTTGAGCGGACGGTTCGACGAACCGAGCACCGGGCGACGGCAGCGGCCGTTGTCGAACAGCGCGTCGACCGACTGCTGCAGCATCCGCTTCTCGTTGCGGATGATCACCTCGGGAGCGTTGAGGTCGAGCAGCTTCTTCAACCGGTTGTTGCGGTTGATCAGACGACGGTAGAGGTCGTTCAGGTCGCTGGTCGCGAAGTTGCCCGAGTCGAGCAGCACCAGCGGGCGCAGATCCGGCGGGATCACCGGGATCACGTCGAGGATCATCCACTCGGGCTTGTTGCCCGAGTCGCGCAGCATTTCGACGGTCTTGAGGCGCTTGATGATCTCCTTCTGGCGCTGCTTCGAGCGCGTCGACAGCAGCTCTTGGCGCAGTTCGTCGGAGAGCTTCGGCAGATCGAGGCGCTGCAGGATCTTCTTCACCGCCTCGGCGCCCATGTCGGCTTCGAACTCGGAGCCGTACTTCGCCTTCGATTGGCGGAACTCCTCCTCGGTGAGGAGCTGCAGGTACTGCAGCGGCGTGTCGCCCGCCTCGATGACGATGTAATCCTGGAAGTAGACCACGCGCTCGAGCATCGACGTCTGGATGCCGAGCAACGTCCCAAGGCGCGACGGCATCGCCTTGAAGAACCAGATGTGCGCGACGGGCGCAGCCAGGTTGATGTGGCCCATCCGTTTGCGACGCACGCGCGAGTGCGTGATCATCACGCCGCACTTGTCGCAGACGATGCCCTTGTGCTTGATGCCCTTGTACTTGCCGCAGAAGCACTCCCAGTCCTTCTCAGGCCCGAAGATGCGTTCGCAGAAGAGACCGTCACGCTCCGGACGGTACGTCCGGTAGTTGATCGTCTCGGGCTTCTTGACTTCCCCGTAGGACCACGAGCGGATGTCCTCGGGGCTCGCCAGCGCGATCGTCACGCTGCCGTAGTCGTTGATGCGGTTCTGGATCGTTTCGATCATGGTTCGAACCTCGCCTTGAAGGGGACCTCGACGCTCAGAGCGTCGCGGCGACCTTCTTGTGGAGCTGCATGTTCAGCGCCAGACCCTTGATCTCGTTCGTGAGCACCTCGAACGACACCGGAGTGCCCGGCTCGAGGATGTTGAGGCCCTTGACCATCGCCTCGTAGATCTTCGTGCGGCCCTCGACGTCGTCGGACTTGACGGTGAGCTGCTCCTGGAGGATGTGCGCGGCGCCGTACGCTTCGAGCGCCCACACTTCCATCTCGCCGAAGCGCTGACCGCCGAAGCGCGCCTTGCCGCCCAGCGGTTGTTGCGTGATCAGGCTGTACGGACCGGTCGCGCGAGCGTGGACCTTCTCGTCGACCAGGTGGTGCAGCTTGAGCATGTACATGATGCCGACGGTGACGTTCTGCTCGAACGACTGGCCGCTGCGGCCGTCGATCAGGCGGAACTTGCCGGTCTTCGGCAGCTTGGCTTCCGTCAGCAGCCCCTCGATGTCGGCCTCGCTCGCTCCGTCGAACGCCGGCGAGTGCACGCGCAATCCGAGGACGCGCGCCGCGAGACCCAAGTGCGTCTCGAGGATCTGTCCGACGTTCATGCGGCTCGGCACGCCGAGCGGGTTGAGCACGATGTCGACCGGCGTTCCGTCCTCGAGGTACGGCATGTCCTCGATGCGCATGATCTTCGAGATCACGCCCTTGTTGCCGTGGCGGCCGGCCATCTTGTCGCCAACCGAGAGGTTGCGCTTGGTCGCGACGTAGACCTTGACCTTCTCGAGCACCCCGGTCGGGAGCTCGTCACCGCGCGAGAGCCGGTTGACGATCTTGTTCTTGTCCGCTTCCTTCGCCTCGATCTTCGACTGGAACTCCGACACGGAGGCGAGCGCCTTGTCGCGCTTGTCCTTGGTCGGGCAGTCCTCGGCCGCGCCGACGCACAAGAGGCGCACGCGGCGCAGCTCGTCGTAGGTCGCCGTGTCGTCGATTCTCACCGCTTTCCCGGTCAGGGAGTCGAGGACTTCGCTGTCGAGTGCGAGCTGCACGTCGCGCAGCATCGCACCGGTGTAGTCCTTCAGCGCGCGCAAGAACTCCTTCTCGGCGTCGCGGATCTGGTTCAACGCCTTGGTGCGCTCCGCGTCGGTCAGGTTGACCCGGCGCGAGAACTTCTGGGCGCCGATGACCACGCCGCGGGTGCCCGGAGGCATCGTCAGCGAAGCGTTCTTCACGTCGACGCCGGCCTTGCCGAAGATCGCGTGCAAGAGCTTCTCTTCGGGCGTCAGCTCGCTCTTCGACTTCGGCGCGACCTTGCCGACCAGGATGTCGCCCGCGTCGACGAACGTGCCGATGCGCACGATGCCCGACTCGTCGAGCATCGAGAGAGCCTTCTCGCCGACGTTCGGGATGTCGCGCGTGAACTCTTCCTTGCCGAGCTTGGTCTCGCGGACCTCGACCTCGTACTCCTCGATGTGGATCGAGGTGAAGACGTCCTCGCGCACCAGTCGCTCGCTGACGAGGATCGCGTCCTCGTAGTTGAAGCCGTCCCAGGGCATGAACGCGACCAGCAGGTTCTTGCCGAGCGAGAGCTCGCCCGCGAACGTCGCCGCGCCGTCGGCGAGCAAGTCGCCGGCCTTGATGACCTGGCCTTCGGTGACCAGCGGCTTGTGCGTCTGGCACGTCCGCTCGTTCAAGCCACGGCACTTGGTGAGCTTGTACTCCTCTTCGTCGACGACGATGCGGAGCGCGTCGACGTAGCGGACGGTTCCGCCCTTCTCCGCGCGCAGCGGGAGGTGCGAGTTCTTCGCGGCGATGAACTCCATGCCGGTGCCGACGATCGCCGGTTCGGCGACCATCAGCGGCACGGCCTGGCGCTGCATGTTCGAGCCCATCAACGCGCGGTTGGCGTCGTCGTGCTCGAGGAACGGGATCAGCGCGGCGGAGATACCGATGATCTGCTGCGGGGAGACGTCGAGGTAGTCGACTTCGTCCGGCGGCACTTCGACGTTCTCACCGTCTTTGCGCGCGAGCACGCGCTCGCCAGTGAGCTCGCCTTTGTCGTTCATCGGCGAATCCGCGGGCGCGAGCACGAAGCCGAACTCCTGGTCGGCGCGCATCCAGTCGACCTGGTCGGTCAACTTGCCCTTCTTCACCTTGCGGTAAGGGGTCGTCAGGAAGCCGTACGCGTCGACGCACGAGTACATCGCGAGCGAGCTGATCAGACCGATGTTCGCGCCTTCAGGCGTCTCGATCGGGCAGAGGCGTCCGTAGTGCGACAGGTGCACGTCGCGCACGTCGAAGCCGGCGCGCTTGCGGTTCAGACCTCCCGGTCCGAGGGCCGAGAGGCGGCGTTCGTGCGTGAGCTGCGAAAGCGGGTTCGTCTGGTCGACGACCTGGCTGAGCTCGCCGCGCCCGAAGAAGTAGTCGATCGCGCTCGAGAAAGTCTTCGAGTTGATCAGGTTGCGCGGAGAGACCGTTTCCGGGTTCTCCAGGTTCATGCGCTCCTGCGCGGTGCGCCGGAGCTTCAACAGACCCTTGCGGAACTCGTCGCCCGCGAGCTCGGCGATCGAGCGCACGCGCCGGTTGCCGAGGTTGTCGATGTCGTCCAGCTGGCCCTTGCCCGCGCGCAGCTCGAGCAAGTACTTGATCGAGTTGACGATGTCCTCGGGCTTCAGCGTCTGGACGTCCTCGCCGATGTCTTGCTTGTACTTGCGGTTCAAACGGAACCGGCCGACGCGACCGAGGCGGTAGCGCTGGGGATCGAAGAACTTCTCGTGGAAGAGCTCCTTCGCCTTCTCGAGCTGCGGCGGGTTGCCCGGGCGCAGGCGCGAGTAGATCTTGAGCAGCGCTTCGTCGTGGCTCTTCGTCGGGTCCTCGTGAGCCGTGTTGATGATCAGGTTGTCGAGCTCTTCCGGCTTCTCGTCGATCACCTCGACCTCGGCGAGGTCGCCCGCCGCGATCTCGAGCGCGGCGGTTTCCGGGATCGGCATGCCGGACGGCACGAGCACTTCGCCGGTCTTGAGGACCAAGATGTCCCCCACCGCGATACGACCGGTGATCGCCTTGACGAACGCGTTCTGCGTGGTCGTCTTCTGCTTCTTGACGACCTTGGTCGCGTAGAAGCGGCGCAGGATGTCCTGGTCGGTCGAGAGCTTCTCGTCGAGCGCGCGCAGGAACGTGACCGCCGGGAACTTGCCCGACTGGTCGATGCGCACCGAGAGGACTTCCTTCTTGGTGACGTTGAGCTCGATCCAGGAGCCGCGCTCCGGGATGATCCAGCAGTTGTGCAGCTTCTTGTCGAGCGCCGATTGGTCGACCGAGAAGTCGACGCCAGGCGAGCGGTGGAGCTGGCTGACGATCACGCGCTCCGAGCCGTTGATGATGAACTCACCACCGCCGATCATCACCGGGATCTCGCCCAGGTAGACCTCTTCCTCGCTCGCGCCGGCGCCGCGGATCAGGCGGAGGCGGACCTTGAACGGGTAGCCGAAGGTCAGGCCGAGTTGTCGGCACTCGTCGATCGAGTAGCGCGGCTTGCCGAGCTCGTAGCCGACGTACTCCAGACACATGGTCTTGTCGTAGGAGTAGATCGGGAACACCTCGCGCAAGAGGGCCTCGAGACCTTGGTTCTGCCGGCTCGCCTGCGGTTGGTCGAGCTGGAGGAAGTCGCGGTAGGCCTTGGTCTGGATCTCGACCAGGTCCGGGATCTCGATGATCTCCGGGTAGTGGCCGAACTTGCGCAGCGGAAGGCGGGTCTTGTTCATGGGCGGTCTCTCACCGTTCGCCGAAGCCGCCGGATCGCTTCGTCATGGATCACGGCGTGGGCTTTGGATACGAGGACTAGGCCGAAAAGAGAGCGGAGTGCGGGTGAACGCTCGACCGAGCCGAAGCTCAGTTCGAACGCGTCACGGCGACGTCGTGCGAACGCGCGCACGACGACCGACGCAGAGGCTGCGCCACGGAGCGACGCAGGGGCTGCGTCAACGGGCAGAGCCCTGGGCGCGGAACGAACGCTCCGCGCCCGGGGCTGATGATCGATCGATCTCGAACGGACGAGCTCAGTCGAGCTTGACCTTGGCGCCGGCGCCTTCGAGTTGCTTCTTCATCGCTTCGGCTTCTTCCTTCGAAGCGCCTTCCTTCACCGGCTTCGGCGCGCCTTCGACCAGGTCCTTGGCTTCCTTCAGGCCGAGACCGGTGATCGCGCGCACTTCCTTGATCACGGCGATCTTGTTCGCGCCGCCGTTCTCCAGGATGACGGTGAAGGAAGTCTTCTCTTCCACCGGGGCCGCCGCGGCAGCCGCCGCCGGAGCCGCTGCAGCCGCGACCGGAGCCGCGGCGCTGACGCCCCAGTGGCCCTCGAGGTGCTTCACCAACTTCGAGGCCTCGAGCAGGCTGAGGCCATCCAGTTCCTTGACGATCGCTTGGAGCTTCGGCTCCAGTTCAACCACTTCCGACATGAGATTCTCCTGGGAGAAGGTGCAACGAACTTTGTTTCTTGCGTTGATTCGGAGCCGCGGCGGACCGCCCACCGCGGCTGAGCGTTATTGGGCTTCTGCGCCCTGCTTGTCGTTCTTCGCTTGCAGGATGCGGGCGAGGCCGCTCTGGTTCGCGTCGAGCAGGGTGACGAGCGCACGGCCGGGGCCTTGGATGGCGCCGACGATCTGAGCGCGCAGCGTGTTCTTGTCCGGCACGTCCGCGAGCAGCAGCGTGTTCTTGGCGTCGAGGAACGTGTCCTCGAGCACGCCGCCGCGCACGACGAGCTTGCCGATCTTCTTCGCGTCCGGCTTGATCAGCAGCTTGGCCGTGTGGATCGCCGCTTCCGCTTCGCCGTAGCACACCGCCACGGTTCCACTGAAGACGCCGTCACCGACTTCGATGCCGCGCTCGGCCAGCGCCCGACGAGCGAGCGTGTTGCGCACGACGCGCACCTTGACGCCCTTCTCGGCGAGCTGGTCGCGGAAGGTCTCGTTCTGCTCCATCGTTTGGCCGGTGACGGTGAGGATCACCATCCCGCGGGCCGCGCCGAGGGCTTGCTTGTACTCCTTGTCGAGGAGTCGATTGACCAGGTTCGGCATGGATCAGGCTCCGTTCACGCCCCGAGGGGCTTGGAGTAGTTGATCTGCGCGCCCGGGCCCATCGTCGTGGAGACGCAGATCTTCTTCAGGAACACGCCCTTCACCGACGCAGGACGGAGCCCGGCGAGGTGATCGAGGAAGGCGCGCAGGTTGGCTTCCAGGTCGGTGGCGTTGAAAGAGCGCTTGCCGACCGGAGCGTGGATGTTGCCGCCGGCGTCGGTGCGGAACTCGACCTTGCCGGCCTTGAACTCGCGAACCGCGTTTCCGACGTCGGGGGTGACCGTGCCGGACTTCGGCGAAGGCATCTTCCCTTGCGGGCCGAGGACCTTACCGAGCTTGCCGACGTGCTTCATCATGTCGGGGCTGGCGATCACGATGTCGAAGTCCATCCACCCGCCGAGGATCTTCTCGGCGAGGTCGGACGAGCCGACGAGGTCGGCGCCGGAGGCTTGCGCCGCGGCCGCCTTTTCGCCTTCGGCGAACACGACCACGCGGACCGTCTTGCCCAGGCCCTTCGGCAGCGAAACCGCGCCGCGCACGAGCTGATCGGACTTCTTGGGATCGATACCGAGGTTGACCGCAACCTCGACCGTCTCGTCGAACTTCGCGGAAGGCAGGCTCTTCAAGAGAGCGATCGCCTCACCGGGCTCGTAGACCTTGGAGCGATCGACCTTGGCGGCCGCCGCGACGTAGCGCTTGCTGTGCTTGACCATGTGGTGCGTGCCTCAGACCGTTGACGGCCTAACCTTCCACCTTGATCCCCGCAGCGCGGGCCGTGCCTTCGATGATTCGGCAGGCGGCATCCAGCGTGCGCGCGTTGAGATCCTTCATCTTCATCTTGGCGATCTCCTCGACCTGCGCGCGAGTGACCTTGCCGACCGTTTCGTGGCCGGGGGCCTTCGCGGCGGATTCGAGTCCGGCCGCCTTCTTGAGCAACACGCCCGCGGGCGGCGACTTGAGCACGAAGTCGAAGCTCCGGTCTTTGTAGACCGTGATCTCGACCGGGATGATCAAGCCCATGTCCTTGCGCGTGCGCTCGTTGAACTCCTTCACGAACGCAGCGATGTTGACGCCGTGGGAACCGAGTGCCGGTCCGACGGGCGGCGCAGGCGTCGCCTGCCCGGCCGGGCACTGCAGTTTGATCTTTGCTGTTACTTCCTTAGCCATGGTGATCCGCTCTTTGTCGTGCGCGCTTCAGAAGGGGGCGCGCTTTAGAGCGCCTCCACTTCCCAGTACTCGAGTTCGACCGGCGTCGGGCGACCGAAGATCGTGACGATGACCTTCACGGTGCCCTTGTCGGTATTGACCTCGTCCACCGCGCCGTCGAAGCCGTCGAACGCGCCGGACTTGATCTTGACCATGTCGCCCTTCTGGAAGCCGATGTTGACTTGCGGGCGAGTCTCCGTGTCGCTCATGCGCGACAGGATGTTCGTGACCTCTTGGTCCGACAGCGGCACGGGCTCGCCGCGCGGTCCGAGGAAATCTCCGACGCGCGCCGTCTCGCGCACGACGGCTTGCGCCAAGCGCGAGCGCTCGTCTTCGCCGTCGTCGAGGTCCGCTTGGACCATCAAATAACCCGGATAGAGCTTCTTGTTGACGACGCGCTTCTTGCCGCCCTTGAGGTCGGTGACGCGCTCGAAAGGCACGAGAACTTGCGGGACGACGTCCTGCAGGCCCTTGAGCTTGACGCGCATCTCGACTTGCTTGCGAACGCTGTCTTCGCAACCGGACTGACAGCGGACGAAATACCAACGGTGCATATCGCTCAGCCTCCGAACAGCCAGTGGCTGGTGATTTTCGCAAGGACCCAATCGGCCCCGGCCAGGTAAGCCATCAGGAAGAGCACGCAGACGACGACGACGATCGAGGAGTTGACCACCTCGGGCGTCGTCGGCCACGTCACCTTCTTGAGCTCGGTCTCCGTCTCGATCAGCAGGTCCGCGATCTTCGGGGTCTCGAGCCAGCGGTACAGGAACCAGATGCCGCCGACGCAGACCACCGAGGCGATCAGGAACGACGGCGAGAGCTTGATCGAGAAGACCGGAACGGTGATCCCACCGATCGCCTCCGCGAGCTTGCCGTCGAACGCCGAGGAGAGCGTCGTGTGCAGGGAAGTCGAGCCGTAGAACACGAGCACGGCGAGAACCCAGAACGACGCCAAGCGGGCGTAACGTCCTTGATCCTTCTTGTAGCCAGCCATCGCGGTTCCTTTCCTCAGCCCTTCTCTTGGCACACTGCGTTCTTCGTCGACCACACTCGGACCCGCATTGGGGCCCGCACTCGGCAAGGGGAGCGCACTTCGCGCCCACCCGCGCCGCACGCGCTCAGAGCTTGTGCTCCTTGTGCGACGTGTGCTTGCGGCAGAAACGGCAGAACTTCTTCTTCTCGAGCTTGTAAGTGGCCCGCTGACGCTTGTGCGTCGTGTAGTAGCGGTTCTTGCACTCCGTGCACTCGAGGAACACGAAGCGTTCCTTGGTCTTCATTCGTCAGCCTTGCTCGCGGGTCGGGAGGAGTCGGAGCTCCCCGGGAGCGATCGCCCCCGGGGAGTCGGTTCTCCACTTCGACTACTTCAGGATCTTGGTCACGACGCCGGCGCCGACCGTGCGACCGCCTTCGCGGATCGCGAAGCGCAGCTGCTCGTCCATGGCCACCGGGATCATCAGCTCGACCTCGAGCTTCACGTTGTCGCCCGGCATGCACATTTCAGCGCCGCCGAGGAGCTTGGAGGTTCCGGTCACGTCGGTCGTGCGGAAGTAGAACTGCGGGCGGTAGCCGTTGAAGAACGGCGTGTGACGCCCACCCTCTTCCTTCGACAGCACGTACACCTCGGCCTCGAAGTGCGTGTGCGGGGTGATCGAACCCGGGGCCGCGACGACCATGCCGCGCTCCAGGTCCTTCTTGTCGATGCCGCGCAGCAGGATGCCGACGTTGTCGCCCGCTTGGCCAGACTCGAGCGTCTTCTGGAACATCTCGACGCCGGTGACGACCGACTTCTGGATCTCCTCGCGGAGGCCGACGATGTCGACCTTGTCGCCGGTGCGGACGATGCCGCGGTCGATACGACCGGTGCCGACCGTGCCGCGACCTTCGATCGAGAACACGTCCTCGATGCACATCAGGAACGGCTTGTCCGTCAGACGCTGCGGCTCCGGGATGAAGGAGTCGAGCGCGTTGAGCAGGTCGTCGATGCAGGCGTTCGCCTTGTCGTCGGCACCGTTCGACTCGAGCGCCAGCTTGGCCTGGCCGCGGATGATCGGGGTGTCGTCGCCCGGGAACTTGTACTTGTTGAGCAGATCGCGGATCTCCATTTCGACGAGGTCGATCAGCTCGGGGTCATCGAGCAGGTCGACCTTGTTGAGGAAGACCACGATGTGCGGCACGCCGACCTGACGGGCGAGCAGCACGTGCTCGCGCGTTTGCGGCATCGGGCCGTCGGCGGCGGACACGACCAGGATCGCGCCGTCCATCTGAGCGGCGCCGGTGATCATGTTCTTGATGAAGTCGGCGTGGCCCGGGCAGTCGACGTGCGCGTAGTGACGCTTCGGGCTCTCGTACTCGGTGTGCGACGCCGCGATCGTCACGGTCTTGTCCGAGGAGCGGACGGTGCCGCCCTTGGTGATTTCGGCGTAGCTCTTGACCTTGGTGCCGTGCTTGGCGGCCGAACGAGCCGCGAGCGCCGCCGTCAGAGTGCTCTTGCCGTGGTCGATGTGACCGATCGTGCCGACGTTGACGTGCGGCTTCGTCCGCTGAAAGAGTTCCTTTGCCATGGTGGTGGTTTGGGTTCCGATGCGGGCCGCAAGAGCCCGGTGGTTTGCGTCCGAGGTTTTCGTCCGGGGTTCCAGCCGGCCCGCCCCCGCGTGGACAGTGCCCGCGGGGTCGGATCCAGTTGTTGCCTGGTTTGTTTTCGAGGAAGCCCGGGGCCGCCTGCGCGGCACCGGACGAGTTCAAGGTCGAGTTCGGAGAAGAGCGTTTGGTTGGAGCTGGTGGCGGGGATTGAACCCGCGGCCTCTCCCTTACCAAGGGAGTGCTCTACCACTGAGCTACACCAGCCGACCGTCCGCGCGGAGCGCGAACGGTTGAGTGTCTGGGTGGATGACGGCGGCTGCTGAAGCTTGGTGGGCGTTCGCGCAGGGGCTTTCGCGCGGCGGCCGACGCTCAGCGCTCGGCTGCGCTGCGAAGAGCGGCCGGGCCGGGTCGACGCGGCGGCGCGCTTCGCCTGCCGGACACGCGCGGCCAGGGTCGAGTCGGTGGAACCGTCTCGGGATCCCGGAGTGCGGCGTTGGAGCGGGCGATGGGAATCGAACCCACGCTATCAGCTTGGAAGGCTGAAGTTCTACCATTGAACTACGCCCGCCTGAGTGAACTACGCCCGCCTGAGCTCCGGCTAGACCGCACGGGCGGGTCGAGTCGCGGGGCCAGCCGTTGGGCCGTCCAAGCGTTCGCCACAACCGTGCGCGCGAAGCGCCCGACGCGACTCCTTTTGGGAGGAGAGGCGCGAGGCGGATGCGTGATCGGGGTCCGGAACTGCACGCGGCCAGAAACGAGCGTCACCCGAGCGCCGGTCGCGCTTGGGCTTCGATCAGGAGGAGCCTCCAAAGCAGTCCAGCTGCCGGTGTTCCGCTCGTCGCGCACAGGTCGTCGCGTGCGGTCGGTCGCCGGTGAGGCCTGGTCGGCCTCGGGCAGGGGACAAAATTGGTGGGGAGAGGCGGATTCGAACCGCCGAAGGCATAAGCCACCAGATTTACAGTCTGGCCCAGTTGGCCGCTTTGGTATCTCCCCCTGATCTCGATGCTCGGTGCTGACGCGGGGCGCCGGTCGCGCAGGGTCGCGCGTTCGGCTACCACCGCTCCCGTGTCATCCGAAGGGTGTCTCGTTTCCAGTGAGCAGCGCGAGCTCGCGCTCGCGAGACCCCTTCGCCCGGTCGTCGCGCGGAGCGCGGGGCCGTGCTGGCAGGATCCAAGCCGTGTTCGGGTTGTCGAGCGCCTTGACCGTTCCGGCGCGGGGCCGGCCGTCAGCTCGCGGATGGAGCCAGCGGTGGGGATCGAACCCACAACCACCTGATTACAAATCAGGTGCTCTGCCATTGAGCTACGCTGGCCGCGAGGTGTCCCACGGGTGTCCGGCGGAGCCTCGAGGGCCGGTTGACGGGTCCGACCGCCTGGGGCGGTTAGACGAGCGGCACATGTTACGAGTGACCTCCCCGCGGTCAAGCTTCCACGAGGAATTCCTCGGCGGACCCTCCGCGGAACGCCTGGGACGGGTCAAACGCGGCTCGCTTGGCTGCGCCAGAACTCGAAGCTCGCCTCGACCTCCGTGAGCGTGTCGCCGCCGAACTTGTCGAGGAACGCGCGCGCGAGCTCGAGCGCGACCACCGCCTCGCCGACGACGCTGGCCGCCGGCACCGAAGTGACGTCGGAGCGCTGGTACGTCGCCCGCACCGGCTCTCCGGTCGCGAAGTCGACCGTGTCGAGCCCCTTGCGCAGGGTCGGGATCGGCTTCATCGCGGCGCGGACGACCAGCTCCTCCCCGGTCGTCAGGCCGCCTTCCAGGCCGCCGGCGCGGTTGGTCGCGCGCGCGAAGCGGCCGAACCGCGGCGGCCGCGCCGGATCGGCGGGGACGATCGCGTCGTGGACCGCCGACCCCGGCAGCCGGGCGGACTCGAACCCGAGGCCGAACTCGACGCCCTTGATCGCCGGGATCGAGAACAGCGCGCCGCCGAGGCGCGCGGTCAGTCGCTCGGGCGCGCTGACGTAGTGGCCGAGCCCGGGCGGCAGCCCGAGCACGCGCACCTCGAACACGCCGCCGAGCGAATCGCCGTCGGCCTTCGCCTGGTCGACCTTCGCGCGCAGCGCGGCTTCCGCGTCGGCGTCGAGGCACTGGAAGTCCGAGGCCGCGCGCCGTGCGGCGCGCTCGGAGCCGAACGACTCGAAGAGGCCCGGCCGAGCCGCGACCCCGCCGAGCTCGACGACGTGGGCGAAGAGCTCGATGCCGAAGCGCTCGAGCAACTGCCGCGCGAAACCGGCGAGCGCGACGCGAGCCGCGGTCTCGCGGGCGCTCGCTCGCTCGAGCACGGCGCGCGGATCGCGCGCGAGCAACTTCTGGCAACCGGCGAGGTCGGCGTGCCCGGGCCGCGCGTTGGTCGGCACCGGGAGCGACTCGATCGTCTGGTCGCGGTTCGCGATCAGGAACGCGAGCGGCGAGCCCAACGTCTGGCCCGCGCGCAGCCCGGAGAGCAGCTCGACTCGATCGTCCTCGAGCTTCGCGCGGCCGCCGCGGCCGTAGCCCGCCCACCGCCGCGCGAGCTCCGCGTCGACGCGCGCGGTGTCGAGCGCGAGCCCCGCCGGCAAGCCTTCGAGCACGCCGACGAGCCCGCGGCCGTGCGACTCCCCCGCCGTGGTCCAGCTCAAGCGGCTCAAGCGCGACCCATCGTAGCGCTCAGAGCGAGTCGTACCACGTCACCTCGTCGAACGGCACCGACAGCGTCGCGGTGCCGAGGCGGACGCTGAGCAGCTCCTTCGCGTGGTCGACCTTGGTGATCACGCAGCGTTGCTTGTAGCGCGGGATGAACACGAGCCCGCCTTTCTTGAGGCCCGCGAGGAAGGCCTTGCGGCGCTCGGAGAGCGCGGCACCGGACAGGTGCTTGTCGACTTGCTCCAAGACGACGCGCATCGGCTCCGCGGACTTCGGCGAGAGCTGCGGCAGCAGGTCGAACGCGCGCTTCAGCTGGCCGCGCGCCTCGCGGACGCGCTCCTCGAGCCCGCGCTGCGCCTCGGCTTCCAGGAGCTCGCTCTTCTTCTTCAGGTCCTGGACGCGCGTCTTCGCTTCGTCCTCGGTCTTCTTGAGCTCGACGAGCTTCTGCTCCGCGTCCTTGCGCACGCGCTCGGCGGCTTCGCGCGCGCCGCGCATCTTGCGCATCAGCTCGAGCGCCTCCGCGTCGCGCCGCACGATCCGTTGGCGCGCGTTCTCGATCAGCTTCTTCGGCAGCCCGAGCCGCGCCGCGATGTGCAGCGCGCACGACTCGCCCGGCGTGCCGACCAGCAAGCGATAGCGAGGCCGCAGCGTCGTCGCGTCGAACTCCGCGGACGCGTTCTCGGCGCGCGCGTGGCGGAACGCGAACTCCTTGAGCTTGCCGAGGTGCGTCGTCGCGACCGTCGGCGCGCGCTTCTCGAGCAGGTACTCGAGCAACGCGTCGGAGAGCGCCGCGCCCTCGTCGGGGTCGGTGCCGCCGCCGAGCTCGTCGAGCAGGAACAGCGTCTTCGGCCCCGCGCGTTCCAGCCCCACGCGGATGCGCGCGAGGTGCGACGAGAACGTCGACAGGTCCTGCGCGATCTCCTGTTCGTCGCCGATGTCCGCGACCACGCCGTCGTAGAGCGGCAAGCGGCTGCCTTCGGCGCACGGGAACGGCAGGCCGAGCCGCAGGTAGCACGCGGCGAGCCCGACGGTCTTCAACGCGAGCGTCTTGCCGCCGGTGTTCGGGCCGGTGATCACCAGGAGGTCGAACTCGTCGCCGAGCCGCACGTCGATCGGCACGACCTCGTCGAGCGCGCCGGAGAGCACCTTCTCGACCAGCAACGGGTGGCGCGCCGCGCGCAAGAGCAGCCCGTTCGGCCGTCCTTCCTCGCCCGCGATGTCGAGCGCTCGCGCTCCGTACTTCGTGCAGTACGTCGCGGAGATCGTCGCGAGCTCGAGTTCGGCGAGCCGCGCTGCCGCGAGCCGCACCGAGCCCTCGGCGTCGAGCGCGTGCCGCGTCAGCTCGACCAGGATGCGCCGCAGCTCGTGTTCCTCGTCGGCGATGCGCTCGGCGCGGCGATTCTGCTCCTCGATCACCTCGCGCGGCTCGACGAACACCGTCTCGCCGGACTGCGAGCGATCGTGGACGATGCCGGAAACCCGCCCTTGGCTCTTCGCCTTGACCGCGAGCACGAGGCGACGCCCGCGGCGATGGATGCTGCCGTCGGAGAGATGGTCGCGCGCGGCGGTCGCGATGCGCCGCAGCCGCCCTTCGATCTCGCCGGACAGGTCGCGGATCTCGCGGCGGAGCTTCGAGAGCTTCGCGGACGCGTCGTCCTTGATCTCGCCGCGCTCGTCGAGCGCGCGCTCGAGCTCGAACGCGAGGCCGGAGAGGTCGGGGAAACCGTCGTGGAGCGCGTGGATCGCCGGGGCGTCGAGCTTGCGCTCCGCGAACCACGGCGCGAGCCGCCGCGAGGCGGCGACGAAGCTCCAGAGGCTCGCAAACTCCTCGCGCTCGAACGGCCGGTGGAACTGGCGCGCGCCTTCGAACGCCGGCATCGGATCGCAGACGCCGGCGAGCGACGGCTGCGAACGCGCCTCGACGAGCCCCTGCAGCTCGCGCACGCGCTGGAGCGCCGCCCGCGCGTCCGCATCCGAACGCGGAGCGAGCTCGCGCAGCGCGCGCCGGCCGAGCGACGTCGACGCGAGGCGCTCGAACAGCCCGCGCGCGCTCTCGAAGTCGAGCGAGGCGAACGCGAAGTCGGCGGCGGAGGGCGTCAACGCTTGGGCGGGCGGCATGCGAAGAGCCGCACAGGATACCGGACGAGTCCCTTGTCGAGTTCGAGGGTGCCGAGCTCGCGCTCGCTCCACCCGAGCGCGTCGACGAGCATGCGTCGGTACTTCGCCGTGAACGCGCGGTTGCCGCGACGCGCGAGATCCGGCGGATCGGTGCAGAAGACGACGTCGAAGCGCGCGGCGAAGTCGGCGAGCTGCTGCTCGGTCCAATTCGGATCGACGCCTTCGAACGTGACGTCGAGCTCGCGATGCGCGTCGGCGAGGAAGCGCTCCGCCGAGCCCCCGCGCGCGAGCAGGCCAAGGTGCAATGCCGCGGGCGAGAGCTCGCTCGACAGCCCGATCCAACCGACGCGCGCGGTCGGCCCGGCTTCGGTCGCGACCCACGCGAGCAGCAGCGAAGCTTCGCTGCGGCGCAACCCGCCGGTCGGCAGCGGGTCCGCGCGTCCGATCACCTCGCGCGCGTCCAGTTGGGCTTGCTGGTAGTCGCGCAGCGTCGGATCGGCGTCGGCGAGCGAGAGCGTGGTCAACGCGTTCGCTTGCCACCACCTGGACGCGCCGATCGATGCGCCGAGCACCACGAGGCCCGCGACCCACCCGCGCCAGGCCGGTCGGCGCAGCCACGCGACCTCGTCGAGGCGCAGGATCCCGGCCGCGGCGAGCCACCACAGCGGCGTCGCGATCGGCAACAGGAAGCGATCGAGGTGGAACGGGTGCAGCGCGGTCGGGACGACCAGCGCGAGCGCGACCAGCCAGCACGTCCGCAGCGCCGGATCCCGCCACGCGCGCAGCGAGAGCAGCACGCCGAGCGCTCCGAGCAGCCATGCGCCCGGCGGCGCGACCAACGTCGTCCAATCGAGGATGCGCATCGCGCGCGGCGTGACGAACTCCTGGTTGCCCGCGAGGAACGACGCGAACGCGGCGCGATGGCTCGCGCCGAGCTCCAGACCACCGGGCAGCGGACAGACGAACCACCACAGCGCCGCGAGCCCCGGCGGAACGGCGAACCAGACGAGCCGGCGCGCGGTCGACGCGCCCTTCCCGGTCCTCGCGCCCGCGACGAGCTCGCCGATGCCGGAGAGCGCGAGCCCGAGCCCGAGCAGCAACCCGTAGTTGAACTTGGTGAAGAACGCGAGCGCGAAGAGCGCCCCGGCGAGCATGTCCGCGCGGCGGCCGGCGCCCGGATCGGCGCGCGCGAGCCACGCGAGCACCGCGAACGAGAGCAGCGCGGAGAACGACGCCTCGAGGAACAACGTCGGCGCGTAGAGCCGTGCGATCGGGACGAAGCTCGCGGCGAGCACGAACACCGCGGCGCCCGCTCGCGAGCGCGGGCTCACCCCGGAGAGGCGTCGCACGACGAACGCGCCGGCGAGCACGCCGAGACACCACAACGTCGCGAGCGCGGTGCGCGCGGCGAGCTCGGACACGCCGGTCGCGAGCTGCACGGCCGCGAGGTAGACCGGGACGAGGAACGGATAGCGATCGCAGGCCAGCGCGACGTCGATCGCGCCGCGCCACTCGCCCGCGCGCACGAGCTCGACCATCCGCGCCGCGGGGAGCTCCGCGTGCATCGATTCGTCCCAACCCCACGTGCGGTCGAGGTTGACCTCGCGCAACAGCACGCCCCACAGCAGCACCGCGACGATCGCGAGCTTGAAGCCGAACCGGCGCTCGGGCGACGCAGCTCGCGCGGGCACGCCTTGCGGCGACGACGGCGCGGGCGAGCTCGACATCGCCCGCGATTCTAGGCAGCGCTCGCCCGCGCGCCTACACTGCGTCGATGAGCCACAACCGCGAGAGCGATCGCTTCGAGACGCGCGCCATCCACGCCGGCCAAGAGGCGAACCCGGAGAACGGCGCGATCATGACGCCGGTCTACTTCACGAGCACCTACAAGCAGGACGCGCCGGCGAAGCCGCGCGGAGGCTACGAGTACTCGCGCACCTCCAACCCGACGCGCACCGCGCTCCAGCAGAACCTCGCGTCGCTCGAGGGCGGCCGTTGGGGCCTCTGCTTCTCGTCGGGACTCGCCGCGACCAACGCGCTGCTCGATCGATTGGTGCCGGGCGACCACGTCGTCGCGGGCAACGACCTCTACGGAGGCACGTACCGCATCTTCAAGCGCGTCTTCGAGCGCTACGGCATCCGCTTCACGTTCGTCGACACCACCGAGCCCGCGCAGGTCGAGCGCGCGCTGGAGCCCGCGACCAAGTACGTCTACGTCGAGACGCCGTCGAACCCGCTGCTGCGACTCTCCGACATCGCCGCGATCTCGGCGATCACCAAGCGCGCCAAGACGCTGCTCGTCGTCGACAACACGTTCGCGACGCCGTACCTGCAGCAGCCGCTCGCGCTCGGCGCCGACCTCGTGCTCCACTCGTTGACCAAGTACCTCGGCGGCCACTCCGACGTCGTCGGCGGCGCGTTGATCGGCAACGACGACAAGGTGCGCGAGGAGCTCGCGTTCTTCCAGAACGCGGTCGGCGGGACGCCGGGCCCGATGGACTGCTTCCTCGTGCTGCGCGGCACCAAGACGCTCGGCGTGCGGATGGATCGGCACGGCTCCAACGCGCTCGCGATCGCGCGCTTCCTCGAGAAGCAGCCGCTGGTCGAGAAGGTGATCTACCCCGGTCTCGAGTCGCACGCGCAGCACGCGCTCGCCAAGCGACAGATGAAGAACTTCGGGGGCATGGTCTCGTTCGAGCTCCGGGGCGGCGTGCCCGCCGGCGACGCGCTGGCGTCGAGCACGCGGCTCTTCACGCTCGCCGAATCGCTCGGCGGCGTCGAATCGCTGATCGAGACGCCGCCGTCGATGACCCACGCGAGCATCCCGCCGGAGACGCGCCGCGCCGCGGGCCTCGCGGACGGCCTGGTGCGACTCTCGGTCGGCATCGAGCACGTCGACGACCTGATCGCGGACCTCGCGCAGGCGCTCGACCGCGCGCGGGCAGCCGCCGGCCAGCTCGCCGCTCGCTGAGCGAACCCAGGGCTCGCGCCGGCGAGCCACGGAGTCGAGGAAACGCGCCCGGGCTGCTCGTTCGGCACGCGCCGGCTGCTCGTTCGGCGTGCGCCGGGCGAACGACGGCGCCTCGCGGCTCAGAACGGCGAGTTCGAGGGCGGCGGCTTCGGCGGCGCGGGCGGCGGCGGCGGTTGCACCGCGGCCGGAGCAGGCGTCCCCGTGCGCTTCGGCGCCGCGGGCGGCGGCGCGGGCTCCGGCGGACGTTCCTCGCAAACGCGCTCGCGCATCAGGCGTCCGACCTTGTACTTCACCACCCGCTTGCCGGGCACCTCGACCTTCTCGAGCGTGCGCGGGTTCTGCGCGCGACGCGGCGCGCGCTCCTTGACCTCGAAGACGCCGAACTCGCGGAACTCCAGGCGGTTGCCGCGGCAGAGCTCCTCGATGATCTCGTCGAGGAACTTCTGGAGGATGTCCTTGACGATGACCTTGGTCTGCCCGGTCTGTTCCGCGATGCGGTTGACGAGCTCCTTCTTGGTGATCGTCTGGGGTCCAGGCGGTTGGGTCATCGAGGGCTTTCCTCGCGCGAAAGGCCGCGGGGAGGGGTGCGGCGGCGACGGCGCGCAATATCGAACTGCATTATCTATGTGTCAAGCAAGAACTTGTGACGGTAGGAGCCGCCGGGTGGCGGTCCGACCGAGCCCTGTCGGCCGACACCCCCCGTTCGGCTCAAGTGTTTGGACCGCAACGACTTGGCACCGGTCGCGGGTCCCCGCGGCGTCCGGGCGCCATGAGCCGCCCCCGAGGGGCCGCCTAACCCACTAGGGCGAAGGAGGTTAGGTCGGGCCGACCGGCTCGCTCCCCGGGCGCTCCTCGAGCAGCAACGTCACCGGTCCGTCGTTGACCAGCTCGACCTGCATCGACGCTCCGAAGCGGCCGGTCGCGCACGACACGCCGAGGTGCGCGAGGCGCTCGACGAACCTGCGGTAGAGGCGCTCGGCGAGCTCGGGCGCCGCCGCGGGATCGAACGAAGGCCGCCGGCCCTTGCGGGTGTCCGCAGCGAGCGTGAACTGGCTGACCACCAGCGCGCGGCCGCCGACATCCTGCACCGACAGGTTCATCTTGCCATCGCCGTCGCAGAAGAAGCGGTACGTCGCGACCCGTTCGGCGAGCCGATCGCACTCGCGTTCCGCGTCGCCGCGCTCGACGCCGAGCAACACGAGCACGCCGCCGTCGATCGAGCCGACCACGGCACCGTCGACGCGCACCGACGCGCGCGTGCAGCGTTGGAGCAACGCCTTCACGGCGCGGCTCCCTTCGCGCGTTCGCGTCGGCGCTCGGCGCGCTCGAGCGCGAGCCGCGCGCGCATCGCGAGCAGTACGCGGCCGAGATCGCCGCCGGTCTGACTCGACGCGAGCAATCGCCGCCACGCCGCTTCGGCGCCTTCGGGGTCGTCGAGCCAGCTCTGGCGCAGGATCGCTTCCTGCACCCACGGCAACGCGACGTCGGGAGCGAGCTCTTCCGCCGCGCGCGTCGCGTGCAGCGCTTCGTTCGGTCGCTCGGCGCCCTGCTCGGCGGCCGCGAGCACGCACAGCGCGCGCACCGCGAGTTCGCCCTCGAGCGTCAACCGCGTCAGGAGCTCGCGCGCGGCGTCGGGATCCTGATCGAGCACGTACAAGGTCGCGAGATCGAGCTCTGCCTCGACGAACTCGCGCAGCGCGACGCGCGGGTCGTCGACGACGTCCTCGAGCCACGACTCGAACGCGCCGATCGCCTCGCGCCGCCGACCGTCGCGCGCGAGCAGCATCGCTTCGAGCCGTCGCGCGGGCGGCAGGAACGCGTCGAGCTCCAACGCGCGCTCGAGCTCTGCGTCGGCCTCGGTCCAATCGCCCGCGCGCGCCGCGAGGTGCGCCAACCCGTAGCGCGCCCACGCGCAACGCGGGTCGAGCTCGAGGGCGCGAGCGAGCAACGCCCGCGCGGCGGCGGGTTCGCGCGCGAGCCGCGCGGCGAGCACGCAGCGCGCCGGGGTCGGCGCGGCCTCGAGCACCGCGAGCGTGCGCTCGGCGAGCGCGTCGCGTGCGTCGGCGTCACCGGACGCGAGCTCGACCTCCTGCGCGAGGATGCCGAGCCCGATGTGGTCGGGCGCCGCGGGGAGCACGTCGGCGAGCGCGATGCGCGCACCGGCGAAGTCGCCCGAGTCGAACGCACGCCGCGCGGCCGCGTAGCGCTCGGTCAGCGCCGCGCTGAGCTCATCGTACGTGCTGACGACGCGCGCGCCGCCCGGTCGCGCGAACGGGCTCGCGCACGCACCGAGGACCGACAGCAGTCCGAGCGCGAGCGGCGCGAGCGCGCGAACCGTCCGCCTGGCCTGCCCGCGCCGCGCGTTCATTCACGGACGCTGGCCGACGAAGCGCAGGACGGCGGAGCGTTGCTCGCCATCGCCCGCGAGCGGCTTGTACCAGGCCTCGCCGCTGACTTGCACGACCACCGGCACCTCGCCGGGTCGCTCGAGCACGCGCACGCTGACCATCGCGTCGATCGTCCACGCGTCGATGCGCAAGCGGATCGGCGGCGCGCCGCCGACATCGGGCTTGACCGCGGTGAGCTGCAGGAAGCCGTCGGGCGTCGCGCGCTCCTCGTGCGTGAAGAACTCGCTGTTCTGGAGCACGAGCACGTGCTCGAGCAGCCCCGGCGGCCCTTCGATCGTCACCTCGTCTCCGACCAACGCGGCCTTCTCGCCGAACGCGGTCGTCCACGGCTTGTCGGGCTGCTTCTTCTTGATCGGCCGCGCATCCTCGGCGCCCGCCGCGCGAGCTCCGGACGCATCGGGCTTCTCGGCCGCGTCGGATTTTTTCGGGGAGCTGCAACCGGCGGCGAGCGCGAGGCTCGCGACGACCGCCACGATCGACGTGCGTAGGAACATGCGGGGGTCCAAGGGTTGACGCGCGCACTCTACGCCATTTCGGCGCGCGTCTCGACGCCCGCGCGTTCGGTCAGCGCAAACCGCAGGCGGCCAGCGCGCGGTCGCGCGTCGCTCGTGCCCGCGCTCGCGCCCGCTCGGCGCCGCGCGCGAGCACGCGGTCGACCTCGGCCGGGTCGCGCAAGAGCTCCTCGCGGCGCGCCCGCGCGGGCGCGAAGAACGCCTCCGCCGCTTCGACGAGGCGCTGCTTCAGGTGACCGTAGCCCGGCGCGCCCGCGCCGCCCGTCTGCACGCGGCGCTTCCACTCCGCGAGCTCGGCGTCGTCGAGGAAGAGCCGCAGCAGATCGAACAGCAGCACCGACGCCGGGTCCTTCGGCTCCTCGGGCGGACGGCTGTCGGTGACGACGCGCCCGACCGCCTTCTTGAGCTCCTTCCCGCTCGCGAAGAGCCAGATGTGGTTGCCGTAGCTCTTCGACATCTTCTGGCCGTCGAGCCCCGGCACCTTCGCGAAGGGCGAGATCGACGGCTCGGGTCGGACGAAGACCGGCCCGTAGAGCGCGTTGAACGACGCCGCCATGTCCTGCGCGATCTCGATGTGCTGCTGCTGATCGGGCCCGACCGGCACGAAGTTCGAGTCGTACGCGAGGATGTCGGCCGACATCAGCGCGGGGTACGTGAACAGCCCGACGCTCGGCTGCAACCCGCGCTCGACCTTGTCGCGGTACGACACCGCGCGCTCGAGCACGCCCATCCCGGTGACGCACGAGAGCATCCACGCGAGCTCGGTGACCTCGGGTACGTCGCTCTGGCGGAAGAACACCGCGCGCTCGACGTCGAGCCCGAACGCGAGGTACGTCACCGCGACCTCGCGCACCCACTCGCGCAGCTCCGCGGGGTTCTTGCTGGTGGTCAGCGCGTGGTAGTCGGCGATGAAGTAGAAGTGCTCGCCGCCGGCGGCGGGCGCCGCGACGTGCTGACGGATCGCCCCGAAGTAGTTGCCCCAGTGCAGGAGCCCGCTCGGTTGGATGCCGGAGAGGTAGATGCTCATAGCTGTTGCGCTGCGCGCCGGGCGCGGTTGCGTCGCGCGCAAGACGCCGGTGCGCCCCGTTTGCCCAGTGCTCCCTGTTTGCCTCGGCGCCGAGCGCCGGTGACGCTCCGCGCGAGGCGCCGCGCTGCGTCGGCGAGAGGCGCTGACGCTCCGCGTGCGAAGCTGCGGACGGTAGCAGGGGTGCGCACGAGCGACAAGCTCGTCATGCACCCCGCGACCGGCGCGCACTTGAATCGGCCCGCGCCGCCTCCACAATCGCGGCGATGATCGACGAGTGCGCGCGCGTCCCGGCCCCGACGAGGGCGCGAGCCCCGCGCGCTTGGCTCGCAACCTTGCTCGCGCTCTCGCTCGCGGGCCTCGCGAGCTGCGCCTCGTTCGACCAGGAGATCTACCTCGCGCCGGCGTATTCGCGCTACTCGCGCGCAGGCGGCGGCACCGAAGGCGAGCTCGTCGCCGGCGCGCTGCGTTTCCGCAACGAATCGCCGCGTGGCGCGCTGACGCACTGGGCGCTGCGACCGCTCGCGAGCCGCTACGACGAGCCGAACGGCGACAGCATCACGCGCTTCCTCGTCCCGCTCGGCTCGATCACCCGCCGCGGCGACGAGCACGTCAACCAACTGCTGCCGGTGTGGCGCTACCAGAGCGAGCTCGACGCCGACGGCCAACGCGCGTGGAAGTTCCTCTCGCTGCCCGGGATCTTCTGGTCGCAGGACGCGAGCGGCCGGATCGTCCGCGCGTTCTTCCCGTTCGGCGGCGTGATCGAGAACTTCGCGACCTTCGACAAGATCGTCTTCGTGCTCTTCCCGCTCTACCTGCGCACCGAGCGCGAAGGGCGGATCTCCACCAACTGGCTGTTCCCCTTCTTCAACCGCACCACCGGAACCGGCGGCACCAGCGGCCGCATCTGGCCGTTCTTCGGGCACAACCGCATCGAGGGCAGCTACGACCGCTGGTTCTTCTTGTGGCCGTTCTTCCATTCGCAGGAGAACGACCTCGCGAAGCCCGCGGACGCGCGCGAGCGGAGCTGGATGTTCTGGCCACTGTTCGGGCACACCTCGCGCGGCAGCTACGACGCGTGGACGTGGCTCTGGCCGTTCTTCGGCTACGCGCGCGACACCGAGACCGGCTTCTGGGCGTGGGACGGACCGTGGCCGCTGGTCCGCGTGCACGGCGGCGGTCGCCATCCGCCTTCGGAGGAGCGCGTGCGCTTCTGGCCGTTCTACTCGCGCTACAAGGGCGACGGTCTGGAGAAGCGGAACTACCTCTGGCCGATCGTGCAGATCAGCACCGAGGACTACCCCGACCGCGTGCGGCGCGCGACGTACGTCTTGCCGGTATGGCAACGCTGGACGGAGCTCGCCGCCGACGGCGGTGAGGAGAGCTGGACCAAGCTCTGGCCGCTCTACCAGGACTTCCACGGGCGCAGCGGCGATCGGGTCGCGTTCCCCGCGCTCAATCCGCTCTGGCACCTGCCGGTGATCGACGACCACTACGCGTGGATCTACGAGCTCTGGACCGCCGAGACCGAAGTCGGCGGCGAGGTGCGCCACGAGCGCGCGTGGGGCGGGATCTACCGGCGCGAGCGCGATCGCCACGAGGATCGCTCCTACCTGCTCGGGCTCTGGTCGCGACGCCGTTACGTCGACCGAGGCGCGACGGTCGAAGCGCACTCCGCGTTGCTCGGCCTGTTCCGCTGGGAGACCCGCAGCGACGTCGACGACGTCGACTGGCTGGCGCCGGCGTTCCCGGGGCCGGGTTGGCCGCTGGAGCGATCGCGCGAGGAACTGCCTCTCGATGGGAGCGCGCGCTTGGTAGAAGGAGGCGCGCTGCCGTGATCTCCGTCTTCACCGCGTTCCTCGCCGACATCGGCTACCTGCTCGACCTCCTCGTCCAGGTCGTGTTGCGCTTCGGCGCGATCGTCAAACGGCGTGCGCTGATCCTGGAGCAGCTCTGGCAGGCCGGGATCAAGGTCGTGCACGTCGTGCTGCTGGTCGGCGTGTTCATCGGGATGATCGTGTCGCTGCAGACCGGGCTCGAGCTCGCCCGCTTCGGCCAGCAGGACCAGATCGGCACGATCGTCGCGATCTCGATGTGCCGCGAGATGGGCCCGTTCATCACCGCGACGATCCTCGCGGCGACCGTCGGCAGCGCGCTCGCGGCGGAGATCGGCACGATGGCGGTCAGCGAAGAGCTCTCGGCGCTCGAGGTGATGTCGATCGACCGCATCGCGCTGCTGGTGATGCCGCGGGTGATCGCGCTCGCGATCATGTGCCCGCTGTTGACCGTGCTGTGCGACGCGGTCGGCATCGTCGGCGGCGGGTTCGTCGCCGACTCGCAGCTCAACGTCGGCCTCTCGCTCTACTGGGACTCGGTGATCGACGCGCTCCAGGACACCAACTTCTTCCTGGAGCTGCCGAAGGACGTCTACTCGGGCCTGTTCAAGTCGTTCTGCTTCGGTGCGATCGTCGCGGTGATCTCGTGCGGCGCGGGCTTGCGCGCGACCGCCGGGGCGCTCGGCGTCGGCAACGCGACGCGCAAGGCGGTGCGAGACTCGATCATCGCGATCATCGTCGCCAACTACTTCATGTCGTGGCTCTTCTTCCAAGCGTGAGCATGGCGAGCGTGAGCATGGCGAGCGACGACACGGCAGACGACCGAGCGACGAACGCGGGCCTGGACGCGACCAAGTCCAGCGCGGACGTGATCATCCGCTTCCGCGACGTCCACAAGGCGTTCGGCGCGCGCAAGGTGCTCGCCGGGCTGAACCTCGAGGTCCACCGCGGCGAGACGTTCTGCATCATGGGCCCGTCGGGTTGCGGCAAGTCGGTGACGCTGCGCCACGTGATCGGGCTCTTGAAGCAGGACTCCGGCCTGGTCGAGGTCGAGGGCAACGACATGTCCAAGATCTCGCGCAAGGAGCTGCGCGAGATGCGCTCGCGGATGGGGTACGTCTTCCAGGAAGCCGCGCTGCTGAACTGGCTGACCGCCGGCGCCAACGTCGCGCTGCCGTTGCGCGAGACGACCACGCTCTCCGAGGCGGAGATCGAGCGCAAGGTGCGCGAGAAGCTCGAGCTCGTGCGCGTCCCCGACGCCTACGAAAAGCTGCCGAGCGAGCTCTCCGGCGGCATGAAGAAGCGCGTCGGCCTCGCTCGCGCGCTGATCACCGATCCCGAGCTCATCCTCTACGACGAGCCGACCGCCGGCCTCGACCCGGAGATCTCGTCGTCGATCAATCACTTGATCCGCGAGCTCGCGGATCGACTGCACGTCACCGGACTCGTCGTCACGCACCACATCGGCTGCATCAAGACGGTCGGCGATCGCGTCGGCCTGCTCGACGGCGGCGTGTTGAAGTACGTCTCGACGCCCGCGGAGTTCCTCGCCTCGCAGGAACCGCGCTTGGTCCAGTTCCTCGGCGATCGTCTCGACTAGCGGATCCCCCACCATGGAAACTCGACGTCAAATGCTCCTCGGCGGCTTCTTCGTGGCCGTCCTCTTGGTGCTGGGCTACTACACGCTCTTCCTGACCGACTTCTCGCTGTTCAAGGAGCGCTTCGGCTTCACGGTGTACTTCCCGGAAGCGTACGGGCTGCGCCAAGGCGACGCGGTGCTGGTCGCGGGCATCCGCCAGGGGCGCGTCAAGGACATGAGCTACGACCCCACCGCGGAGTACGTCCGGCGCGTGACGGTGACGATGCTGATGGACCAGCCGGTCGAGTTGCGCGACGGCTTCTCGATCGCGATCACCGACGCGACGCTGCTCGGCGGCAAGAACATAGAGATCGATCCGGGCCCGGCGGGCGGCGCGGTCGTCGCGACCGACGCGACGCTCTTCGGCAAGATCGAGCGAGGCGCACTCGGATCGCTCGGCGCGTTCATCGACGAGAACGGAGCGCGCTTCGAGGAGATCGTCGCGAACATCGACGTCGTCGTCGCCGACTTGAAGAACGGCAAGGGCACGTTCGGCAGGCTGCTGCGCGACGACGCGCTCGCCGATCAGTTCGGGAGCGCGGTCACCAAGGTCGAGTCGACGTTCGACTCCGCGTCGCAGATCGCCGCCGACATCAAGGCCGGCAAGGGAACGCTCGGCAAGCTCGTCAACGACGAAGACCTGTACGGAAAGGTCACCGAGATCGCGGATCGGCTGAAGGAGATCGGCGACGATCTCAGCGCGGTCACCAAGGACGTCAACGCGGGCAAGGGCACGCTCGGCCGCCTGGTGAAGGACGAAGCGCTCGCCGACGAGGTGACCAAGGCGGTCCAGCAGATCCGCGAGATCACGGCGAAGATCAACGACGGCCAGGGCACGCTCGGCAAGCTCGTCGTCGACCCGACGCTCTACGACGACGCCCAAGCGGTCGTCGCGAAGCTCAAGAACGGCGAGGGCACGATCGGCAAGCTGCTCTCGAACGAAGAGCTCTACGACAAGCTCGCGCAGGTCGCGGACGACCTCGCGCTCGCGAGCGACGCGCTCAAGACCGGCCGCGGCACGCTCGGCAAGCTGATCATGGACGACGAGCTCTTCGAGCAAGTCTCCAAGGCGCTCGCGACGGTCACGCGCACGCTCGAGGAGTACCGCGAGGCCGCGCCGATCACGACGTTCACGTCGGTGCTGTTCAGCGCGTTCTGAGCGACGGGCGCGAGCCCACCCCGCGTCGGACTCGCCGCGGCTTCCGCGCGCGCTCCGGGGCGTGCTCCGGGTGCGCGCGACGGGGCGCGAGCGCGCGCCCCGCGGCCGACCGCGCTCTCGCTCGGGCCGCCTTGGCACCCGTGCTCAGCGCTCGCGATAGCCGAGCGACACCAAGAGGCACGGCCCGTTCGCGATCACGCTGAGCCCGAGCTCCTCGGCGCGCGCGACCGCCTTCGGGCTCTCGGCGCCGGGCTGCATCCAAAGCCGCGTGATGCCGAGCTTCGCCGCTTCCTCGACCAGTTTCTCGGTCACCGGCGGCGGCGTCACGATCGAGAGCCCGTGGATCGCCTTCGGCAGCTTCGCGAGCTCGGTCACCGTCGGCGCGCCTTCGATGTCGGTCTCGCGCGGGTGCACCGCGAAGACCTCGCGCGCATGCTGCTGGTAGCAGCGCAGCACCTTGTTGCCGTACTTCTCGCGGTTGGAGGAAGCGCCGGCGACCGCGTAGGTCTGGCCGGCGAGGAAGTCCTTGATGCGCGCGTCGAGGTTCATGGAGCTCACAGCGTGGGACGTGCGTGAAGCCTCTGCAAGGGGGCTACGTCGCGCACGCCGAGCGTCTAGCATGCGCACCGAAAGGAACCCACCATGTCGATCGCCCAGAGTCTGCTCGCGGAGCTCGATCACGAGCTCGCCGTCACCCGCAAGGTCCTCGAACGCGTCCCCGAATCCCGTTTCGCGTGGAAGCCGCACTCGAAGTCGATGAGCCTGCACGATCTCGCGGGCCACACCGCGGGGATCCTCGGTTGGGGCGGGATGACCCTCGCGACGACCGAGCTCGATCTCTCCGCCCCCTTCACGCCGCCGCGCTTCGAATCGACGGCTCACGTGCTCGCCGAGCTCGATCGCAACGGCGCGAGCTACCGCGCGGCGCTGGTCAAGGCGACCGACGCCGACCTCGGCGTGCCGTGGACGCTCAAGGCCGGCGCGCAGGTCTTCTTCAGCCAGCCGCGCGCCGGCGTGCTGCGCGGCTTCGTGATGAATCACCTGATCCACCACCGCGGCCAGCTCTCGGTCTACCTGCGCCTGCTCGACGTGCCGGTTCCGTCGATCTACGGTCCCTCGGCCGACGACAACCCGATGGGCGTCGGCAAGCACGCGTCCTAGCAGTCGGCGAGATGCGGGCGGTAGAGCGCTTCGAGCCGCAGGAGCTCGAGCGCCGCCGCCCGCGCCGTCGCACGTGCCATCGGCGCCGCGAGCGAGCGCTCGCCGAGCGCGCGCACGACCGCGCCGAGTCGGACCGGCTCGCGCTGGTGCTCGAGCGCGAGCAGAGCCTGCGCGAGCGGCCCGTTCTCGAGCTTCAGCGGCTCGCGCCGCCGCACCTGGAGCGCGAGCGACTCGACGCGCTCGCGATCGCGCAGGTTGCGCCGCTCGATCCGCAACGACGCTTCGGGATTCCACGCGAGCGGCTCGTCGTCGCGCGCGTTCGCGTCGAGCGGCGCGCGCGGCGCGTTGCCGGGGAGCGCGAGCACGAGCTCGAGGCTCGGCCGCCACGCGAGCTCGTCGACCAACGCGAATCGCCGCGCGGCGGGGAGGCGCGCGATGCGCTCGCGCAGCGGACCCGCGGGCACCAGCGACTCCGCGTCCCAATCCGCGGGCTCCGCCCAGCGCAGGAACTCGAGCCCCGCGCGCTCGCAGAGCGCGAAGAGCCCCGGCACGTCGTAGCTCGTCTCGTGCACGTTGAGGTAGCGATCGACGAACTCGACGTCGCCGATCGTGCGTTGATCGCTCCACGGCCCGTGCATCAGCGGCGCGCTCTCGACGCCGGCGACCAGCGCGCGGCCGACGCGCAGCCGCTCCTCGAGCGGGAGCTCGCGCGGCGCGACCGCGTCGATCGCGCGCACCAGTCGATGGAGCGATTCGCGTCCGCGCCGGCCGTAGACCATCAGCGAGAGCACGCCGTGCGGCGCGAGCACGTTCGCGAGTCGCCGCAGTCCGACCTCGGGATCGGCGAGGTGATGCACGACACCCGACGAGAGCACGACGTCGAAACCTCCCGGCGGCACGTCGAGTCCCGCGAGCGTCATCAGGTCGACCTCGGCGAGCCGCACGTTGGCGAGGCCGCGGCGCGCGACCTCCGCGCGCGCGTGCTCGAGCGCCGGACCGCAGAGATCGATGCCGAGGAAGTCGACGTCGGGCTGCAGCGCCGCCGCGCCGATCAGCCCGACGCCGCGGCCGCAGCCGGCGTCGAGCACTGTCAGCGGACGCCCGGCGGGCCGGCCGCGCTCGCCGTACGACAGCAGCAGGCGTGCGTCGGTCGCCTGGCGGAAGGTCGGCGCTCCGGCGGGATACGGGAAGGCGCTGTACATCGCACGCACGGCTTCGGTGATCGCGTCCATGCGGATCTTGTCGGCCCGCGCGCGCATCGCACTCCCCCGCGGGCCGCTCGGACGTGCCGCGGCCGGGATTGCGCTCGCGCGAGCGGCCCGCGCGACGACTCGGGCGCCCGACGCTCGCGTGTACGCACCGGAGCAGGGCGAGCTCGGCCCGCGCGGGCCGCGCTGCTAGACTGCGGGGATGGGTCGACAGTGGCTGCAGAAGAAGCGTGAGATCAACGCCAGCAAGCGGGCGAAGATCACCACCAAGCTCGTGCGTGAAGTGACGATCGCCGCCAAGCTCGGTTCGCCCGATCCGAGCATGAATGCGAGGCTCGCGGTCGCGGTCGAAGCGGCGCGCAAGGCGTCGGTGTCGAACGACGTGATCGCCCGCGCGATCAAAAAGGGCTCCGGCGTCGGCGAAGCGAGCGCCGAGCTCGCGCTCGTCACCTTCGAAGGCATGTCGCCGCAGGGCGTGCCGGTGATCGTCGAGTGCCTGACCGACAACCGCAATCGCACGGCGCCGGACATGCGCGCGCTGTTCCGCGACGGGCAGTTCGGCGCAAAGGTGATGTTCTTCTTCGATCACGTCGGGATGATCGAGGCGACGCACCCGACCGCGGGCCTCGACCTCGAAACCGTCGCGATCGAGGCGGGCGCGCAGGAGGTCGAGCCCGGCGAGGCGTCCGACGAGGGCAGCGCGGCGCACTTCTACACCGACCCGAAGGACCTCGACTCGACGACCGCGTACCTGCGCGCCAACGGCTGGTCGGTGGTGCAATCGGAGATGGGCTACAAGCCGAAAGAGCCCGCGAAACTCGCCCCCGAGGTCCGCCACGCGCACGAGACGTTCCTCGAGACGATCGACGACCACGACGACTGCCACCGGATCTACACCGCGTGATCCCGGGCCCCGGCGGGCGCGGGTGAGGTGCTCGCGGCCGGCGCGCACGCGCAGCTCGGGCCGCACCTGGCGCTCCGGACTTCGTCAGAGCTCGCGCAGCAGGACGTCGGCGATGCGCTGCGACGCGCGGCCGTCGCCGTAGGGATTGGGCGCGGGCGGCGCGCTCGCGCGCGAAAGCGACAGCGCGCGGTCGAGCTCGGGCACGAGCGCCGCGCGCGACGTGCCGACCAGCCGCGCGAGCCCCTGCTCGATCGCTTCCGGCCGCTCGGTCGCCGCGCGCGTGACGAGGACAGGCACGCCGAGCGTCGGAGCTTCCTCCTGGATGCCGCCGGAATCGGTGACGATCACGGTCGCGCGCGCGAGCAGCGCGACGAACGGCAGGTACTCGAGCGGTCGGACGAGGTGGATCCGCGGGTGACCGCCGAGCAGCTCGTGCACCGGCGCGCGCACGTTCGGATTGAGATGCACCGGATAGACGAGCACCGTGTCCTCGCGGCGGTCGACGACCTCGCGCAGCGCCGAACAGAGCTCGCGCAGCGGCGGACCGAAGCTCTCGCGGCGATGGCCGGTGACCAGCACGAGCTTGCGGCCCTCGAGCGCGCCGCTCGGCAGGTCGGGGATCGTCGGCGGGCGCACGCGATTGCGTTCGAGCGCGAGCTCGAGCGCGTCGACCACCGTGTTGCCGACGACGTGGATCGCGCTCTCCAGCACGCGCTCGGCGCGCAGGTTCTCGGCGGCGCGCGCGGTCGGCGCGAAGCACCAACGCGCGAGCGGATCGGTCAAGCGCCGGTTCATCTCCTCCGGCCACGGCGCGGCGAGGTCGTGCGTGCGCAGGCCCGCTTCGACGTGACCGACCGGGACGCCGGCGTAGAACGCGGCGAGCGTCGACGCGAGGCACGTCGTCGTGTCGCCGTGGACGAGCACCGCGTCGGGCGCGAGGTCGCGCAGCACGTCGCGCACGCCGAGCAGCACGCGCGCGGTGACGTCGGCGAGCGTCTGGTCGGGTCGCATCAGGTCGAGATCGACGTCGGGCCGCAGATCGAACGCCGCGCAGACCTGGTCGAGCATCTCGCGGTGCTGCGCGGTCGCGACGAAGAGCGCTTCGCAGCGCGGCCTGCGGCGCAGCTCGAGCAGCACCGGCGCCATCTTGATCGCCTCGGGTCGCGTCCCGACGATCACCGCGATGCGACGCGGGCTCACGGCGTCGCGATTCCTGCGTGACGCCGGATCGCCAACCGCGCGCCACCTGCGCGACGCGCGCTCACCGCCCCGCTCCGCGCTCCGGGCTCGACAGGCGCTCGCGCACCAGCACCGCGAGCGTCCGCACGACCGTCCGGCCGACCTTCATCTTCGACGCGCCGACCTTGCGGTCGTAACGGAGCACCAACGGCACCTCGCCGAAGATCGCGCCGCGGCGCGCGAGGTGCAGCAGCATCTCGACCATGCACGCGAAGCCTTCCTCGGCGAGCGGACGATCGCCGAGCGCCGCGAGCGCGTCCTGGAGGAACTTCGCACGGTACGCGCGGTAGCCGCACGAGTAGTCGCGCACGCCTTGGATCGGACACACCAGGCGGAAGAGCACGCTCATCCCGCTCGAGAGCACGCGGCGCGACCACGGCACGCCGCGCACGACCGCGCCGGGTTGGTAGCGCGACGCGATCACGACGTCGCGGCCTTCCTGGATGCCGCGGATCATCGCCAGCATCTGCCCCGGCACGTGGCTGTTGTCGGCGTCCATGCAGACGACGACGTCGCCGGCGCGCGCTTGCGCCGCCGCCGCGGTCATGCCGCGCAGGAACGTGCCCGCGAGACCGAGGTTCTTCTCGTTGCGGATCACTTCGAGCGAGAGCGAGCCCGCGGAGCGCGCGGCGACCGCCGCGGTGTCGTCGGTCGAGCCGTCGTCGACGACCAGCACGCGCACGTCGAGCTGGAACGACTCCGCCGCGATCTCGCCGAGGTGCGCGAGCAACGCCGGCAGGTTCGCGGCTTCGTTGTACGCAGGCAGGACGACCCAGACGCGCATCGGTCAGCTCGCGGCGCGTCCGTGGAGAGGCGCGCGCGACGCGGCGCCCGTGCCGCCGACGATCCAGATCGCCGAGCCGACGCGTTGCATCAACCCGCGCGGCCGCGCGACGTGCAGGTAGTACCGGCCGAGCACGAGCCGGCGCACGACGCCGCCCCAGTCGAGCACGGTGAAGCCGTTGCGCTCGAACGCCGCGAGCCACGCATGGCGCGCCCACTTCGAGACGTGCGTCGGATCGCGATCGAGCGCGCGCACCAGCCCGCCGAGCGGCCCGTCGTAGACCGGCACGACCGCGATCAGGTACCCGGGCTCGGCGAGCCGCGCGCGGATGCACGCGAGCGCCGCGTCGATCTGCGGGATGTGCTCGAGCACGTCCCACGCGACGACGACCGCCGGCGGACGCTCGCTCGGGATCTGCTCGTACGAGCCCGCGAGCAAGCGCGCGCTCGGCACGCGGCGGCGCGCCTCGGCGAGGCCGAAGTCGTTCACCTCGCTGCCGGTGCAACGGTACTCGGTCGACGCGCGCGCGAGGAAGTTGCCGAGGCCGACTCCGAGCTCGAACAGCTCCGCGCCCGGCGGTGCGAAGCGCCGCACGAGCTGCATGTAGAAGTCGAGCTTGCGCGCCGAACTCTGTCGCTCGTAGTCCGCATAGAACTCCGCGTAGTACTCGCGCCCGCCGACCGACATCGTCTCGAACCATACCACAGGAGGTCGAGCGCCGTCGCGCGCCGGCGACGCCGTCCGAGCGCCGTCCGCGCGCGTTGACAGTCCGCGGACGCCCCGGTAGAAGCTCCACCCGCGTGACCGCCAACCAGAGCGACGGCGTTGCGACGGCGGACAGGATCCGACGCTTCGAGCTCGCGTTCGCGTGGCTCGCCACCGCGTTCGCGCTCGCGTGCCTCGCGCGCTTCTACCTCGACGCCGGCGCGCTGTGGCGCGACGAGATCAACAGCGTCAACCTCGCGGCGACGCCCGAGCTCTCCGAGCTCGTCCGCCGCTCGGAGTTCGAGTCGTTCCCGCCGCCGTGGACGTTGCTCTTGCGCACGTGGACGTCGCTTGCCGGCGCGAGCGACGGCTCGCTGCGCCTCGCGGGCGTGCTCGGCGGCGCGTCGCTGCTCGCGGCCGTTTGGCTCGCCGCGCGCAGCTTCTCGCCGCGCGGACCGATCGCCCCTGAGCCCGGCGATCGCGATGCCGCCGCGCGCGGGCTCGGCAGCGCGGTCCCGCCTGCGCGCGGACTCCGCCGCGCGGTCCCAGTGGTCTCGCTCGCCGTCCTCGCGGTGCAACCCGAGGTGCTGCGCTGGTCGTCGACGGTGCGCGCGTACGGGCTCGGCGCGTGCCTCGGAGTGCTCGCGTTGCTCGCGCTGCTCCGCGTCGTCGAGGCGCCGACGCGCGCGCGGGTGCTGCTCGCGATCGCCGCGACGGTCGCGAGCGTCCAGGTGCTCTTCCAGAACGCGGTGCTGGTCGCGGTCGCGGTCGCTGGCGCGATGCTGCTCGCGATCCTGCGCGGCGAGGCGCGGCGCGCATGGATCCCGGTCGCGATCGGGGCGACCGGCGCGCTCTCGCTGCTGCCCTACCTCGGCGTGATCGGTCGCGTGCGCGAGTGGA